>JBGQIE010000083.1:0-11776 GCA_041498315.1 Candidatus Eiseniibacteriota bacterium
CCGATGAAGGTCGAGGGGCGGGCCGGCCCCGGGCGGGTGATGAGCGTGCCGCGCACGCGCGCCCCGGCGGTCTCGGCGAGGCGCGCCAGCTCCTCGAGCGAGGCCGGGAGCTTCTCGGCTTCGCGCGGCGGCTCGGCGGCGCGGCCTGCCGCGGCGGCGGCCCCGGAGGCGCGGCGCGCGCGCTCGGACCGTCCCACCAGCACGCAGCGCTCGGCGAGCGGCGGACGCGGGACGTCGTGCGAACGCTTCAACCGCGCGGCTCGATCACCAGGTCGTAGGGCGCCGGAGTGAGGTTCTCGAAGCCGCCGTCGGGACGCACCAGGACCAGGTCCTCGATGCGCACGCCCAGCCCGCGCGACGGATAGTAGAGGCCGGGCTCGACCGTGATGACCATGCCGGGCTCGAGCGTCTGGGTGTTCGAGGCCGGCCCGCCGAGCCGCGGCGCCTCGTGGACCGCGAGCCCCACCCCGTGGCCGAGCCCGTGGACGTAGCCCTCCTGGGTGGTCTCGTTCCCGCGCACCGTGGCGTGGCCGCGCTGCTCGAACAGGTCGCACACCCGGTCCTGGTAGGCGCGGCACGGCTCGCCCACCGCGAGCGTCGTCATCGCGGTGTCGAAGGCGGCCTTGACGTCGCCGTAGAGTCGCTCGAGCGGCGCGGGTGCCGAGCCCAGGCAGAAGGTGCGCGTGAGGTCGCTGTAGTAGCCGCCGCCCGACTCGCCGGGGAAGATATCCACCAGCAGCGGCACGCCGGGCCGCAGCAGCTCGGCGTCGTTGCCGCGGTTGTGCGGCACGCCGGCATCGCGCCCCTGCGACACGATGCTCTCGCCGCCCGCCTCGGCGAGGCCGTGGGCGAGGAACTCGGCGCGCAGCAGCCGTCTCGGGTCGCCGAGCTTGACCGGCCCGGAGCCGTGCGAGCGGAACTGATCGCCGTCGCGCGTGAGCGAGCCCAGGTAGCCGCGCAACTTCTCGATCGCCGCGGTCGCGCCGCGCGCGGCGTGGCGGATGGCGTCGATCTCGTCCGGGCTCTTGGTGGCTCGCGCCTCGGCCATGATGTCGGGGTGCGAGTGGTCGACCTTGATCGCCGGATTCACCTCGAGCGCACGCTCGAACAGCGCGTGGGCGAACCCCGCCGGCAGGTCGCCGTAGAAGGCGACCGTGCCCTGGATGCCGAGGGTGGTACAGGTCTCGGCGATCAGCCGGCCGTGGGCGCGCGCCGGGCTGCCCTCGATGTCGAGCAGGCGGTTGAGGCCCATCTGGGCCGGTGTCGAGCACTCGCAGCCCACCGCCGCCGCCTGGTCGCGCTCCATGGGATCGTGGATGAGATGGGCGCGCCCGTCGGGGGCGCGAAAGTAGGTACCGAAATGGATCTTCTGGCCGGTCGCGTAGTACATCGCGGGGGTGTAGCGGTCGAAGGCGATGACGACCATGCCGGCGAGCCCGCGCTGCTTCATCAGGCGATCGAGATCTTGGCGCACGGCGAATCCTCCCGAAGGTGCGGGCGGCGGATGCGGGGGCCGGGAAGCCCGTCTGCCGCGGTTGCGCAGGGCGTCATGCTATCCCATTCGCGACCCGCCCGGAAGCGGGTCCCGCCCTCCGGGGTATCGGCCGGGACCGCCTCAATCCACGATGCGCGCGTACGAACCGCGCCGGCCGCCGCCCAGGACCAGCATCGCGAGCGCGCCGAAGGCGAACCCTCCGATGTGGGCCCAGAACGCGATCCCGCCGCTCATCGCCGAGGCGAGCGCCAGCGTGCCGCTGAAGAACTGGATCACGAACCACAGCCCGAGCACGACCAGGGCCGGCAGCGGCATGACCTGGATGAACACGAACAGCGGGACGAGCGTGATGACGCGGGCGCGCGGGAAGGCCACCGCGTAGGCGCCGAGCACGCCGGCGATCGCCCCGCTCGCCCCCACCGTGGGCAGGCTCGAGGCCGGGTTGGTCGCGTACTGGACCAGCCCCGCGGCGATCCCGGCGCCGAGATAGAACAGGAGATAGCGCGCGTGGCCGAAGCGGTCCTCGACGTTGTCGCCGAAGATCCACAGGTACCACATGTTTCCGATCAGGTGCATCCAGCCGCCGTGCAGGAACATGGACGAGAACAGGGTGAGGCCCGGCCCGAGCCAGGGCTCCTCGCCATAGCGCAGCGCGAGCGTCAGACGTTCGGGTACGAGTCCCCAGCTCATCATGAACGGCTTGAGCAGCGGACCGAGTGCGATCTCGTACACGAAAACCACGATGTTGACGGCAATGATCGCGCGCGTGACGATCGGCACGGTCGAGGAGGGATTTTCGTCGCGAAGCGGGATCACGAGCGCGAGCGGGGCGCGCGGAGCGCCGAATGGTGGTTGACGGTGGCCACGCGGCCTTTCTATCCTAGCGCGGCCTTGACGGGAGCCGGACGCATGCTCGCCGTGGGCCGGAATCGGTTCGAACCAATGACCATGCATCTTTTCTGCCCCTTCGGCATCCGAAGGGGCGCTTGATTGAATACTAGGTGCGCGAGGGGGGTGTTGCCATGGGAAACGCGGTAGCCGTCACCGAGGAAACCTTTACCACCGAGGTCCTGGAATCCCGCGAGCCGGTGCTCGTGGACTTCTGGGCGGCCTGGTGCGGGCCGTGCCGTGTCATCGCTCCCACCGTCGAGGAGCTTGCCGTCGAGTACAAGGGGCAGCTCAAGGTCGTCAAGGTGGACGTGGATCAGAACCAGGATATCGCCATCCGCTACGGGGTGCAGAGCATCCCGACCCTGATGGTGTTCAAGGAAGGGAAGATGGTCGAGCGCATCCTGGGCGCGGTGCCGAAGCCGAGGCTGTTGTCCGTGATCAAGCCGCACCTCGGGTAATCGGTCGCGATCACGCTCGAAGCCCGCGCGACACGCGCGGGCTTCCTGCTGGGTGCCCCGCCGCCAGCCGCTCCTCGCGCACGCGCATGAGCTGCCGGATCGCGCGCGGCAGCCGCTCGAGGCAGTCCCCCGCCGAGATGCCGATCGGCCCGAGCTCCGCGGCCGCGAGATCGCCCGCGGCGCCGTGGAGGTACACCGCGAGCCGCGCCGCGTCATAGGCCCCGAGCCCCTGGCCGATGAGCGCGGCGATCACGCCCGAGAGCACGTCGCCGACCCCCGCGGTCGCCATCCCGGCGTTGCCGGTCGAGTTCACGGTCGCGATCCCGTCCGGCGCGCCGGTCACGGTGGGGGCGCCCTTGAGCACGAGCACGGACTGGAAGCGCATCGCCCACTCGCGCGCCGCGTCCAGGCGATGGGCTTCGAGTGATTCGACCGCGACCCCGGTGAGGCGCGCGGCCTCGCCCAGGTGGGGCGTGAGCACGCGCGGCCCCTTCGGCTTCTCGAGCAGCGCCGCCGTGCCCGCGAGCGCGTTGAGCCCGTCGGCGTCGATGACCTGCGGCAGCGCGCAACGGGCGGCGAGCTGGCGGGCGAGCTCGACCGCCTCGGGGGCGCGCGAGAGGCCCGAGCCCAGCACCAGCACGTCGGCCGCGGCCGCGCGCTTGAGGATGGGCTCGAGCGCATCGAGCGCGAAGGCGCGCGCCCCGGTCTCGGGACAGGGGATCGTCATCTGTTCGGTGAGCTTGGCCTCGAGCGCGTCGTTGAGGCTCGCGGGAACCGCCGCCTGCACGTAGCCCGCGCCCGCGCGGGTGGCGGCGCGCGCGGCGAGCGCGACCGCGCCGGTGAGCCCGACCGAGCCGCCGACGATGAGCACGCGGCCGGTGCGGCCCTTGTGGGCGCGCGGATCGCGCTCGGGGAGCAGCTCGGCCATGGCCGCCTCGCTCGCGAGCTCGAACGGATGGCGTCCGGCATCGGGGCTCGCGGGGCTGAGGCCGATGTCCACGACCTCGAGCATGCCGGCGAAGGCGCGGCCCGGGTAGAGCACGTGGCCGCGCTTGGGGTGCCCGAAGGTGACCGTGAGGTCGGCGCGCACCGCGCGGCGCGCGATCTCGCCGGTATCGGCGTTGACGCCGGTGGGCAGGTCCACCGCCACGACCCGCGTGCCGGCATCGTCGAGCTCGCGCAGGCTCTGCACCGCCGCCGCCGCGAGCCCCTCGGGGGTGCCGCGCGCGCCGGTGCCGAGCACGGCGTCGAGCGCGTAATCCCAGCGGTCGCGTGACCGGAGCAGCCGTTCGAGCGCCGCCTCGCCGTCGAGGGGCGTCACGCGGCCGCCCGCGGCCTCGAAGCGCTCGAGCTGGGTGAGGGCGTCGCCGCGGAGTCGTGCGGCCTCGCCCAGCAGCCCTACCGCCACCTCGGCGCCGCGCGCGCGCAGGTGGCGCGCCGCGACCAGGCCATCGCCGCCGTTGTTGCCGGGACCGCACAGCGCCAGGACGCGAAGCCCGAGCGCGGGTCCGTAGCGGCGCTCCATGCTCTCGACGACACCGGCCCCGGCGCGCTCCATCAGCTGGGCACCCGTCGCATGGCCGCCCGCGATCGTTTCTTGATCGAGCTCGCGCATCTGGGCGGCGGTGAGGAGCAGCTGCGCGCTCACAGCGTGAACCTGATCGGCAGCGTGACCCGGAACGGATGGGTGCGGCCGCGCCAGGCGCAGGGCGCGAAGCGATACTGGCGCGCGCACTCGAGCGCCGGCGCGTCCAGCATGGGCACGCCGCGGGCGATCCGCGTCGCGACCACGCGGCCGCTCGAATCCACCGTCGCCTCGACCAGCACGCGCCCGAACACGCCGGACTGGCGCGCGATCTCGGGACGCACCGGCTGGCAGGAGGCGAGCACGACCGCCGGGGGCAGCGAATCGGACGCGGGTGCTGCTCCCTGGGAGCCGGCCGCCTCGCCCAGGCTCAGCCACAGCGTCTCGGGGGGCGCGGGGGCCAGCGGTGCGGCCAGCGATCGCGCGGGGGCGCCCGGCCACGGGGGCGCCGCGGCCGGCTCGAGGTAGGCCTCGAGGATGGCCTCGGAGGTCGAAAGCCGCACGTGTGCGCGCGCGGTCCAGTCGCAGCGGCGCATGAGCCCCTCGCGCATGTCGCAGCGGCGGCGGAAGCCCTGGCGGGCGAGTTCATCCTCGACGTAGTCGATGTCGTGCGGCGAGGGGTTGCTCACCCGGATCGCCACATTCGCCAGCAGGTCATCCTCGAATCCGAGCGTGGCCTGGCCGTCGAGGCCGAAAAAGCGCACTCGCACCGCGGGGACCGCGGCGGCGGCCCCGGGGCCGGCCGGGGCCCCGCTGGCGGGCGGGGCCGCGGCGCGGGGCCGCGGAGCGGGCGTCTGAACGGACGGGGCGGGCTGGGCGCTCAGGACGCGCTGGACCCGGGCCTGCGACATGCCGAAGCGCAGCACGGTGCCGGGAACCCGCAGCGACGTGTCGCGCGCCGGGGCCGCGGTCACGGAGGCGGCGAGCAGTCCCGCGACGACCAGGGCGAGCACTAGCGCTTGCGGCCGCGGGCGCGCGCGTCGGGCGTGAGTTCGCGGATCAGGCGCTGCTTGTATTCGGGGTCGCGCGCGACACGATTGACGAGGTCGGGATCGGCCGAGATGAACGGCAGGTCGAACAGCTCGGGGTCCGCCTCCTGATCGAGGTAGATGCGCTCCTGCTCGTGACGCTGGAACGCCACCGCGCGCTCGACGGTGTCGAACGGCTTGCCGGCGAGGAAGCCCTGGTTGAACACGTCGAAGATGTAGACGTGAAAGCGGCCGTCGAGTCCGCCAGTGCCCTCAGGGGGTTGGACGACCTTGACCTTCGCGGCCTTGACCTTGGCGTTACCCATGCTTCCTCCCGGTTGGGGTTGGCGCGGCGCCCTGGGGAAGCGGCGCCAGGACGGGCGGGGAGGACCCCGCGCGTCCGTTGAGCCGGTCAACGATGCCCACCAGCTCGAACACGTCGTCGATGTCGTAGTCCGCTCCCGACGACACCGTGCCGAAGGTGTCGCCGTAGCGTGCGAACACGGTCTTCATGCCCAGGCTGCGGCCCCCGACGACGTCACGTTCGGCCCAGTCGCCGACCATGAGCGTCTCCTCGGGGCGCGCCTCGAGCCGCGAGAGCACCTCGCGGAAGGGCGCGGGGTCGGGCTTGCGCTGGCCGGTGTCGTCGAAGGCGACCACCGCGTCGAACACGTGCTGGAGCCCGAGCGAGCACAGGCGCTGCCACACCTGGGTGCGCGGCGCGTCCGAGACCACGCCGAGCCGGACCCCGCGCTTCGCGAGCTCGAGGAGCGTGAGCTGGACGTGGGGGTAGAGCACCATCGCGGCACGCACCCGGCGGTAGGCGACGATGCCCGAGGCGTGGATCTTGGGATCGATGTGCCCCGCGAGCTGCTCGAGCAGCTCGTCGAAGACCTGCTGGTACTCGAGCCCCTTCGACTGGTAGATCGCGTCGATCCGCTCCTGGAGCGTGGCCCGTGGCAGGTTGAGGCCGGCGTCGATCATGCCGTCGATCGCGGCCGCCACGGCGTCCGACTTCGTCTTCATGAAATCGGTGAGCGTATTGTCGAGGTCGAAGACGGTCGCGCGGATCAAAGTCTATTTGCTCGAGGTCCCGATGTCGCGGCCGAGGCTGATCTCGCCGTTGTCAATGCGCACGTTGAACCCGCAGACCGGATTGCTGCACACCCAGGCCTTGTAGGTGATCGGCGCGCCGTCGCGGCCGTAGTCCGAGAGCGGCAGCAGGACGCCATCCTCGCACTTCCGGCACTCGGGGAAGTTCATCTCCATCCCAACCCCCTCCCTCGACCCGCCCCCGCGGCTCGCGTCGTCCGCCGCCGACCATATTAGGCGCGGCGGGCCCCGAAGGCCAGGCTGGAGCGTGCCGCGCGCGCGGGCCCTAGCCCTGCGAGACGATCCCCGCGCCCACCGGCCAGACGGTGACGTTGCCCACTGCGACGTGGTCCGGCGCGGTGCACACGAAGGCAACCAGTGCCGCGATCTCGGCGGGCTCGAGGTGGTGGAGCCGCTCCTCGCCGCCGGGCGGGATCGCGCGCCCGGCGGAGTTGATGTTGTGCGGCGCGACGATGCTCACGCGGATGCCGTGCGGCTTGACCTCGAGCGCCACCGATTCGAGCAGCCCGCGCAGGCCCCACTTCGAGGCCGCGTAGGCGGAGGCGTTCGCCTGGCCCACCCAGGCGCCGAGCGAGGCGATGCCCACGATGGTTCCGCGCCGGCGCTCGATGAGCCAGGGCAGCGTGGCCTTGAGGGTGAGGAAGGCACCCTTGAGGTTGAGGTCGAGAAGCTGGTCCCACGCCGCCTCCGTCATCTCGTGGAGCGCTCCGCCCTTCCAGGTGCCGGCGTTGAGCACGACGATGTCGAGCCGCCCCCACTGCTCGAGCGTGGCCTGGACGGCGCGCTCGACCTCGTCGGCCCGGGTGACGTCGGCGGCCGCGGCGAGCGCCGGGCTTCCGGTCGCGCGCAGCTCCGCGACCGCGCGGTCGAGCTCGGGCCCGGGCCGCGCGACGCACGCGATCGCGGCGCCCTCGGCCGCGAGCGAGCGGGCGATGGCGAGCCCGAGACCGTGGCTTGCGCCGGTGATGAGTGCGACCTGGTGCTCGAGTCTCATGACGGCTCCTAGGGCTTAGGGACCCGGGGCGAGCAGGGGTGTGAGGTCCGTTTCGAGACCCACGCACGGCCTGCCTTCGATGTGAACGTAGCGCGCCTCGTGGGGCGCGAGCCAGACGCGCGAGGACGAGACCGTCACCATGCGGCCGTCGTGGATGCACACCGCGTCCGCGCCGGGGCCGTGCTCGCGCAGGCGGTCGGCGATCCCGCGCGAGGCCTCCGCGGGCGAGCGCGGCCTGAAGTCCGCGATCTCGCGCAGCAGCCGGGCCGCGCGCGGCTCGGCCGGGTCGTCGAGGTCGGTGTGGGTGAGCACGTGCCAGCCGGCGGGAAGGTCGGCGACCCGGGGCGGCTCGCCGGGCCGGTGCGCGATCATCCAGCAGGCTCCGGGGGAGGCGAACACCATCGAGAACGCCGCGTAGGTGTGGGCCTCGAGGCTCGCGAGCGCCTGGTCGAGGGCGGCGCGCGCGAGCGTGCGCCCCGGGAGGTCCGCCCCGCCCGTGCCGGCGGCCGCGCTCTCGAGCGCCAGCAGCCCGCGCGAGCGCGGGGCCGCAGGGGGCGTTCCGGGGTCGCGGCGATTGAGCATCGCGAGCAGGGCGCGGGCCTCGCGCACCGCGAGCCAGGTGCCCCCGGCGCGCCGATCGCGCCCGCCGACCACGCGGGGCTCGAGTTGCAGAACGGCGGGAGGGTCGCTCGGCCGGGCCGGGTCCTCGTCGCGGTTGGCTCCCACGATCACGGTACCCGGCCCGGTCACGTCCACGCCCAGGATGAGGGTGCACACGAGCCCGACTCTAGCAGGCCCCGCGCCGGGTCCGGAATTCGGGCGACGGGCCGCTCGCGGGCGTTGAACGGGCCTCTCCCGACGGCTAGAATCGCTGCTTCCATGCGGCGGGCCGTGCCGCCGGGATGACTCTCCCCCGAAAGGAACGCTCCTGAGAATCGACCCCCGCGCGGGGCTGCTCGCCCTGGTCTGGCTGGCGTGGAGCACGGTCCCCGCCGGGGCGGTCATGGACATCAACGACCGCGGCCCGACCCTGAACGCCGGCGGCTACGCGATGCGCGTGACGAACGTCGGCATCCTGGGCAACGCGTTCTACGACGTCGGACTGTCGTTCGATCCTTCGTTCGAGTACCCGCGCGGCAGCGGACACGAGTGCCTCAAGCACGCCTCCCTGTGGGTGGGCGCGCTCGACGAACTCGGCCACGGGCGGGTCTCGGGCGGCCCCGAGCTCGAGTGGCGCCCGACCCTCGATCCCAACGATCGCGTGCGCATGGGGCTGCGGGGCCGCAGCGGCAGCCGGCGCGGGGTGGACGACGACGGCGACGGAAAGATCGACGAGGAGATCTTCAACGGCCGCGACGACGACGGGGACGGCGAGATCGACGAGGACCTGGGATTTCCCTCCGATCAGGTGGCGGCGGCCGACTACACCGACGACCAGCCCGCCGCGATCAACTACGGCTACCCCAACGGGGAGAGGCATCAGGCCTTCGGGCTTTCCGTGCATCAGGAGGCCTACGCCTGGGCGCTGCCGGGCTACGACACGATCGCGGGGCTTCAGTTCACGATCACGAACCACAGCGCGAGCACGCTGCACCAGCTCTACGTGGGCCTGCTCGCCGACCTCGACTCGCGCGGGCGCGACGACCCGCTTGGCGAACTGAATGACCGGGTGGTCTACCGCACCGCCACGCGCTCGTTCCCCGAGGGCTTCCAGTTCATCACGGTGAGCGGCATCGGGGGCGGGCAAAACTGCTTCACCAGCTTCAAGCAGACCTTTCCGGCCGTCGTGGACGGCGTGCCGAACTCGGGGCTGCCCGCGATCGCCGTGGTGGGCCTCGGTCACACGACCGATCCGCTCGGGGTGCTCGAGAACGTGACGGCGAACAACGCCGCGCGGGCGCCGGGGCGGGTGAGCTTCCGCTATTCGATCTTCCGGCAGGACCTGCCCACGGGTCAGGGCGGTCTCCCGCTGCTCGACCAGGACCGCTACGACGCGCTCGCCGGGCGCTATCCGGTCAACACGTCGGACCTGCCCGGCGACCAGGTCGTGCTGGTGGCGTGCGGGCCGTTCCCCACGCTCGATCCCGGGCAGTCGGTCGATTTCGCGGTCGCGCTGGTGGCCGCCCCGGACGCCGACAGCCTGAAGACGAACGTGGGCAACGCCGCGTTCCTCTACCACGGCACGAAATTCAACCTGCTTCCCGACACGCTCGGAACCGACTTCATGATCGGCGAGACCGGCAAGAACGGCCACGAGGTGTGCATCGAGCCGCCCCCCGGCGTCGACTTCTACTACGATCCCAACTGTCCGGCGGATTTCGCCGGTGATGCCACGTTTCCCCCCGAGATCTCGGTTCACTACTCGCACGGCCACTGCGTCTGGACCAACGCCGATTGCGACGCCTGCACCGGGGTGGGCGGGTTCGAGACCATCGAGCGTTGGCTCGATCCGGGCTCGGTGCCGCCGGCGCCCGGCTACCACGTGGCCCCGGGCGATCACGCGGTGCGCATCGGCTGGGACAACCAGCCCGAGATCCTGCTCAAGGCCGGGGTCGCGGGCGCCGGGGGCTACAGCTTCAGCGGGTACCGCGTCTACCGGCTCTCGGACTGGAAGCGCGAGTCGCTCCTGCCGCCGCCCGACCACTGGGAGCTCATCGCCGCCTTCAGCACCGACACCCTCAACAGCGAGGTGCCGCTCGCCGCGGTGACCGACAGCACGGTGGGCTACGACTTCATCCGCTTCGGGCAGAAGCACTACCCGATCGGGCGCTACGCGTTCACGGACGGGCGGGTGCTCGACGGTTTCGACTACCTCTACCTGGTGACGACGGTGGCCCAGCGCACCGTGACGCTGAGCGGCGGGGGGACCCGGATCGAGCGCATCGAGAGCCCGGTGACGGCCGTCATCGACAGCGTCGTGGTGCCGCACGTCGCGGCGAACGGAGGTGTCGGTGGGGTGTGGGTGGTGCCCAATCCCTACCGCGGCGGCGCGGCCTGGGACCGGCCGCCGATTCGTGGCGATCCGTTCGGGCGCCACGTCGATTTCATGGGGCTGCCGCGGGCGCGGTGCACGATCAAGATCTGGACCGTCGCCGGGGATTTCGTCGCGCAGCTCGACCACGACGGCAGCGGGGGTGATGGGCAGGCGCCGTGGAACCTGATCTCGCGCAACGGCCAGGACGTCGAATCCGGGATCTACCTGTTCACCGTGGACTCGTCGCTGGGGCATGCGACCGGGCGTTTCGTGCTGATCCGATGAGCGCGCGCCTCCCGCGAATCCAGGGCCGGCGGTCCGCGGCGCCGGTCCGCCGCGCGATCGTGCTGCTCGCCGCCCTGGCGCTCGGCGGGTGCGCGAAGCACGCGCGGGTCGCGCCGACCGCCTCGGCGCCGCCGCCGCCGCCGGGCATCCTCGCCGTGAGCCCGACGCCGCGCAGCGTGTTCACCGACTACGCCGCCGACATCTGGGCCGAGTGCGCGGAGGACCTCGATGCCGCGACGGTCACGACCCGCAACGTCTATCTCAAGCTCGACACCGTGCGGATCCCGATCAGCGTCAGCTGGGAGCCGGCCACGCGCCGCATCCACCTGCGGCCCCTGGTCACGCTCGCGCTCCTCACGACCTACACCGTCGAGCTTTCCCCCAACCTCGAGAGCGCCGCGGGCGTGCCGCTCGGGACCGCCTACCGCTGGCAGTTCACGACCACGAGCGTGCGCCACCCCTCCGCGCCGTTCCCGGCCGATCGGTCGGTCGAGTCTCCGTTCACGACCCTCGCCTGGGCCGGCAACGAGACCACGCCCGGCGCGCTCGCCTACGAGGTCTACGTGGGGCCCGACTCGATGCTGGTCGCGGCGCGCACCCAGCCGTTCGTCTACCGCGGCGCCCGCGCCCTGGTGCTGCCCAGGACGCGCTGGATCGAGCACGGCGCCAATTTCTGGTCGGTGACGATCGACAACGCCACCGCCGGCGAGCGATCGAACGGCCCGGTATGGCGCTTCGACACGCCGGCCGCCGACGCGCCGATCGATTCGGTCGCCATCGCGGCCAGCGTGTTCGGCTATCGCAGGACCGGCGGCAACACGGGGGGTTGCAGCACCCCCGAGCTGCTCGCGGGGGGCGGCTATTTCGCGGGCATCGTGTGGGCGCTCAACCAGCAGCCGCAGACTCTGCGGCTCGCGGGCGTGCGCATGGACCTCACGGCCACCCCGCCGTACGCCGACTCGCTCCCCGGCGACGTGAGCGTCTGGCTCACGAACGCCGCCATGGGGTGCAAC
>JBGQIE010000084.1:0-11757 GCA_041498315.1 Candidatus Eiseniibacteriota bacterium
CGCGTGACCGTCATCCGCGAGACGCGCGCGGTGGACTACGCGAAATAAGGCGGACCTCCTGAACCTCCTGTTCGTCGCCGACGTCATCGGGTCGCCGGGCCGCGACGTGCTGAAGGCCCTGCTGCCCGCTCTGCGCCGCCGTTACGAGGCGGCGCTCGTCATCTGCAACGCCGAGAACTCCGCCGGCGGCTTCGGGCTCACGCGCGATTCGGGCGCCGAGCTGTTCGCGGCCGGGGTGGACGTGCTCACCGGCGGCAACCACCTGTGGGACCGGCGGGAGAGCACCTCGTATATCGCCGACGAGCCGCGCCTGGTGCGCCCCGCGAACCTGCCGCCCGGCACTTCGGGCCAGGGCTGGGCGGTCTTCAAGGCCGCCGACGGCACCCCGGTCGGGATCGTCAACCTGCTGGGCCGCGTGTTCATGAAGGAGGCGGACGATCCGTTCCGCGCCGTGGACCGTGCGCTCGAGGCGCTGGCGTCGCGCTGCAAGGTGATCGTCGTGGACTTCCACACCGAGACCACCGCCGAGAAGATCGCCATGGGGTGGCACCTCGACGGGCGCGTGAGCGCGGTCATCGGCACCCATACGCATGTCCAGACCGCCGACGAGCGCGTGCTCCCCGGCGGCACCGCGTTCGTGTGCGACGCCGGCATGACGGGCGGCTTCGACTCGGTCATCGGGATGGAGAAGGGAGGCGCGCTGCGCCGCTTCCTGACCCTGATGCCCGAGCGCCTCACCCCGGCCGCGGGCGACCTGCGCCTGAACGCGGTGCTCGTCACCGTGGACCCGGCGAGCGGCCGGGCGACCGCGATCGAGCGCATTCAGGTTCCGTACGCGACCGTCGCCGCCACGGGCGGCGCGCGGCTCCTCGGCGGCGACGAGCCGGCCGCGACCGTGCGCTACGCCGCCCACCAAGAGGTCGAGCGCCTGAAGGGCCTGGGCGTCACGCCGCGCCTCGCCCTGGTCTCGGTGGGCGAGGACCAGGCCTCCAGGATCTACCTCAAGCGCAAGAGCGAGGCGTGTGCCGAAGTCGGCATCGCGATCGAGCGCGTCTCGCTCCCCGCCGGCGCCGAGACCGCCGCCGTGGTCACGCGCGTGCGCGAGCTGGGGGCGAACCCCGGCATCCACGGCATCCTGGTCCAGCTCCCGCTCGGGGCCGATCCCGCGAGGCCCGGGATCCCGGACGCCACGCAGGTCATGGACGCGATTCCACCCGCCAAGGACGTGGACGGCTTTCACCCGGTCAACGTCGGGCGCCTGTGCCTCGGGCTTCCCGGCTTCGTGCCCGCCACGCCGCGCGGCATCCTCGAGCTGCTGCGCCACCACCAGATCCCGCTCGCCGGCCGGCACGCCGTGGTCCTGGGGCGGAGCGCCATCGTTGGGAGGCCGCTTTCGAACCTGCTCTCGAGCCGCGGCGTGGACATGACCGTCACGCTCGGACACAGCGTGAGCGGCCGCGATCTCCAGCGACTCGCGCGCGAGGCCGACCTGCTGGTCGCGGCCATCGGCCGCCCGCAGCTGGTGACCGGGGAGTGGGTGAAGCCCGGCGCCACGGTCGTGGACGTCGGCATCCACCGGCTCGCCGATCCCGCGGCCCGCGGCGGCCACCGCCTGGTCGGGGACTGCGACGCACCCTCGGTGGCGCGGGTCGCCGGCGCGCTCACCCCGGTGCCGGGCGGTGTCGGACCCATGACCGTCGCGATGGTGGTCGCGAACACCGTGCTCGCGGCCGGGCGCCAGAGCGCGCGCGTCGAGGTGTAGCGTGGCGACGCTGCCGCAGACCGAGGGCATGCTCTCGGTTTCCGCGCTCACCCAGCGCATCAAGGAGGCGCTCGAGGCCGGCTTCCCGGCGGTGTGGGTCAAGGGCGAGCTCACCGGGGTCAAGCGCGCGCCCAGCGGCCACCTCTACTTCAGCCTCAAGGACGCTTCGAGCCAGCTCGACTGCGTGATGTGGAAGGGCACCTTCTCGCGGCTCGGCTTCGAGCCGCGGGACGGCGCCGAGATCGAGGCCTTTGGCGACGTGACGGTGTACGCCGCGCGCGGCCGCTACCAGCTCACGGTGCGCGAGATGCGCCCGGCCGGCATCGGCGCCCTGCTGCTGGCGCTCGAGCAGCTCAAGCGCGCGCTCCAGGCCGAGGGGCTGTTCGACCCCGCGCGCAAGCGGCCGCTGCCCCGCTACCCGATGTGCATCGGGCTCGTGACCTCGCCGATCGGCGCCGCGGTGCGCGACATGGTCAAGGTGCTGCGGGCGCGCTGGCCCTCGATCGCGATCGTGCTCGCCCCGGTGCGGGTCCAGGGCGAGGGCGCGGCACAGGAGATCGCGGCGGCGATCGAGCGCTTCAACCGCCTGCCGGGCGTCGACCTGCTGATCGTCGGCCGCGGCGGCGGCTCGATCGAGGACCTGTGGGCCTTCAACGAGGAGATCGTGGTGCGCGCGGTCGCGGGCTCGGCCCTGCCGGTCATCGCCGCGGTCGGGCACGAGGTGGACTGGACCCTCACCGACCTGGCCGCCGACGTGCGCGCCGCCACGCCCTCGAACGCCGCCGAGCTCGCGGTGCGGGTGCGCGACGAGGTGCGCGAGCGCGTGGACCAGTGGCGCGGCGACCTCGCGCGCGCGCTCGCGGCCGGCATGGACGAGCGCCGCCGCCGGCTTTCGACCCTGCTCGAGAAGTACGGGTTCCGCCGCCAGCGCGACGCGCTCGGGCTCCACCAGCAGCGCATCGACGATTTCATCGCGCGCATCGCCGCCGCCCTCGGGGGACGGCTCGGACGGGCGCGCGACCGGCTGCTCGCGCTGCTCCAGCGCTACGGCCTGCGCGAGTGGCCGCGCGCCATCGAGCGGCGCCGCGAGCAGGCCGCCGCAGCGCGCGCGCGGCTCATCGCGGCGCTGGTCGAGCCCATGAACGCCCGGCGCACCCGGCTGGTGGGCTACCAGGACCGGTTGCGCGCGCTCTCGCCGCGCCTGGTGCTCGAGCGCGGCTATTGCCTGGCGCGGCGGCCCGACGGTACTCTGGTCCGCAGCGCGGCCGGGCTCGCGGTCGGCGAGTTGCTGGGACTCGAGTTCGCGCGCGGCGAAGCGGACGCGCGCATCGAAGCGGTGCGACCCGGAGGTCGAGATGCCGGCTGAGAAGAAGCGCCCCGCGGCCACCCCCGCGGCGGACCGTGAAGGCGCCGCCCCGCCCAGCTTCGAGGAGGCGATCGAGCGGCTCGAGACCATCGTGGACGAGCTCGAGAGCGGCAGCCTCTCGCTCGAGGAGTCGATCGCCCGCTACGAAGAGGGCATGCGGCTCTCGAAGCAGCTCACCCGCACGCTCGACGAGGCCGAGAAGCGCATCGAGCGTCTCACCGGCGACGGTGGCGCGGGCGGGGAGCCCCGCACCGAGCCGCTCGAGATCGACCTCAAGTCCCCGGAGAACCCCTCCGAGGGCAAGCTCCCGTTTTGAAGCGCCCGGCCCTGCGGCTGGTGCGGTCCGCGCGCGGACGACTTCAGCGGGCTCCGTCGCTGGCCGTGATGAAGCGCACGTTCGAACGCCAGTTCGAGCGCGCGCTCGACCGGCGCTGCAAGGCCCCGGGGACACTCGGACGCGCGATTCGCTACGCCGCGCTCTCGCCCGGGAAGCGCCTGCGTCCGCTCCTGACCCTGGCGGCGTGCGACGCGGTGGGGGGCGACTGGAAGCGCGCGCTGCCCGCCGCGATCGCGGTCGAGTGCGTGCACGCGTTCTCGCTGGTCCACGACGACCTGCCCGCGCTCGACGACGACGACTACCGGCGCGGTCGCCTCACGACCCACAAGAAGTTCGGCGAGGCGACCGCGATCCTGGCCGGCGACGCGCTGCTCGCCTTCGCCTTCGAGGAGCTGGCCCGGCTCGCCCAGGCCGGCGTGCCGCCGGACCGCGTGGTCGAGGCCGTGAGCCGGCTCGCCCACGCGAGCGGCGGGGAGCGACTGGTGGGCGGGCAGGCCCTCGACCTCGCGGCCGAAGGACGCCGGGTGACGCGCAGCAGCGTGATGAACATCCACTGGAACAAGACCGGCGCCCTGATGGGTGCGGCCACCGCGCTGGGCGCGATCGCGGGCGGTGCGAGTGGCCGGACCGCGACCACGCTCGAGGTCGCCGCCAACTTCCTGGGACTCGCCTTTCAGATCCAGGACGATCTGCTCAACGCGGACTCCTCGCTGCGCCGGCTCGGCAAACGCGCCGGGACCGACGCCGCCCGGCGCAAGGCCACGTATCCGAAGGCGGCGGGGGTGGAGGCGTCGCAGCACGGCATCGGCGTGTTTGTCGAGGTGGCGAGAAACACGATCGCCGAGCACTGCCGGCGCCCGCGCCTGCTGCTCGCGCTCATCCAGGCGATGGAGGCGCGCGAGCGCTGACGGCTTGCCCGCCGCCGCGCCGCGCCGTATGGTTTCGTCAACCAACTGCGGAGGCTGCCAACGGGTCCATTCTGGCTAGCGCTGATCGTCGGGTTCCTGGTCCAGGCCTACAAGGGCCTGTCGAGCTTCTTCACCCACCGGCGCTGGAACCTGCGCCGCTTCGTGGGCACGGGCGGCATGCCCAGCTCGCACGCGGCGGCGGTGTCGGCGCTCTCGACCGCGGTGGGGCTCAAGGAAGGCTTCGGCACGACCATCTTCGGCGTCACCCTGTATTTCAGCCTGATCGTCATGTATGATGCGGCGGGCTTGCGTCAGGCGGCGGGGCGCCAGGCGGTCATCCTCAACCGCCTCATCGACGAGCACTTCGAAAACCCCGAAAAGAACGCCCACCGCCTCATGGAGCTGCTCGGCCACACCCCGCTCGAGGTCTTCATCGGGGCGATTCTGGGGGTGGTGAGCGCCCTGGTGTGGAACTGGATCATCCGATGAGCCTGCTCGAACGCATTCAGTCCCCGGCCGACCTCAAGGGCCTGTCGCGGGCCGAGCTGGTCCAGCTCGCCGCCGAGATGCGCCACGTCATCGTCCAGACCGTCGCGCGCCGCGCCGGGCATCTGGCGCCCAACCTGGGGGTGGTCGAGCTCACGCTCGCGCTCCACCGGGTGTACGACTCGCCGCGCGACAAGATCATCTTCGACGTCGGGCACCAGTCCTATCCTCACAAGCTGCTCACCGGGCGGGCCGAGCGCTTCGACACCCTGCGCTCGCTGGGCGGCCTCGCCGGCTATCCCAACCGCGCCGAGAGCGAGCACGACCCCTTCGGCACCTGCCACGGCAGCACCTCGATCTCGGCGGCGCTCGGCTTCGCGGTGGCCCGCGACCTCAAGGGCGAGTCCCACCACGTCATCGCGGTGATCGGGGACGGCGCGCTCACCGGCGGCATGGCGTTCGAGGGGCTCAACAACGCCGGCGAGCTGGGCAAGCGCCTCATCGTCATCCTCAACGACAACGAGTGGAGCATCTCGCCCAACGTGGGCGCGATCGCGCGCTACCTCACCAAGCTCACGACCAGCCGGCTCTACCGAGCGTTCGAGAAGGACGTCTGGGAGCTGCTGGGCAAGCTTCCCAAGGGCGCCAAGGCGCAGACCCTGGCCCACCGCATCAAGGAGGGCCTCCAGAGCCTGGTCGTGCCCGGCCTGCTGTTCGAGGAGCTGGGCTTCAAGTACTTCGGGCCCATCGACGGCCACGACTTCGACGTGCTCGAGGAGACCCTGAGCGACCTCAAGCGCTTCGAGGGCCCGACCCTGCTGCACGTCGTGACCCGCAAGGGGCGCGGCTACGGGCCGGCCGAGAGCGACGCGGGCACCTTCCATGGCGTGGGCGTGTTCGACCCCGAGACCGGCACCACCTCGAAGAGCGCGCGCAAGACCTACACCCAGGTGTTCGGCGAGACCGCGGTCGAGATCGCCGCACAGGAGCCGCATGTGGTCGCGGTGACGGCGGCGATGACCGACAACACCGGCCTCAAGCCATTCGCGAAGCGCTTCCCGGAGCGCTTCTTCGATGTCGGGATGGCCGAGGAGCACGGCGTGACGTTCTCGGCCGGGCTCGCGGCGGCGGGGCTCACGCCCATCACCGCGATCTACTCGACCTTCCTCCAGCGCGGCTTCGACCAGATCATCCACGACATCGCGGTCCAGAACCTCCACGTCGTCCTGGCGGTGGACCGCGCCGGCCTGGTGGGGGAGGACGGGGCGCCCCAGCACGGCTGCTTCGACGTCGGCTTCCTGCGCATGATTCCCGGCATGACCCTGATGCAGCCGCGCAACGGCGAGGAGCTGCGGGACATGCTGTGGACCGCGGTCAAGCACGGGCGCGGGCCGGTCGCGGTGCGCTATCCGCGCGCCAACATCCCCGACGAGAAGCTGCCCGAGCGCGAGCCGCGCCTCATGCCGATCGGGGTGTCCGAGACCCTGCGCGCGGGCGGCGACGTCGCGATGATCGCGCTCGGCACCATGGTGCCGCCGGCGCTCGCGGCCGCCGAGCAGCTCGAGGCGGCGGGGATCAAGGCGACCGTGGTCAACGCCCGCTTCGTGTGCCCGCTCGACGAGCGCATGGTGACCGGGCTCGCGCGCTCGGTGGGGCGCATCATCACGATCGAGGAAAACGTCCCGATGGGCGGGTTCGGCAGCGCGGTGAGCGAATGCCTGGACCGCCACGGACTCTCGGGCACGCCGCTGCTGCGGCTCGCGCTCCCCACGGAGTTCGTGGCCCACGGCAAGCGCGACGAGCTGCTCAAGATCGTCGGTCTCGACGCCGCCGGCATCGCCGCGTCGGCGCTCGAGTGGACGCGAGCCACCCAGCGCCAGTACACATGACCGCCTCCCGGCGGCCCGGACCGCGCCGTATCGCGATCCTGGGTCACGTCGCGCGGCCCCAGGTGCGGCGCGCCGCGACCCGGCTGCGCGCACTGCTCGCGCGCCAGTGGCGCGAGGTGCGGCTCGACGAGCTGCTGGCGGCCGAGATGGGCCTGCCCGGCGAGCCGCTCGCGGAGTTGGCGCGCTGGTGCCAGGTGCTCGTCACCCTGGGGGGCGACGGCACCGTGCTCGCGGGCGGGCGCGCGCTCGCGGGGCGAAGCGGGGCGCTGCTCTCGGTCAACCTGGGCGGGCTCGGCTTCCTGGCCGCCGCTGAAGCGAGCGAGCTCGACCGGGCCGTGCGCGCGGCGCTGGGGGGCGAGTGGCCGGTGGCCCGGCGCCGCCTGGTGGGCGCCGCGGTCCATCGCCGCGGCCGCCGCGTGCGGCGCGGGGTCGCGCTCAACGACGTCGTCATCAAGGGGGCGGGCGGCTACGCGGCGATTCACCTGCGGCTCGCGGCACTGGGCCAGGATCTCGGGCACCTGGTCGCCGACGGGCTCATCGCGGCGACTGCGGCGGGCTCGACCGCCTACTCGCTCTCGGCGGGAGGACCCTTGCTCGCGCCCGATCTCGAGGCCCTGGTCGTGACCCCGGCCTGCCCGCACTCGCTCGGCAGCCGCTCCCTGGTGCTCGCGGCCGACGCCGACCTCTCGGTCCAGCTGCTGGGCTCCTTCGACCGCACGCTGCTGCTGCTCGACGGCCAGGACAGCTTCGTCCTCGAGCCGCGCGACGAGGTGCGGATCCGGCTCGATCGCTCCGCGGTGCGGATGTTCCAGAATCCCCGGCGTCCGTTCGTGCGCGCGCTCCGGAACAAGCTCGGCTGGCAGGGCAGCCGCAAGCGGAGCCTGTAGCGCCGTGCTCGAGCGGCTCACGATCCGCGACCTCGCCCTGGTCGAGCTCGCCGACATCGGCTTCGGCCCCGGACTCAACGCGGTGACGGGGGAGACCGGCGCAGGCAAGTCGCTGCTGGTCCAGGCCGTGGACCTGCTGGTCGGCGGGCGGGCGGACGCCGGCGCGGTGCGCGAGGGCGCCAGGCTCGCCGCAGTCGAGGGCGAGTTCCGGCTCGTGGGCGCCTGCGCGAAGCGGGTGGGCGAGCAGCTCACGGCCTTCGGGATCGAGTTCGACGGCGAGACTCTGATCCTGCGCCGCGAGGTCCATGTGGGCGGCAAGGCGCGCGCGCTCGTCAACCAGTCACCGGTCACGGTCGCGAGCCTCAAGCGCATCGGCGAGCTGCTCGCCGATCTCCACGGCCAGCACGAGCACCAGAGCCTGCTGCGCGCCGAGGCGGGGCTCGACGCGCTCGACCGGCTCGCGGATCTCGAGGGCGACACCGCCCACTACGGCGAAGCGCTGGCCGCCTGGCGCGAGGCCGCCGGGGAGCTCGAGCGGCTCGAGCAGTCGCTGGCCGGCATCAGCGACCGGCGCGAGTGGATGGAACAGGCGGCGCGCGAGATCGACGAGGCCCAGCTCGAGGAGGGCGAGGAGGAGCCCCTGCGCAGCGAGGCCGCGCGGCTCGCCCACGCCGACCGGCTGCGCGGGCTGCTCGCGATCGCCCTCGAGCGCCTGGTCGAGGGCGAGCACGCCGCGGTGGACGCGATCGCGGCCGCCGCGCGGGCCCTCGAGCAGGCGGCGGCCATCGATCCCGCGCTCGCCGAGACCCTGCCCGGGCACGACGAGGCGCGCATCGCGGCGGGCGAGGCGGCGCGCGCGCTCACCGACTACGCGGGCGGGCTCGAGTCCGACCCGGCGCGGCTCGAGCGCATCGAGGCGCGCCGCGAGCTCATCGTCCGGCTCACCCGCAAGCACCGCCGCACCCTGCCCGAGCTGCTCGCGTGGCGCGCCGAGGTGGGCGCCGAGCTGGCGGCCGCCGAGGATGCGACCGGCACCCTCGCCCGAGCCCGCGAGCGCGTCGAGGGCGCGCGCGCCGCCTGCGCGCTGGCGGCCCAGGCGCTCTCGCGCCGGCGGCAGGCCGCGGCCCGGGAGTGGGGCACCCGGCTCTCGCGCGAGCTCAAGCCGCTGGGATTCGGGCACGCGCGGCTCGACTTCGCGGTGAGCCCGCGCGTGGCCGAGGACGCGAACTTCCGCGCCCGTGGCCTCGACGAGGTCGAGATGCGCTTCAGCCCCAACGCGGGGGAGAGCCCGCGCCCGCTGCAGCGCATCGCCTCGGGCGGGGAGCTTTCCCGGGTCATGCTGGGCTTGAAGACGGCGCTGGAAACCCAAGACCCCGTTGACCTTCTGCTTTTCGATGAAGTAGATTCGGGGATCGGCGGTGCGGTGGCCCAGGCGGTCGGAGAACGGCTCCGGCGGCTCTCCCGACACCGCCAGATCGTTTGTGTCACCCACCTGCCCATGATCGCGGCACTCGCCAGCCACCACGTCCGGGTCACGAAGCGCCTGAACGAAGGGCGCACGGTGGCCGAGATGCGCGCCATCGCCGGCCCGGAGCGCGTGGACGAGCTGGCGCGCATGCTGGCCGGCGACCGCGTGACCGAAACCACCCGGCGCCAGGCGCGCGAGCTGCTCGCGCACGGCGCCTGACGAACGGGTCGTCCGCATGATCGTCCCCACCCGCTCCGAGTTCGAGACCCTGGCCCGCGATGGCCGGCTGGTCCCGGTCTACCGCGAGGTGTTCGCCGACCACGACACCCCGGTCTCGGCGTTCCGCAAGATCGACGAGGGGCCATACTCCTTCCTGCTCGAGAGCGTCGAGGGCGGAGAGAAGTGGGGGCGCTTCTCGCTGCTCGGTAGCCGCCCCTCGCGGGTGTTCATCGCCCGCGGCGAGCGCTGCGAGATCCACGAGGGCGGCAACGTGGTCCCGGGGAAGCGCCACCCGGTCGAGGAGCTCGCCGAGCTGCTGCGCCAGAGCCAGGCGGTGCCGCTGCCGGGCCTGCCGCGCTTCTGCGGCGGGGCGGTGGGCTTCTTCGGCTACGACGCGGTGCGCTGGTTCGAGAAGCTCCCGAGCCTCGCCAAGGACGACCTCGGCCTGCCCGAGGCGGTGTTCCTGTTCGGCGACGTCGTGAGCGTGTTCGACAACCTGACCCACACCATGAAGGTGGTGACCCACGCCCGCGGGGGCTCGAACCCCGGGGCCGCCTGGGACGCCGCGGTGAGCCGGCTCGAGGCCGAGGTCGAGCGCCTGCGGCGCCCGCTCGCCTGGTCGGAGCCGCCCGCGGCGATGGGCGAGCCCGCGGTGCCGCGCTCCTCGATCGCGCGCGACGACTTCCTCGAGGCGGTCGAGCGCGCGCAGGAGCACATCCGCGCCGGCGACATCTTCCAGGTGGTCCTGAGCCACCGCATGACCGCCGACGTGCGCCAGCCCGCCTTCGAGGCCTACCGGGCGCTGCGGGTGACCAACCCGTCCCCCTACATGTACTTTCTCCGGCTCGGCGAGTTCGCGCTGGTCGGATCGTCCCCCGAAGCCCTGGTGCGGCGCACCGACAACCTGGTCGAGGTGCGGCCGATCGCGGGCACGCGGCCGCGCGGGCGCGGCCCGGAGGAGGACCAGCGCCTCGAGGAGGAGCTGCGCGCGAGCGACAAGGAGCGCGCCGAGCACGTCATGCTCGTGGACCTGGGGCGCAACGACGTGGGCCGGGTGTCCGAGTACGGCACCGTCGAGACCAACGAGTACATGAAGGTCGAGCGCTACTCCCAGGTCATGCACCTGGTCTCGAACGTGCGCGGGCGCGGGCGGGCGAAGCTCGAGCCGCTCGACATCGTGCGCGCCTGCTTCCCGGCCGGGACGGTCTCGGGGGCGCCCAAGGTGCGGGCCATGGAGATCATCGAGGAGCTCGAGCCGGTGCGCCGCGGGGTGTACGCGGGCGCGGTCGGCCATTTCGACTATCATGGCAACCTCGACCTGTGCATCGCCATCCGCACCCTGGTGTTCGCCGACGGCAAGGCGCACTGGGGCGTGGGGGCGGGGATCGTCGCCGACTCCGAGCCGGTGCGCGAGTGGGAGGAGACGATGAACAAGGGCCGCGCGCTGTGGCTCGCGCTGCAGCGCTCCGAGCGCGGGGAGCCGGCGTGATCGCGGTGATCGACAACTACGACTCGTTCACGTACAACCTGGTCCAGTACCTGGGGACGCTGGGGGCGACGGTCGAGGTGTATCGCAACGACGCCCTCACGGCCGACGCGCTGGCGGCGAAGTCGCCCGAGGGGCTCCTGATTTCTCCCGGACCGGGCGAGCCGCGCGATGCCGGCATCTCGGAGGCCGCGATCCGGAAGCTCGCCGGGCGCGTGCCGGTGCTGGGGGTGTGCCTCGGGCACCAGGCGCTCGCCGAGGTCTACGGCGGGAAGGTGGTGCGCGCCCAGCGCCTCATGCACGGCAAGACCAGCCCGATCCTGCACCGCGGGCGGGGCCTGTTCGCGGGGCTCGACAATCCGTTCGAGGCCACGCGCTACCACTCGCTGATCGTCGAGCGCGAGTCGCTGCCCACCGCCCTCGAGCTGGTGGCGTGGACGCCGGAGGGGGAGATCATGGGGCTCAAGCACCGCGAGCACGAGACCTGGGGGGTGCAGTTCCATCCCGAGTCGGTCCTCACGCGCCCGGGCCTCAAGCTGATCGAGAATTTCCTCACGCTCTGCCGCCAGCAGCGCGGGGTGCCGCGGTGATCCAGACCGCGATCGGCCGCGCGGTGCAGCACGAGCCCCTGCCCCGCGACCTGGCGCGCGCCAGCATGGAACAGGTGCTCGCGGGCGAGGCCACGCCCGCCCAGATCGCCGCACTGGCAGTCGCCCTGCGCATGAAGGGCGAGACCGCGGACGAGGTCGCGGGCATGGCCGAGGCGATGCGCCAGCGCGTCCCGCCCATCCGCACCCGGCGCTCGCCGCTGCTCGACACCTGCGGGACCGGCGGCGACAACGCCGGCACGTTCAACATCTCGACCACGGTGGCACTGGTGACCGCCTCGTGCGGCGTGGCGGTCGCCAAGCACGGCAATCGCGCGGTCTCGAGCCGCACCGGCAGCGCC
>JBGQIE010000085.1:0-11603 GCA_041498315.1 Candidatus Eiseniibacteriota bacterium
CGGCTTCGTGATCGCAGTCAAGGCGGTGCTGCGGCTGCCCGAGGCGCGCGAGCGTTGGAGCCGCGAGCTGGCCGAGTACTACCTGGTGGGCTCGCTGGCGAGCCTCACCTGGGCACTGCTCATCGCGTTCGCGGTGCGCGCCCTGGTGGCAGCCGGCTCCTAGCCGCGTTCATCGCCGGGCGCGGCGGCTAGCCCAGCTCCCCGAGGCGCTGCCACAACGAGTCCACCTCGGCGCGCAGGCGCTCGTACTCGCTCACCAGCCCCTTCGCGCGCGGGCCGTCGTGATAGACCTCGGGGTCGGCGAGCTGGACTCCGAGCTCGGCGATGCGGGCCTCGCGGGTCTCGATGTCCTGCTCGATGCGCGCGACCTCCTTGACGCGCTTCTGATCGGCGGCGCGCGGGCGCCGGCCGCCGGCGCCGGCGCGGACCGGCGCCGCAGCGGGCTTGCGGCCGGGTGTGGCGGCCGGCGTCGCCGGTGCCGCGGGCGGGGCCTGGCGCGCCAGGCGCGCGGACTCGTAGTCGTCGTAGCCGCCCGGGTAGAGCGTCACGCGGCCGCCGTTGACCTCGAGGATGCGGGTCGCGAGCCGCGCCATGAGCGAGCGGTCGTGGGTCACGACCACGACCGCGCCCGGGTACTGCTCGAGCGCGTCCTCGAGCACCTCCTTGCCGGCCAGGTCGAGATGGTGGGTGGGCTCGTCGAGCAGGAGCAGGTTGACGGGCTCGAGCAGGGTGCGCGCCAGGGCGACACGCTGGCGCTCGCCGCCCGACAGCACCCGCACCGGCTTGAACACGTCGTCGCCGCTGAACAGGAAGGTGCCGAGCAGCGAGCGCAGCCGGGGACGCCACTCCGCCGGGGCGATGTCCTCGAGCGCGCCGAGCACGGTCGCCGTGCCGTCGAGGCTCTCGGCGGCATGCTGGGCGAAGTAGGCGAGCCGGGTGTGATCCATGGATTCGCGGCGGCCGCGGTTCGGGGCGAGCTGCCCGGCGATGACGCGCAGCAGCGTGGTCTTACCGGCGCCGTTCGCCCCCACGATCGCCACCTTGTCCCCGCGCTCGATCTCGAGATTGGCGTGCGAGAACACCGGGCGCTCGCCGTAGGCGAAGGCGGCATCCTGGAGCCGGACCAGCGTGCGCCCGGCGTGCGGCGGCCTGGGAAAGTGGAAGCGAATGCTCTTGGTCCGGCGCGGCAGGACGACGCGCTCGCGCTCGAGCCGCGCGATCATCTTGCGCTTGCTCTGCGCCTGGCTCGCCTTGGTGTTCTTGGCGCCGAAGCGCTCGACGAAACGCGACAGCTCGGCGATGCGCTTTTCGACCTGCACGTTCTGGGCCTCGATCTGCTCGCGGCGCCGCTCGCGCTCCTCGAGGTAGCGCGTGAAGGTCATCGGATAGTCCGTGAGCCGGCCGTGGTCGAGCTCGCGCACCTCGGTCGCGACCCGGTCCAGGAACACGCGGTCGTGCGAGACCACGACCAGGCCGCCGTGGAAGTCCTCGAGGTAGTCCTCGAGCCACTCCATGGCCGGCAGGTCGAGGTGATTCGTGGGCTCGTCGAGGAACAGCAGGGTCGGATCGGTGAGGAGCAGGGCCGCGAGTGCGGCGCGCATGCGCCAGCCGCCGCTGAACTCGGCGAGCGGACGGTCCTGGTCCGCGCGCGCGAAGCCCAGGCCCGCCAGCACGCGCCGCGCCTCGGGCTCGAGGGCATGCTCGTCGTTGAGCTCGAGGTGGTGCTGGATCTCGCCCGCGCGCTCGAGCAGGGGCTCGAGGGCGGGGTCCTCGGGCGAGATGCCCTGCAGGCGCTGGTGGAGGGCGTCGAGCTCGACGCGCATCTCGGTCACGGCCCGGTGGGCCTCCATCGCGCGCTCGAGCACCGTGCCGTCGTAGCGCTCGGCGGCCTCCTGGGGCAGGTAGCCGAGCCGGCTGCCGCGCGCCAGCACGCGCGAGCCCGCCTCGGGCCGCAGCTCGCCCAGCATGACGCGGATGAGCGTGGTTTTGCCGGTCCCGTTGGGCCCCACCAGGGCGCAGCGATCGCCGGGGGAGAGCACCCAGTCGAGACCGTCGAACAGCACGCGCTCGCCGATGCCGTACTTGAGGTCGTGGAGTTGGATCATGGTGACGTTGACACCCTATCAAACCCGCCCGATAATCGTATTCCGTTCCGCAACCCGCGGCCCTCGCAGCGCTTCCCCAGGCTGCGGCGCGCTCCGAGGAGGGCCTCTTCGCCTTGCGTCTCCCACGACTCGGACGCTCCCGACGACTGCTCGCCGCGGCGCTCCTGCTGCTGGCGGCCGCGCCGGCCCACGCCGCCCTGATGCTGGCCGAGCCGCCCTACCGGCCCAAGGACTTCACGGTCGTCAAGAAGGACGGCCGGTTCCACATCTTCTACATCCGGCACGACATCACCAAGGCGAGCCCCCTGACGGAACGTGACTTCGGCCATGCCGTCTCCGCCGACATGTACACCTGGTCCCAGCTCCCGGGCGTGATCCCGGTGCGCGACACCAACTGGGACAACCTCCACGTCTGGGCGCCGAGCATCGTCGAGCTCGACGGCGTGTACTACATGTTCTACACGGGCGTCACGGAGCGCCCCGGGGCCCCGGGCGTGGAGCAGCGCACCGGGCTGGCGACCTCGACCGATCTCATGAGCTGGAACCGGCTCGACGACCCGATCTACTCCTGCCGCGACGTGCCCTGGGCCTGGTGCGACACGACCAACAACAACAACGGATTCCGGGACCCGTTCGTGATGCCGGATCCCGCGGTGCCGGGCCGCTGGCTCATGTACTACACCACCTTTGCGTCCGTGGACCTCACCGGGATGGTCGTGGGGCTCGCGGCCTCGGACGGCGACCTGACGCAGTGGCACGATCAGTTCCCGCTATGGTTCACGAATCAGATCTATTCCTACAGCACGATCATCGAGTCACCGCACCTGTTCAAACACGGCAACCTGTGGTTCATGTTCGTCACCGTCAACGCGGGCCAGCCGATCTCGTACTACACGACCACCAACCCCACCGGCCCGCCCGGCGACTGGGCCAACCTGCGCCGGCTCTCGACCATGATCGGGTACGACACCGGCTCCTGGTACGCGTCGGAGTACTTCGCGGACGGGCTCAACGACTACTTCGCGTTCGTCAACTACAACCGGATCGAGATGTACAAGATGGCCTGGACCGGCCCGGAGACGTTCCAGCTCTTCGAACCCGGCAACTTCCACATCCAGAGCCTGAACTGGAGCGCCGACACCCTCGAGGAGGGGCAGAACGCCACCCTGAGCGTGGTCGCGACCGGCTGGGCCAACCACAGCGTCTCCCTGACGGCGGCCGAGCGTCTCCCAGGCGGGGGCGAGGCCGCCTTCCCGATCGACAGCCTGGGCATCCCCTCGCAGCTTCCGCTCACCTCGGACACCACCCTCTTCGAATGGCCCGCCCGCATCTTTCACGCCGCGGGCGACACGATCGGCACCGAATCCGTGGTGCTGCGCGTGTTTGATCTCACCGCCGAGGCCAAGCCCATCACCATCCTGCCACCGCCCCCGCCGCCCCCCCCGCTCGAAGTGCGCGGCCTGAGCTGGAGCGCGGACAGCGTCGTGAGCGGCCATCCGGTGACGCTGCGCGTAGCGGCAGTCCATTGGAGCGGCCACACGCTCGCGCTCCAGGGCGTCGAGCGCCTCGCGGTGGGCGGAGAAGCCGCGGTCGTCCTCGACAGCCTGGGGCTGCCCTCGGCCGTGCCGCTCACCGCCGACACCACGCTCGTCGCGTGGTGCGCGCGCATCCGCCGCCCCTCGGGCGACACGACCAGCGCGCTCGATCTCGAGCTGCGGACCACCGACCCGGCGGCGGTGGCGCCACTGCTGCGCGTCTTGCCGCGCCCCCCGCGGCCCTTCAGCGTGGACCGCCTGCAGTGGAGCTCGAGCCTCGCCTCGAGCGGCGAGACCGTCACGCTCAGCATCGTCGCGAGCGGCTGGAACGGGCACGAGGCGACGCTCGCGGCGGCCGAGCGGCAGTCGGCGATGACCGATTCCGTGATCGCGGTCGGCGATCTCGGCCTGCCCGCGACCGTCCCGCTGGTCGCGGACACCACGTGCCTCCAGTGGAGCGCGCGCATCCGGCGCGCCTCGGGGGATACGACCGGCACCCAGGTGCTGATCGTCAGTGCGGCCGGGGGCCCGGCAGCAGCGCCGCTCACGGTCGCGCTGCCCGCGGTGACCTCGGGCGAGACCGAAGACGGTGTGCCGGTCGACAAGCTGCCGCGCATCCGCAGGCTCAACCGCAGCGTGTACGGCGAGCTGCCCTCGTTCGTCGTCGACCTGCCGCGCCCCGCCCACGTGCGCCTCGACGTCTTCGACCTCATGGGCCGCCGGGTGCGCACCGTGGCGGACCGCGACCTTCCGGTGGGCGCCACCGTGATCGCCTGGGACGGCCGGAACGCGGGCGGGGCGCCGATGAGCCGCGGTCTCTACTTCGCGCGCTTCGTCACCCCGTCGTTCGCCCGCACGATCAAGGTCGTGCTGACGCGGCCGGCGGGCTCGCCCTGAGCCGCACGCCCCGCCGCTAGCGGCCGCCGGCGGCCGCGGCCCCGATCAGGGCCTCGGGGTTCAGGCCCTCGAGCTCGGGGGTCACGAAGCGGCCGTCCTTGCGGACCAGCTCGTCGTCGAACCAGATCTCGCCGCCGCCGAACTCGGGGCGCTGGATGAGGACCAGGTCCCAGTGGATCTGGGACCGGTTGCCGTTGTCCGCGATCGTGTAGGCCTGGCCCGGGGTGAAGTGCAGGGAGCCGGCGATCTTCTCGTCGAACAGCGTGTCCTTCATGGGCTGCAGGATGTAGGGATTGAAGCCCAGCGAGAACTCGCCCACGTAGCGCGCCCCCTCATCGGTGCCGAGCAGCGCGTCGAGGTTGGACTGCGGGTTGCCGGTCGCCCGGACGATGCGTCCGCCCTCGAAGGTGAAGGCGAGGCTGTCGTACGTGGTCCCGAGGTAGAGCGAGGGCGTGTTGTAGCGGATGGTGCCGTTGACCGAGTCGCGCACCGGGGCGGTGAAGCACTCGCCGTCGGGCAGGTTGCGCCGGCCCTCGCAGGGGATGGCGCCGATCCCCTTGATGCTGAACGACAGGTCGGTGCCCGGACCCTTGAGCCGCACCCGATCGGTGGCGCGCATGCGGCGCTCGAGCGGCTTCATCGCCTCCGCCATGCGCCCGTAGTCGAGCGTGCACACCCGGTAGTAGAGATCCTCGAACTGCTCGGTGCTCATGCCCGCGAGCTGAGCCATCGAGGGGGTGGGGTAGCGCAGCACGACCCAGCGCGTGTGGTTGACCCGGTAGTCGAGGTGGACGGGCTGGGCGACCAGGCGGGTGTAGAGCGCCATGCGATCGCCCGGCACGTCGGCGTGCTCCGAGATGTTGCGGGCCCCGCGCAGGCCGATGTAGGCCTGGACCTGCTTCATCTGGAACAGCTCGAGCTCGGACTGGAGCTTGAACTGGGCTTCGCTCGCGCCCCGGTAGAGGCTGCGGTTGACCCCGTTGTCGCGCAGCACGACGACCGGGATCGCCTGGGCCCGCTGGATCTCGTCGATGAGGTCGAGCACCAGCCCGTCGGCGAGGTCGAAGGCCTCGACCATCGCCGCCTCGCCGGACTTGAGCTGGGTGGAATTGTGGACGATGACGCGGGCGAGCTGGGCGTTGCGCGGGTCGCGCATGGGTGTGCCTCCGGAACGCGGCGCGGCGCGCGTGGACGTGCGCGCGGGCGATGGGGGACTCGGGCGCGCAGGATAGCACACAGGTTGACGCGATTCGGCCCAGCGGTCACCCTGCGCGCGCGGGCCATTCCCCACCCTCACCGGAGCGTCAGGCATGGATCGATTCCGCGTCGCCCTCATCGGCACCTCGTTCGCACGGCTCGTCCAGGCGCCTGGATTCCAGCGCCATCCCGGATTCGATCTGGTGGGGATCGCGGGCTCCGACGCCGCCAAGACGCGCCGGGTCGCGGACGAGCTGGGCGTCGCGGGCGCCTGGGCCGACTGGCGCCGCATGCTCGAGGAGGCGAAGCCCGACCTCGTGAGCATCGCGACCCCGGTGGACCTCCACCACCCGATGATGCTCGCGGCGCTCGAGAGCGGCTGCCACGTGCTGTGCGAGAAGCCGACCGCCCTCGACCGCCATCAGGCGGCCGGGATGCGCGACCGGGCGGCCAGCCTCGGGCGGGTCGCGGGCATCAACCACGAGTTCCGCTTCTTCCCGGCGCGCTCTTACGCGCTCGCCCTGACGCGGCGCGGCGACATCGGCGTGCCGCGGCGCGGTGAGATCCTGGGCCGCTATCCGATCTGGGCCCGCCCCGAATCGCGCGGCATGACCTGGCTCTCGCGGCGCGAGCGGGGCGGCGGGATCCTCGGGGCGCTGGGATCCCACCATACCGACTGCCTGCGGCTGTTCCTGGGCGAGCCGGTGAGCGCGCTGGCCTCGGTGCGCGTCGATCAGCCGCGGCGCGGGAGCGGCGCCGAGGCGGGGATCGCGACCGCCGACGATGGCTGCACGGTCCAGTACACCTTCGAACGCGGCGCGACCGGGCTCATGGACCTGAGCGGGTGCGCGCCCTACCGCTGGGAGCGCTACGAGATTCATGGCAGCGAGGCCACGCTGCGCTGGGATGAGACCGGCTACCGGCTGTGGCGGATCGTCGCCGGCGCGGAGCCCGAGGAGCTCACGATCCCGGCGGAGCACCGGCTCGAGGTGCGCGCGGGGGACCCCGCGCTGCTGGCGCCCTTCGCGGCCCTGGTCGAGCGGCTCTACCGGGCGGTCCGCGGCCAGCAGGCGATGGAGCCGGATTTCGGCGACGCGGTCGCGGTGCAGAGCGCGCTCGATGCGGCGCGCAGCTCGAGTGATTCGGGCGCGGTCGCGCGCGTCGAGATCCCGGCGCCCGCCGCCCACCCCGCCTGAGCGCGGGGTTGGACCGCCGCCGGCGCGCTTGGCTATACTCGCCCCGCAGGCAGCACCGATCGCAAGCGGGGCCGAAACGAGGGGACCATGCCGGACTGGGATGTCATCGCCAAACAGCGGCTGACCGAGGACTGGGCCACGCTGCGCGCGGCCTACCTGCCGCTCAACCAGGCGATGCGCCGCACCGTCGAGTTCCTCGAGAAGGGGGATGCCAGCTTCGCCGACCTGCTGTCGCTGGTGCGCGAGCGCCTCGACGGCACGCTCAAGAACCTGACCGCGCTCTGCAACCGCCGCTCGCCCTGGGTGCGGCTCGAGGCGATCCGCAACCTGCGCGTCATGGCGTCGGGCCTGCATGGCGCCGCGAACGACGACCCGCGCGCGCTGCTCCGCTACCTGTTCGCGCTCAGCGAGCTGCTCACGAACGTGTGGAAGGACGCGCCGAGCGAGGCGCGGGTCAGCGAGAACCTGGTGCTCAAGGGCGAGCCCGAGTTCTGGTTCGGCTGCGATTGCTGCGCGGTCGGAGTGCTCGAGCCCGCCCGGCCCGACGACCCGCCCGACCTCACGCGCGGCAAGGAGGTGCGGCTGGTGTGGGAGGTGGACGCCCTGTTCGCCTGGACGCTCGACGAGTTCGAGGACTACCTGGCGAGCGAACGCTTCGCGCTGCCGACCACCCCCAAGACGGCGGCGACCGAGCAGCTCGGCCTGCCGGTCGTCGACGTGCCCTCCGAGGCGCTGCGCCGCGGCCAGGATCTGTTCGGGGGCCAGGGCGGCGGGCTCTTCGGTCCGATCGATCTCAAGTACCTCGACTTGAGCTAGCCGCGCGCCGCGGCCCGGCTTCACGCTGTCAGGGACCCGTCAAGCCTGCGAGCGCCTGCTCCGGGCTGTGGTATCTCTTGAGGGCTGGCCGGTCGGGAGCGAGCCTTGTGGCATCGCCGCGCCTCACGGGCGCATCCAACCGACCGCCGTTCCCTTTCGCTCCAGTTCCCACTCCAGAGGAGGACCCACCGCATGAAGCGTGCGCTGAGTGTCGTACTGTTGACCGTGGCCGTGCTGTTCGCGGTCAATGCGCTGTCGGCCGAGAAGTCCGAGATGAAGGCCGAGAAGAAGCCCACGACCCTCAAGGGCGAGCTCGTGGACACCGGCTGCTACATCGGCCACGGCGCGATGGGCGAGAAGCACAAGGAATGCGCCACGAAGTGCATCGCGAACGGCATGCCCATGGGCCTGCTGTCGGGCAAGGTCCTCTACCTCATCACCCTGAACCACGACAATCCTGACGCCTACAACAAGCTCAAGGACATGGCGGGCCAGATGGTCGAGGTCACGGGCACGGTGGACGAGCGCAACGGCGTGAAGGCGATCGACGTCACCGACGCCAAGCTCGCCGCGAGCGCGGCCAAGTAGTCGGATTCCGGCGGCGCGTGGGAGGACTTCGGTCGCCCACGCGCTTTGCTGTCCCCGCGATGCCGAGAGTCCCGGTCCTGATCGTGGCGCTCGCCGCCCTGGTCCCGGCGTGCACGGCGCTCGGACCGGGCCTGCCGCCCGCCGAGCGCGGGCGGCGCCTCGCCGAGCGCACCGGCTGCTTTTCCTGCCACGGCCCCGAGGGCGCGCGCGGTAACGCCAACCCCGGACGCCTCGACCGCGCGGTTCCCGGCTTCGGGAGCGACGTCATGATGTACGCCAAGTCGGCGGACGAGATCCGCGCCTGGATCCACGACGGCTCGACCCCCGCGAAGCGCGCGAGCGAGACCTGGCGGCGGGAGCGCGAACGCGGCACGCTGCGCATGCCGGCCTTCGGCAGCCGGCTCGGCCGCCGCGAGATCGACGACCTGGTCGCCTTCGTCGAGGTCCTGTCGGGCACACCGGCGCCCGCCGAGAGCGATTCGCTCGCGAGCCGCGGCCTGGAGCGCGCGGGCAAGCTCGGGTGCGTGGGCTGCCACGGGCCCGGCGGCCGGCTCGCGCGGCCCAATCCGGGATCGCTGCGCGGATTCGTTCCGCCCTGGGACGGGCCCGACTTTCCCGAGCTGGTGAATGGCCGCGCGGAGTTCGACGAGTGGGTCAAGCGGGGGGTGACGCGGCGCTTCGAGGGAAATCCGGCCGCGCGCTGGTTCCTGCGCCGCGCGGTGCTCAAGATGCCGGCCTACGAGGCTCACCTCGAGCCCGGCGACCTCGACGCGCTGTGGGCCTACGTCACCTGGCTCAGGGCCGCCGGCCCCACGACGGCGTCGCGGTGACGACGCCTGCCTAGCGCCGGCGCGCGCCCTTCTTGGCGGCGCGCCGCTTGTCGGCCTTCTTGCGGGCGGACTGCTTGGCGCGCTTGCGGTGCAGGCGATGCTTGAACGAGGTCATGGGGCTCCCGGGCGTGGGCCTAAGGGCTGAAGCCGTGCGCCCGCACCGTAGACGAGTGGCGCGGAATCCGCAAACCGTCGTGCCGCCTGGGGCCGGCGTAACCAGGGGTCAGGCCGCCTCTTTGTTGAGCATCGTGCGCGCCATCAACTCGGCCGCCGCCGCCGCCCGAATCTCGGTCGCGGCGTAGCTCATGACGTAGATGCGCAAATTATTACTGCCCGGATCGGCGGGGAAGAGGAAGAAGCCGACCCGCTCGGGTGAATAGGACAGCGAGTATCCGCACAGGAACTCGCCGTCCTTGAACTTCACGGCGATCTTCTTGCCCTTCGTCGTCTCGGAGGGGCTTTCGAGGAAGCCGCGCAGGTCCCGGCGGTTCTCGTCCCCGTTGAGGTCCTTGACGAAGAACACCGCCTTGAGCTGACGGCACTGGATCTCGGTCTCCTTCGCGGCGCCCACCGGAAGGACGCGGAAGATCGGGCGGTTGGGGAAGAAATCCTGGGTGGTGCCCTTGACCACCCGTCCATCCGTGAAGTGGGCCACGACCCGATTGGTCGGCAGCACTGAGGTTCTCCAGCGAACGAGTGAGGCCTGCGGCCGCGAGGCGCTTGAGGAGTGCGTCCCGGCGATCCGGATTCCTGATGGTTTTCGGCCGGAACCGGGGTGGGCTGGAGGGGAAAAAGCCGGCCGAGCGGGCGGGCCAACCCGCGGGGCCGCAGCGCGATCCGCCCCCGGCCGGAGGCCCGGCGGCGGGCCGCCCGGGGCGGCCGGGTTCTTGCGCTGCGACAGGGTGGGGCGCTAATGTCGCGCCCGATCGGGGGTGCGGCCCGCGCATCACGATCAAGAAGGATCGTGATCATTTCAGGGAGGAAACTCATGCGCCTCTTTCCCCGCCCGCTTCGCTCCTGGACCGCGCTCGTGATGCTGGTCTACGGGTGCGGGCTCGACGTCGCACCGGCCGCAGCGGGCCTCGCGCCCTCGCAGCCCACGGCCGTCTCCGCGACCGCCTCCGCCCGCGAGGCCGACCTCGTGGCGGTCCAGCGCGCGCTCGAGAACCGGATCGTGGCCCGGAAGCTCGCCGACTACGGGATCGCCCCGCGCCAGGTCCAGGCCCGCCTCGCCTCGCTCGATGACCGGGACCTCCACACGCTCGCGACCGCCAGCCGGGGGCTGCCGAGCGGCGGCGACGCGGCCGGCGCCATCATCGCCGTGCTGGTCATCGTCATCCTGGTCATCGTGATCCTCAAACTCATGAACAAAGAGGTGATCATCAAGTGATCGCCGCCGTGAAACGCGCCCCACGACAGGAAAGGAGCACACCCATGAGCAGGAGCAGCATCGCGCTGGCCATGATCACCTTGATCGCGCTGGCCGGATGCCAGGACAAGAATGCGGCCAGCAAGGGCAGCGCCTCGAGCGGAGCCTCCGCCGCGGCACAGTCCCAGGGCACCACGCCCGCGACGGAACCCCCAGGAGCGACCATGAGCGGCACTCAGGCAGGCGCGGCGGCGGAGGTCACGACCCCCTCGGGTCTCAAGTACCAGGACCTGGTGCTCGGGGACGGCGCGGTCGCGGAGCCGGGCAAGCGGATCTCGGTCCACTACACGGGGTGGCTCACCGACAATACGAAATTCGACAGCTCGGTGGATCGCGGGCAGCCGTTCGACTTCGTGCTGGGCCAGGGTCAGGTCATCCGCGGCTGGGACGAAGGCGTCAAGGGCATGCGCGTGCACGGCAAGCGCCGGCTCACGATTCCTTCCGATCTGGGCTACGGGCCGCGCGGCCAGGGTCCCATCCCGCCCAACGCGACGCTGATCTTCGAGGTCGAGCTGCTCGACGTGAAGTAGAGCGCCGATGAGCGCCGGCGGCCGGGGCTCGAGTCCCTGCCGCGCCGGTCCGATGGAACGGGGCTTCCGTGGCGACGCGGGAGCCCCGTCGGCCTTCGTACCCCGCGCGCATGCTATCGTCATTGCGGTGTTCGACCCACGCCCTGGAGACCCTGCGATGACGCTCCCCGTACGCTTCGCGCCGCCCCGCCGGCTTTCCGCGTTTCACCTCGGCCTGCTCGCCGTGCTCCTCGCCGGCCTGCCCGCATCGGGCAGTCCCGCCGCCGCCCGATCGTCCGCGTCCGAGCCGGCGCTCGCGCTCGAACCCGGGCTGTTCCGCGATCTGAGCTGGCGCTCGGTGGGCCCCGCCAACATGGGCGGGCGCATCTCGGACTTCGCGGTGGTCGAGAAGCGCACGGCCACGTTCTACGCCGCGACCGGGACCGGCGGCCTGTTCAAGAGCACGAACCTCGGCACCACGTGGAGCGCGGTGTTCGACAA
>JBGQIE010000086.1:0-11478 GCA_041498315.1 Candidatus Eiseniibacteriota bacterium
CGGACGTCGAAGTCCGAGGCCGCGCCCACGTCGATGTACATCTCCCGGATCTCGAGCACGCGCTTGCGGTCCTCGTCCTTGAGCTCGTGGGGCGGCTTGGATCCCACGACGCCCAACACGTCGCCGCGGCGGGTGCGGATGACGAGCCGCTGGGCGAGCACGACATGGCCCCACCAGCCGCCGAGCGGCAGGAACTTGATGAAGCCCTCCTTGGTGACGGTCTTCACCATGAAGCCCACCTCGTCGAGGTGCCCGGCGAGCATGATGCGCGGGCCCTTGCCCGTGCCCTTCTTCTCGCACACGAAGCTGCCGAGGCGGTCGCGGGAGATCGGCCCCACGCCCCCGAGGTGACGCTCGAGCACGGTCGCGACCGCGCGCTCGGACCCGGGCGCGCCGTGGGCTTCGACGAGCTGCTTGAGAAACGCGGTGCTCAACTCGGCCGAGCGCGGGCGGCCGTTGGCGCGGGCGCCGTCCGTGGAGGCGGCGCGGGAGGCGGAGCGGCGGGTGCGGGTTCCGGTACGCGGACTCATGCGGGTGTAGGCTCCTGGTGCGGAGGACGGTTGGCGCGGCGTCGCCAGTCGGCGATGGCGAGCTCGAGCATGCGCGATACCAGCGCATCATAGGACATGCCCGCCGCCTTTGCCGCCATCGGCACGAGGCTGGTCGGGGTCATGCCCGGGATGGTGTTGACCTCGAGCAAAAACGGCTCGTTTTTCGGGTTCAGGCGCACGTCGGCGCGCGAGACGCCGCGGCAGCCCAGCGCGCGGGCCGCGCGCAGGCCCAGCTCGCGGATGCGGGCCGCCAGCGGCTCGGGCAGATCGGCGGGGCAGAAATACTCGCTCCGGCCGGCGGTGTACTTCGATTCGTAGTCGTAGTGTCCGCCCTGGGGCCGGATCTCCACGATCGGCAGCGCCTGATCGCCCAGCACCGCGACGGTCAACTCGCGCCCCGGCACGAACTGCTCGATCATGACCTCGGGGCCGTAGCGGCCCGCGAGGGCCAGGGCCTCGGGCAGGTCCTTGGGCTCGGTCACGATCGTGAGCCCGACCGTCGAGCCCTCGGCGTTGGGCTTGACGACCAGCGGATAGCCCCCGAGGGCGGTGGCGTCCACGGTGCGCAGTGAATCGCCCGCGCGCACCAGCTTCCACTTCGGCGTCGGGATGCCCTCGTGCTCGAAGATGCGCTTGGCCATCGCCTTGTTCATCGCCAGGGCGCTCGCCAGCACGCCCGAGCCGGTGTAGGGCTTGCCCGCGAGCTCGAGCAGGGCCTGGATCGTGCCGTCCTCGCCCGCCCCGCCGTGGAGCGCGATCAGGACCACCTCGGCCTGGTTGACGGCGTCGGCCTGGGCGATGGCGCTGGTCGCGGAGGACGGCAGGTGGCGCACCTCCTCGGCCGGCAGCGCGGCCGTCTCCTCCTCGCCCGAGGGCAGCAGGCGGCCGTTGGCCGCGTCCACCGCCAGCACTTCGTGCCCGAGGTTGCGAAGCGCCTGGGCGATGCCGCGCCCAGTCCGCAGCGAGATCTCGCGCTCGGACGAGCGCCCCCCCATGAGCAACGCCACCTTCATGCCCGATCCTCCTCGATGCGGCGGACTCAACGCGCGGCCGCCCGCAGGCGCGCGATGCAGCGCTCGCGGCCCAGCGTCCCGGCCACGACCGGCAGCTCAGGCCCGTGGACTCGCCCCGTGAGCGCCGCCCGCACCGGCTGGAACAGCTCCCGGCCCTTGATTCCCAAGCGCTTGCCCTCGGCGAGGAGGGCGGATTTAACCGCCTCCGCGCTCCAGTCCGCAAGCCGCTCCAGGTTATCGGCCAGAGCCGCGCAGATCTCGCGGCTTCGTGGGGCCCCGAGCACGGCCCGGGCCTCCTCGTCCGGGGCCGTCTCCTCGCCCAGCATGGGTGCCAGCTCGCCGGGAAGATCGGCCAGGGTGGCCAGGTTGCCGCGCACCGCCTCGAGCAGCCGGATCTGGTCCGCCGCGGCGAGCCCTCGGGCGGCCGCGGGCAGGAAGCCGGCCCCCCAGCGCAGCAGGTCCGCCCCGCTCGCGTGGTGAAGGTAGTGCGCGTTGACCCAGCGCAGCTTGTCGGGATCGAAGACCGAGCCGCTCCGGCCCACGCGCTCGAGCGAGAACGCCTCGAGCAGCTCGGCCCGGGTGAGGATCTCGCGGTCGTCGCCGGGATGGAACCCGAGCAGCGCGAGATAGCTCAGCAGGGCTTCGGGCACCACACCCGCGCGCCGGTAGTCCCCCACCGCCACCGCGGCCTCGCCCGAGCGCTTGCTCATCTTGGTGCGGTCGCGGTTGAGGATGAGCGGCACGTGGGCGAAGCGCGGCGGTGTCCAGTCGAATGCCGCGTAGAGCATGAGCTGGCGCGGCGTGTTGGCGAGGTGCTCCTCGGCGCGAATGACGTGGCTGATCTCCATCCCGGCGTCGTCCACGACGCACGCGAAGTTGTAGGTCGGAAGCCCGCTCGAGCGCAGCACGACGAAATCGCCCACCACCCCGGCCGGAAAGCGCACCCTGCCGCGCACCAGGTCTTCGAGCACCCACTCGAGCCCCGCGACCGCGAAGCGCAGGCTGTAGGGCTCGCGCGCGCCGAGCCGCCGCTCGCGCTCCGCGACGGTGAGCGCGCGGCAACGCCCGTCGTAGTGCGGCGGCCGGCCGGTCGCCAGCGCCGCCTGGCGGCGCCGCTCGAGGTCGGCGTCGGTGCAGAAGCACGGGTAGACCAGCCCGCGCTCGAGCAGCTCGTCGGCGCGCCGGCGATAGAGGGGCAGGCGCTCGCTCTGGCGATACGGCCCGTGGGGCCCGGCAGACCCGGGACCCTCGTCGTGGTCGAGTCCGAGCCAGGCCAGGTCCTCGAGCACGCCGCGCTCGGCATCGTCGCTCGAGCGTTCGACGTCGGTGTCCTCGATGCGCAGCACGAGCTGCCCGCGGTGCTGGCGCGCGTAGAGCCAGTTGAAGTACGCGGTCCTCGCCCCGCCGACGTGGAGCCAGCCGGTGGGGCTCGGGGCGAAGCGCACCCGCACGCTCATGCGGTCTCGACCATCGCGACCGCCCAGGCCGCGATGCCCTCGCCGCGCCCGATCGCCCCCAGGCCCTCGTTCGTGGTCGCCTTGACCGACACCTGCGTGGGGTCGATCCCCAGCGCGCGGGCGAGGTTCGCGAGCATCGCCGCGCGCGCCGGCGCCAGCTGGGGCGCCTCGGCCACCACCATCGCGTCCACGTTCACGATGCGCGCCCCGCGCCCGCGCAGCAGCGCCGCGATGCGGGCCAGCAGGTCGAGGCTCGAGGCGTCCTTCCACCTGGGATCGCCGGGCGGAAAGTGCTCGCCCAGGTCCCCGAGGGAGGCCGCCCCCAGCAGCGCGTCGCCGATCGCGTGGCACAGCACGTCGGCGTCGCTATGGCCGGCGAGGCCCCACGGGCTCTCGAAGCGCACCCCGCCCAGGACCAGCGGACGGCCCTCGACGCTGCGGTGGACGTCGTAGCCGATGCCGGCGCGCGCGGTCACGGCCCCGCTCACCCGGCGCGGGCGGTGAGCCACGCGCCCGCAAGCGCCAGGTCGTGCGGGGTCGTGACCTTGAAGTTCAACGAGTCGCCCTCGGTGATGCGCACCTGGTGGCCGCACGCCTCGACCATCATCGCATCGTCGGTCGCCCCGCTCCTGGGAATGGTGTGGGCCTGCTCGAGCCAGTCGCGGCGGAACACCTGCGGGGTCTGGGCACGCCACAGCCCGGTGCGCGGCACGGTGGCGTCGATGCGGTGGATCGTGCCGCGCTTGAGCGTGTCCTCGAGCGGAATCGCCGCGATCGAGGCCCCGTTCGCCACGGCGTCGGCGACCACGCGCGCGATCAGCGTGGGGGTCACGAGCACCCGCGCGCAGTCGTGCACCGCGATCACGTCGTATTCCGGCGGCAGGGCCTTGAGCCCGTTGGCCACCGAATCGCGGCGCTCGCGCCCGCCGTCCACCCACGCCACCACTTTGACCGCGGCGAACCCGCAGGTCGACAGCATCTCGTGGAGCTTGCCCGGCGGGCCCACGACCACGATCCCCTGGACCGCATTGCAGCGCTCGAGTGCCTCGAGGCTCCAGGCGAACAGCGGCCGGCCGACGAGCGGCACCAGCGGCTTCTCGAGGTCGAGGCCCAGGCGCTTGCCCGTGCCCCCGGCGAGCAGGATGGCGCCGACGCTCATCGCCCGCCCCCGCCCGCGGTCTCGACCGCCGCCCGCCGGGTCGCGACCTTCTCGCCCAGCAGCTTCTCGATTCCCTCGCGCAGGGTGGCGAGCGGGACGATCTCGAAGGCGGCCCCCGCGGCTCCCGGCAGCCGTGCGTCCTCGGCCTGCATCGCCGGGACCCCCGCGCGCCGGAACCCGAGCTGGGCCGCCTCGCGCACCCGCGCCTCGACGCGCGCGACGCGGCGCAGCTCGCCGGAGAGGCTGACCTCGCCGAGCGCGAGAGTCCCCGGGAGCACCGGGCGGCTCAGGAACGACGAGGCGATCGCGAGCGCCACCCCCAGGTCGGTGCCCGGCTCGTCGAGCGACAGCCCGCCCGTCACCGTCACGAACACGTCGTGGCGCCCGAGCCTGAGGCCCACACGGCGCTCGAGCACCGCGAGCAGCACCGCGAGCCGGCGGGCGTCGTAGCCGCTGGTCACGCGCTGCGGGGTGCCGTAGAACGAGGTCGCGACCAGGGCCTGCACCTCGATGAGCAGCGGGCGCGAGCCCTCGATGCTCGCGACCACCGCCGAGCCCGGCTCCATGCGCTGCCCGGCCCCGTGCGACAGGAACGCCTCGCTCGGGTTCGCGACCTCGCGCAGCCCGCCTTCGAGCATCTCGTAGACCCCGAGCTCGTTGGTCGAGCCAAAGCGGTTCTTGGCCGCCCGCAGCACGCGATAGTGCTGGTAGCGCTCCCCCTCGAGGTAGAGCACCGCGTCCACCATGTGCTCGAGCACGCGCGGGCCCGCGATCGAGCCCTCCTTGGTGACGTGGCCGACCAGGAACACCACGGCCTTCGAGCCCTTGGCGAAGTGGAGCAGCGCGAGCGCGCACTCGCGCACCTGGGTCACGGTGCCCGGGCCGCCCTCGAGGTCGGCGCGCGACAGCGTCTGGATCGAATCGATGACGACCGCCTCGGGTACCACCGCGGTCGCGGCCTCGAGCACCAGCTCGAGATCGGTCTCGGTGAGCACCAGGAGCGCATCGGGCACCGGGCCGAGCCGCGCGGCGCGCAGCCGCACCTGCTCCTCGCTCTCCTCGCCCGAGACGTAGAGCACCTTGCGGCCCGCGGCCGCGAGCGAGCCCGCGAGCTGGAGCATGAGCGTGCTCTTCCCGATCCCGGGATCACCGCCCACCAGCACGATCGAGCCCGTCATCATGCCGCCGCCCAGCACCCGGTCGAACTCGCCGAGCCCGGTGGGCAGCCGCTCGGCGCCGTGGACCTGGACCTCGGCGAGCGGGCGCGGACCCGGCGGACGGCCGGTGCCGTCGCGGGGCGCCCAGCGCGCGCGCGTCGCTTTGGCACCCTTCGCGCCCCCGCCCGCGGCGGGCGAGGCCGGCGCCTCGGCGGCGGTGTTCCACGCCCCGCACGAAGGGCAGCGCCCGAACCAGCGCGACTCCTCGTTCCCGCAGGCCGAGCAGAAGAAGTGGGACTTCGCGGCCCGGGTCGCGGCGCGGGTCATTTGAACACCGAGAACTTGAAGTACTTGTGCGGATTCTGGCGCAGGTCCTCGATCAGGACGCGCAGCGACTTGGCCGAGGTCGCCAGGTCGGTGTAGAGCTGGTCGTCGTTGACCATGCGTCCCAGGGAGCCCTGGCCCTTGTCGAGCTTGGTCGCCACGCTCTGGAGCGAGCTGCGCAGCGAGTCGAGCCGGCCCGAGAGCCGGTCGAGGTGCTCCGCCGCGGTGGCGAAATGATCGAGCGTCTTCTTGATCTGCGCCTCGCGCTCCGAGGTGATGGCGCGCGTGGTGCGCGCCGTGGCGGCAAAGTTCTGGACCGTCGCGTGGAGATCCGCGCGGTTCTCCTCGACCGCGAGCCGCAGCTGCTCGCTGGTGCGACGAACGTTCTGCAACGTCGACACCATACCACCGGCGCCCACCGACGAGGCCAGGCTGTCGAGCTCGACCGCCAGCGACTTGATGCCGTTGACCGCCACGCCCAGGCTCGCCATGACCTCGGGCATGCCCTGCTCGAACTCGCCCGGGATCGTGTCGCGCGTGCTGTAGGCCTCGCCCCCGATGCGCAGATCCACGGCGATGACCTTCTCTCCCATCAGGCCGTGGTTGCGGATCGCGACCCGGCAGGCGCGCGTGAGCTGGATCTCGCGCGACAGCCCGAGATCGATGATGACCCCGTCGCCATGGAGCGACATCGTGCGCACCGCGCCCTTGCGCATGCCGTTGACCTGCACCTCGTCGCCCGCGCCCAGCCCGCCGGTCTGCGGGAAGCGCACGTGCCAGATGCGCATCGTGCGGGTCTTCGAGTAGTTGCTGAGACTCATGATGCCGACGATCAGGATCGCCAGCCCCAGCACCACCGTCAGGCCGACCCGGATCTCCGTGCCACGATTCATGCGCTTCCCCCGCTCACACCGGCTGGATCGGGCCCACGCTCGAGCCCTCGATGAACTGGCGGACCATCGCGTGGTCGGTGTGGCGCACCTCGTCGGGCGTGCCCGTGAACACCACCCGGCCCTGGTAGATCATCGCCAGCCGGTCCCCCACCTTGTAGGCGCTCATGAGGTCGTGCGTGACGACCACCGAGGTGACCCCGAGCCGGTGCTGCATCGCGCGGATCAGCGTGTTGATGACGTCGCCCGTGATCGGATCGAGGCCGGTCGTCGGCTCGTCGTAGAGGATGATCGCCGGATCCATCGCCATCGCGCGCGCCAGTCCCACCCGCTTTTTCATGCCGCCCGAGAGCGAAGCCGGATGCATGGGCTCGGCGTCGTTGAGCCCCACCCACTCGAGCCGGTCCGCGACCCGGCGGCGGATCTCGGCGCGCGGCAGCTTGGTGTGCTCGGCGAGCGACAGCCCCACGTTCTCCCCCACCGTCATCGAGTCGAACAGCGCGCTGCCCTGGAACAGCATCCCGAACTTGAGCCGGACCCGGTCGAGCTCCCGTTCGTTCATGCCCACGATCTCCTCGCCATCCACCTTGATCGATCCTTCATCCGGACTCATGAGCCCGATGATGTGCTTGAGCAGCACGCTCTTGCCGGTGCCGCTCGGGCCCAGCACGACCAGGGTCTCCCCCTTGCTCACGTCGAGGTCGAGCCCGTCCAGCACCTGCCTGCGCCCCAGGCGCTTCTTGAGACCGCGGATCTCGATCATTTCTTGGCGAAGATGATCTGGAACAGGAAGTTGGCGAGCAGGTAGTCGAGCACCAGGACCATGACGCACGACGACACCACCGCGCTCGTGGTCGCGCGCCCCACCCCTTCGGCCCCGCCCTCGGTCTGGAAGCCACTGTAGCAGCCCATCGTCCCGATGATGCCGCCGAAGAACACCGCCTTGATGAGGCCCGAGAGCACGTCACGGATGTAGAAGAAATCCTTGATCGCGGTGATGAAGGTGTGGCTGCTCACGCCGATCGAGACCACCGCCACGACGTAGCCGCCGAACACCGCGATCGCATCGGCGTAGATCGTGATGATGGGCAGCATGATGATCGCCGCGACCACGCGCGGCACGACCAGGAAGCGCACCGGGTCGATGCCCATGGCGCGCAGCGCGTCGATCTGCTCGGTCACCTTCATGGTGCCCAGCTCGGCGGCGATCGAGGCGCCCACGCGCCCACCCACGACCAGCGCGGTGAGCACCGGGCCCAGCTCGATGACGACCGAGCGCAGGATGACCGAGCCGATGTAGCGCAGCGGCACGACGTTCGAGAACTGGTAGGCGGCCTGGACCGCCGCGACCGCCCCGGTGAAGATGCTGACGACGATGACGAGCCACAGCGAGTCCACGCCGATCGCCTGCATCTGCTGGACCACGAGCCGCAGCGACGGCAGCTGGCGCGCCGTCGCGCGCAGCATCTCGACGACCAGCAGCGCGACGCGGCCGATCCCGCTGAACCCGTCGCCGATGCGCGCGCCGATCAACCCGGCGCCGCGGGCGGCCAGACCCTCGCCGGCCGGGCTCGCCATGGGCTAGAACGACGCCTCGGTCTCGCCCGCCATGACCGGCGTGTAGGGCACGAACTTCGTGCTCTCGCGAAGGAAGGTGAGCGGAATGTCGCCGGTCGGGCCGTTGCGCTGCTTGGCCACCAGGATGAGGGCCTTGCCCTTCTCGGCGGTGTCGGGCTTGTACACCTCCTCGCGGTACACGAACATGACGACGTCCGCATCCTGCTCGATGCTGTTGTGCGCGAAGATGCCGTTGGCGATGAAGTTGTGCGTCCCGGGCACGGTGGCGTCGAAGACCGGCTGCTCGCCGAGCGGCCTGATGCTCACGATCGTGTCCCAGAACACGTCCGAGCAGGCCATCCGCTGGAGCTCCGGGTCCGCGACCAGAGCAGCCACGTGGGAAAGCCGACCGCGACTCGGGGCGTGCTTGTACATCGTGCTGCCGCAGTAGGCCATCTCCAGCCCCGCCGCCAATGCGCGCACAGTGACGCCCCGCTCGCGCATCCCAACCCTCACACGGGACCAGACCTCGACGGGGACCGTGTCGACGTTGGTGTTGCCGACCAGTGACCGGAGGTGCGCCGTGATGCGCGGAATGCGCTCACCTCGGGCTCCGTGGACGCCGACGAGTTCAAGGAAGCGGAGCTGATTCTCCGCACCATAGAGGTGAAGCTGATAGCCGGGCCGATAGTCCGCCTTCGTGCTCACCTTGACCCGCGCGAGGACGCCGAATCGGAGCAACAGGTGGCGAATATCATGGATGAGCTCCGCGCTCGTCGACGCGTAGTAGATCCGCGCCTGCCGATCGTCGGCTCCCAGGTGGACACAACCATCGGTCGCCCAGAGATGGCGAAGGAGCAACGCAATCTGTGTGTCCGAGAGCCCGGCAACCTCGCGTGGAATGAACTTCTCGTAGCTGCGACGGCCGTCCAGTCCAAAACGAGCCAGCCACGCCTGAATGGGATTGCGCTTCCCATGAGTCAGCCGGTAGGGCGACGGCAGATAGACGTGGCTCCAGGTCTGCTGAGGCACACGACGTGGCGTGATGCCGAAGTGGGCGGCGGCCCGTTCGACGGCCTCGAGATTCGCGGGGTCTGCGCTCGTGTAATGAACGGGTTGGCGTGAGGCGAAGCAACCGTCACCAAGCAGGTGCGCGAGCATGATGACTTCAGCCTCCGGCCAAGCGACCGTCGACCGTGGCGCGGGCATCCTGCGGGGCACCGCTAGCCGCGTCCCTTCGCTCAATTGCGCGAGCGGTTTCCAGCCGTCGAGGGTATAGAAGGGGTGGTTCGCGCTAGCCTTGACGGTCAGGCCCGAGGCGAGCTTCAGCTCGAAGACCGGTTTGATGCCACTCGGGAATACGTGGGTCATCGTGCCGCGGGCAAGGCGGAGATCGTCATCGAGCGTCCAGACCGGGATATTCCGCTCGCCGCTCTCGAGCAGCTCGCCCATCGTGACTTCGGCGCCCGTGTCGGCGCGGAGAATTCGAGTATCGGCAGTCAGACACCCTGATTCTCTCAGGTCCGAGAGCTGCGGGCGCCCGCTCTTGTCGCGGGTCTCGACCGCGCGCGAGAGCTGGGAGAGCGCGATCACCGGCAGGTTGAGCTCCTTGGCCAGCGCCTTGAGGCCGCGCGTGATCTGTCCGATCTCCTGGACGCGGTTCTCGGCGCCGTGGCCAGGGCGGATGAGCTGCAGGTAGTCGATGACGACCAGCCCGAGCTGCTTCTCGGCCTTGAGCCGCCGGCACTTGGCCCGGATCTCCATGAGCGAGAGCGTGGCCGAGTCGTCGATCATGATCGGCGCCCGGGTCAGCAGCCCGGCCGCGGTCGTGAGCCGCGGCCAGTCCTCGTGCGAGAGCTGGCCGCTGCGCACCCGGTGCAGGGCGACGCCGCCCTGCGAGCACAGCAGGCGCTGGACCAGCTGATCCTTGCTCATTTCCAGCGAGAAGATCCCGACCGGCACGCGCGCCTTGATCGCCGCGTTCTCGGCGATGTTCATGGCGCAGCTCGTCTTCCCCATCGCGGGGCGGCCGGCGATGATGATGAGGTCGCTGTTCTGGAAGCCCGCGGTCAGGTTGTCGAGATCGTCGTAGCCCGAGGGCACGCCGGTGATGCGCTCGTTGCGCTTCGAGAGCGCCTCGATGTGCTCGAAGGCGGGCTTGAGCAGGTCGCGGATGTGGTGGAAGCCCTCGCGGATGCGCTCGTCGGTGATCGCGAAGATGCGCTCCTCGGCGCGGTCGAGGATCTCGTGGGTGTCGTCGGCGCCGGCGTAGGCCTCCTGCTGGATTTCGCCGGTGGCCTTGATGAGGTCGCGCAGGATCGCCTTCGAGCGGATCAGGCGCAGGTGCTGCTCGAGGTTCGCGGCCGTGGTCGCGTACTCGAGGATCTGCGAGATCGCGGGCGGCCCGCCGATCGCCTCGAGGTCGCCGCGCTTGCGCAGCTCCTCGGCGAGCGTGACCAGATCGGCGCGCTCGTTGCGGTTGTAGAGCACGACGATGGCGTCGTAGATCTTCTGATGGGCGACGCGGTAGAACGAGCCCACGTCGAGCAGCTCGATCGCGAGGCCGACCGCGTCGCGGTCGAGGAGCAGGGCCGCGAGCACCGCGCGCTCGGCGTCGAGCGCCTGGGGCGGGGCGTACCCGGGGTTGGTGAGCGCTTCGCGGGGGGTTCCGGCGGGGCCCGAAAGGGTGTTCGTCATGATGTGTCCTTCCATGGGTGCTCCACGCCGCGGAACGGCAGGCCGCCGTCCGCCCGATCCGACCTGATTCGAATTAGTCCGAGAGGTACTCGCGCGCCATAAACTGCATGTCCTCCCATACCGGGCGCTTGTACTCGGGGTTCCTGAGGCACGCCGCGGGATGGTACGTCACGATCAGCTTGGCGCCCGCCTGACGGTAAACCTTGCCACGCATACTCGCGAGCGAGCCTTTCGACCCGAGCATGAACTCCGCCGCGGTCTTGCCGAGGCAGCAGATGACGCGGGGCCTGAGCGCCTCGAGCTGGCGGCGCAGGTAGGGCGACGACTGCTCGATCTCGAACGGCAGCGGGACGCGGTTCTCCGGGGGCCGACAGTGGATGATGTTACCGATGAACACGGTCGCGCGCGACAGCGGCACGCCCGGGATGAGCTTGGCGTCGTCCATCGCCTGGATGATCTTGTCGAGCAGCTGGCCGGCGCGGCCCACGAACGGCTCGCCGAGCCGATCCTCGTCCGCCCCCGGGGCCTCGCCGATGAAGGCGATGCCGCTCTGAGCACTCCCCACGCCCGGCACTCCGCCGCGGGCGCCGCCAGCACGATCACGTCGGGTGCGGTCGCCGGCATCCGCACGGTGGCGCCGTCGTCCGGCGCCGACACCACGATGCGGTATCCG
>JBGQIE010000087.1:0-11381 GCA_041498315.1 Candidatus Eiseniibacteriota bacterium
CGAGGCGCTCGAGGTGGCGCACGAGCGCGGCATCGTGCATCGCGATCTCAAGCCGGGCAACGTCATGCTCGCGCCGCGCGGACTCGTCAAGGTGCTCGACTTCGGCCTCGCGAAGCGGGCGCCCGGGCTGCTCGGGCTGCGCGAGAAGCGCCCGGGCGCCGGGGCCGCGCCCGGGCCGAGCCCCCCGCCGTCGTCGGGAGCGCCGTCCGGAGACGACTCGATCACGATGGGCGGGGCGGTGGTCGGCACCCCCGGCTACATGAGCCCCGAGCAGGTGCTGGCCGGCGAGCAGGACGAGCGCACCGACGTGTTCGCGTTCGGCTGCGTGCTCTACGAATGTCTGAGCGGGCGGCGCGCCTTCGCGGGCCACGACTCCTTCCAGATCATGGCCGCGGTGCTCAACGACACGCCGGATCCCGCGGCGCTCCCCGAGCGCCTGCCGCCCCGGCTCAAGGACCTGCTCGACCGCTGCCTGGCGAAGGCGGCCCCCCAGCGGCTGCGCGACATCCGGGTCGCCCGGCACGAGATCGAGGAGATCCTCGGCACCCGCCGCGCCGCGGCCCTGCGCGCCGGGGAGCTGGCGGGGACGGCGAACAACCTGCCCCAGCCGCTCACGAGCTTCGTCGGCCGCGAGCAGGAGCTCGAGCGCTGCCGCGCCGAGCTCGGCCGGGCCCGGCTCCTCACCCTGCTCGGCATGGGAGGCACGGGCAAGACGCGGCTCGCACTGCGTCTCGCCGGGAGTGTGCTCGACGATCACCCGGACGGCGTGTGGTTCGCCGACCTGGGCCGGCTCCAGGATCCGGCGCGCGTGCTCGAGACCGTGGCCACGGCCTGCGGGGTGCGCGAGGAGCCCGGGGCCCCGCTCGAGCACACCCTCACCGATCAGCTGCGCGAGCGCCGCGTGCTCCTGGTCATGGACAACTGCGAGCACGTGCTCGACGGCTGCCGCCCGCTGCTGGCGCGGCTGCTCGCCGGCTGCCGCGAGCTGCGCGTGCTCGCGACCAGCCGCGAGTCCCTTGGCGTTCCCGGCGAGATCGTGCATCCCGTGCCGCCGCTCGGCATCCCCAGCGGACGCGCGGGGGAGGATCCCGGGGCGAGCGAGGCGGTGCGGCTGTTCGTCGCGCGTGCGGTCCAGGTGCGGGCCGATTTCGCGCTCGTCCCCGCGACCGCCGGCGTGGTCGCCGAGATCTGCCGCCGGCTCGACGGCATCCCGCTGGCGCTCGAGCTCGCGGCGGCGCGGGTGCGGGTGCTGGGGGTCGAGCAGATCCTGGCGCGGCTCGGCGACCGGTTCCGGCTGCTCACCACCTCGGGCAGCGACACCGAGGTGCGCCACCGCACCCTGCGCGCGGTGATCCAGTGGAGCGCCGACCACCTCGCCGAGGAGGAGCTGCGGGCCTTCCGGGCGCTGTCGGTATTCGTGGGCTCGTGGTCGCTCGAATCGGCGGTCGCGGTGTGCGGGGAGGGCCTCGACGAGTTCGAGGTGCTCGACATCCTCCAGCGCCTCTCGGACCAGTCGCTCGTCATGCTTGGCCGCGACGCGGCCGGCGACGCGCGCTACCGCTACCTCGAGAGCGTGCGCCACCTGGCGCGCGAGCTGCTCGCGGCCGCGGGCGAGGACGATGCCTGCCGCGACCGTCACCTCGACTGGTTCCTCGGGGTCGCGGAGCGCTCGCAGGAGCCGCTCGCGGGTGCCCAGCAGAAACCGTGGCTCGTGCGCCTCGATCTCGAGCACGAGGACGTGCTCGCCGCGCACGCCTGGTCGTCGGGCCGCGAGAGCGGGGCGCTCAAGGGGCTGCGGCTCGCGGTGGCGATGGCGCGCTACTGGTCCACGCGCGGCCACTACGACCTCGCTCGCCGCACGCTCGACGACTCGCTCGCGCGCACCAAGGGCACGGCGCCCGGGCCGGTGCGCGCGATGGCGCTGGTGCGCTCGGCGGGCTTCGCGCTCTACCAGGGCGACTACGAGCCGGCCCGGCCGCTGCTCGAGCAGAGCCTCGAGCTCTACCGCGCGGCGAACGACGAGCCGGGCGTGGCGCGCGCGCTGAGCGGACTCGCGACCGTGGCGACCTACCAGCGCGACTACGACACGGCGCGCGCGTGCTACGAGGAGACCCTGGAGTCCCATCGCCGTCGCGGCGAGCGCCACGCGATGGCGATCGCGCTCCACAACCTTGGATTCGTCTCGATGCGGGTGGGGGACGCGGCCGCCGCGCGCGGCCGGTACGAGGAGGCGGTGCGGCTCTTCGAGGGCACCGGGGACGACCGGCACCTGGGCCATACCGAGGGCGAGCTGGGGCTCGCCTGCACGCGGCTCGGAGACCCCGCCGGTGCCCGGCCGCACGTCGCGGCGGCGGTGCGGCTCTCGCGCGATCTCGGGGCCCAGCGCGAGGCCGCCTACGCCATCGAGAGCGCCGCCGAGCTGGCCTCGGCCGAAGGCGAGGACGTGCTCGCGCTGCGCTGGCAGGGGGCCGCGGCCGCCCTGCGCGAGCGCATCGGGACCACCCTGCTGCCCGCCGAGCGCGAGGAGCAGGACCTCCGCGCGGCCGGCCTCCGGGAGCGCCTGGGGGTGACGAGGGCCGGGGCGGCCGACCGGGAGGGCAGGCTCCTCCCGCTCGAGGAGGTGCTCGATGCTGCCCTGGCCTGGCTCGCGGCGCCGCCGCCCCGTGGAGCTGCGACCCCCTAAGGTGGGCGGCGACGCTCCCGCCCGCGCTCGGGAGCCCGTAATCCGTTGATATTATCGCCGCCCGCGGTTACTATTGTCGCCGTTGGACGCCCGTGGGACCTCCCCCCTGCCCCACGCCGGGTCCTCAACCTCACGCCCGATGCCCTTCGGCCGCCGCGACATCCCGCGGGCGTTCGCAGGACCATGGACGTGTCCCGATTCCACACACCGTACCTGCGCTGACGTCTGCCCCAGGGACGCCGGTCCGCGCGGTCCATTGCGAGGTCACATCCATGAGACGTTTCGCGACCACGCTTCTCCTCGTGGCCGGCATCGCGGGCAGTGTGGCGATCTCCCCTGCACGCGCCCAGGAGCAGGTGCTCCTCGACTACTTCGGGTTCGACTTCGAGTCCCCGATCGTGGTCCCCAACACCTTCGGAGGGGTGGGCAACGGGTACGTGGGACTGGGCGAGGTCCCGCTCATCAATCCGCCGCTGGTCGCCGACTACGCGAACTTCCAGTACAGCTATCGCATCACCGGGCTCACCGCGATCTCGCGCCTCGTGAACGGCGACTTCGTCGTGGTCGACTACGGCGGACCCGGGACGCTGACGATCTACGAGGATTCGAAGACGTCGGGCACGCCCCTCGACTACGGGTCCAATCCGCCCAACGCCACCGCGCCCTCCACGTTCATCGACGGAACGCCGATCCTGATCGGCACGCTCACGAGCTTCCGGTTCATCTACAGCACGTTCTCGGGCAGCGGCAGCTACGAATCCGACTTCACGATCGTGGGCGGAACCCAGCTCGCGAACATCCCCGTGCCCCAGCGTGCCGGCTGGCAGTTCGCGGGCGTGACCAAGAATACGCTCAGTGTTCCCGACGGCTACGCGCACCAGGTGAAGGGCGAGGCGATGATTCCTGCGCCGACGCCCACGCGCTCCTCGAGCTGGGGACAGCTCAAGCGCATCTACCGATAGGGCGGCGCACATGAATCGCTCGGTGCGACAGGGGGTTTCGATGAGACGGTTGATCTTGAGCATCACGGTGGCGGCGCTGGCGTTGGTGCCGCTGCGAGCGGCACAGGCGGGACCCATCATCGACTGGGACCCGGCCTTCTTCTACGAGCAGGACGCGACGCCCTACAACTCGGTTCCGGGCCACGAGCTGTTCATCGTGGGCATCATCTCGGTGTTCGGCCCGCCGCTCGATTTCCTCAATGCCAGCGATCCGACCAAGGACTACACGTTCTACTTGCATGGTCTGATCTCGAACGGCACGGCGGTCAGCAGCTTCCCGCCCTTCGGGAACTTCTTCACCACGACCTACAACGGCGGCGTGATCGAGATCTACGAAGGCACGCCGCGCGATGCGGTGTTCGATCCGTTCCCGCCCAACGCGAACGTGCCCTCGACGTTCACGAACGGCACCCTCATCCTGTCGGGGACGATGGTCAGCTTCTACTGGCAGAGCAACGATTTCAGCCGGCTCAACACCGGCAACGCCGAGGGCCACATCCTGTGGACCGGCGGCGCCTACTTCAACAAGGTGAGCCACAACGAGCTGCCGTGCCCGAGCCTGTTCACCGGAGGGCTCACGTGGCGGCCGAGCCTCATGGTCGATGGGTACGTGTTCCGGCACCAGGGCAAGCTCGACCTCGATTGCCCGACCGTGGCGAAGTCCAGCACCTGGGGACGTGTGAAGACGATGTACCGGTAGTCCGCCCCGGGCGACCGAGGGCGACCGGGCAAGCATCGAGGCCCCGCGATGTCGCGGGGCCTCGGGCGTTTCGGGGCCGGGCGGGATCAACGCTCGATCAGGCCCCGGCCCCCCCGCGCGGAGGTGCGGCGCCCGAACGGGCCTTGGCCTCCTCCCAGAGCGCATCCATCTCCTCGAGGGTCGCGTCCTTGGGCTGGCGCCCGTTCTCGGCCAGCCGCCGCTCGATGTGATGGAAGCGGTCGCGGAACCGATGGCTCGCGCTCCGCAGCTCGCGCTCGGGATCGACGCGCAGGTGACGCGCGAGGTTGACGACCGCGAACAGCAGGTCGCCGACCTCGTGCGCCAGGGCCGGGGTGGTGTCGCTCCCCAGCTCGCGCTCGATTTCGAGGGTTTCCTCGCGCACCTTCGCGAGCGGCCCACCGTGGTCGGGCCAGTCGAAGCCCACGGCCCCCGCCTTCTCCTGGAGCCGGTAGGCCGCCACCAGGGCGGGCAGTCCTCGCGGCTGCTCGCCGAGCAGCGAGGCGTGCCGCTCGCCCTCGCCCTTCTCGGCGCGCTTGATTTCCTGCCACTGCCGGTAGGCGGCGTCGCCGTCCTTGACCACGGCGTCCCCGAAGACGTGGGGGTGGCGCCGCACCAGCTTGGCCGCCGCGCGCTCGAGCGAGTCGGCGAGCCCGGGACCGCCGCGCTCCCCCAGCAGCTCGAGGCAGAACACGGCCAGGAACGCGAGATCGCCCAGCTCCTCGGCGACGTGATCCGCGTTCCCCGTGGCGATGGCCTCGCTCGATTCCACCGCCTCCTCGGTGAGGTAGGGGGTCATGGTCTCGAGGGTCTGCTCGCGATCCCACGGACAGCCGTCGGGGCCGCGCAGGCGCCGGCACACGGCGACCAGCTCGGCGAAGGCCTTCTGCTCGCGCTCGTTCACGGGGCGAGGATAGCGGGAGCCCTGCGGCGCCGCCACCGGCCGGCCGCCCACGCCAGGGCGAGGACGAACGCCAGGGCGAGCAGCGGCGCCAGGATCGCCGCGACGACCAGCACGAGCACGCCCGAGTCCTCGAGCACCGAAAGCAGCGGATTGGCATGGCCCGCGGTCGCGACCGAGCTGCCGAGGCGCGTCTTCGCCTTGACGCCGTGCACCGCGAGCGCCCCCGCGCCCAGCACGAAGGCGGCGATCTGCGCCCACGGGCTGCCCCAGCCCTGGAGCATCGCGAACGCCCCGAGCCACGCCGCGGCCGGCCGGATGAGCGTCCCGACCGCGTCGAGCGCGTGATCCACGACCGGCACCTTGTCGGCGGCAATCTCGAACACGGTCGCGATGCCCAGCGCCCACAGCGCCGGATCGCCCGCCATCCACTCGGCGCCGGGACGGAGGTGGAGGATCCCGAAGCGCGCCGCCAGGCCGAGCCCGAGCAGCGGCAGGAACGCGCGCAGGCCGCAGGCCGCCGCGATGGCGATGCCGCTCACGAGCGCGAGCAGCAGGGAAACGTACGTCGTTGGCATGCGACCCCAGTCTAGAGCATCCGCGGCTTTGCCGCCCGCCGCGCCGCCCGCTATGCTCGCGGACCGCCGTGCCTCACGCGGACGATCTTCAAGGAGGAAGCCGCTTGTCCATGCCGGTGTCGACCTGGGTCGAGGTGGATCTCGACCGCTTCGCCACGAACCTGCGCGCGATCAAGACGCTCGCGGGACCGGAGCGCGGCATCCTGCTCGTCGTCAAGGCCGACGCCTACGGGCACGGCGCGGTCGAGATGGTGCGTGCCGCCGAGGAGGAGGGGGTCGCGGGCCTCGGGGTCGCCACCCTCCACGAGGGCATCCAGATCCGCCAGGCCGGCTGCCGGCTGCCGATCATCGTGCTCTCGCCGCTCCTGCCGAGCGAGATCCGCGAGGCCATCGCCCACCAGCTCGATCCGACCGTGTGCGACCTCGATTTCGCGCGCGCCCTCTCGGCCGGGGCCGAGCACGCGCGCCAGCCGGTGCGCTGCCACGTCGAGATCGACACCGGCATGGGCCGGATCGGGGTGCTCGAGTCCGAAGCCGAGGAACTGCTGACCCAGCTCGCAAGCCTTCCCGGCCTGAGGCTCGCGAGCCTCTACACGCACTTCCCGGACGCCGACGGCTCCGACCTTGAGTTCTCGCACGCGCAGGTGCGCCGCTTCCTCGCCCTGGTCGCTCGTCTCGAGGCGCGCGGACTCAAGCCCGCGCGGCTCCACGCCGCCAACAGCGCCGGCTTCCTCAATCTCCCCGATTCGCGCCTCGACTGGGTGCGGGTCGGGCTCATCGCCTACGGGCACGCGCCGCCCAACGCGCGCGAGCGGATCGACCTGAAGCCCGTCATGGCGCTCAAGAGCCGGCTGGTCCAGGTGCGCGATCTTCCCGCCGGGGTACCGGTCAGCTACGGGCGCACGTGCGTGACCCGGCGCCCGACGCGCAGCGGCGTGGTCGCGGTGGGCTACGGGCACGGCTACTCGTGGCTGCTCTCGAATCGCGGCCACATGCTGGTCGAGGGGCGCCGGGTCCCGATCCTCGGCCGCGTGACGATGGATCTGACGATGGTGGACCTGACCGACGTGCCCGGGGCGCGCGTGGGCGACGAGGTGGTGCTGTTCGGCGATCAGGGCGAGGCCTCGCTGCCGCTCGAGGAGGTCGCGAAGAACAGCGAGACCATTCCCTACGAGATCATGTGCACGATCGGCAAGCGCGTCACGCGCATCTACGTGCGCGCCGGGCGGCCCATCAAGCTCACCTCGCTGGTGGGCGAGCGCGCGGAGTGGGTGGACCAGGCGGTGGATCACTTCCGGAGGCGCGCCCAGGCCGTGGCCGCGGCCCGGCGCCGCTAGCCGATGCGCGCCTTCCTCATCGTCCTCGACGGCGTCGGCATCGGAGCGCTTCCCGACGCCGCGGACTACGGCGACGAGGGCAGCAACACGCTGCTCCACGTGGCCGAGGCGGTCGGGGGCCTGAAGCTCCCGCGGCTCGAGCGGCTCGGCCTCGGCCACCTGCTCGCACTGCCGGGCGTGCGCGCGGTGAGCGACCCCCAGGGCGCGCGCGCGCGCCTCGCCGAGGCGTCCAAGGGCAAGGACAGCACGACCGGCCACTGGGAGTTCGCCGGGCTGGTGCTCGAGCGGCCGTTCCCCACCTATCCGCAGGGCTTTCCCGAGCCGCTGCTCGAGCGCTGGCGCGAGCGCACCAGGCGGGACTGGCTCGGCAACGTCGCGGCCTCGGGCACCGAGATCATCCAGCGGCTGGGCGAGGAGCATCAGCGCACCGGCAAGCTCATCGTGTACACTTCGGCGGACAGCGTCTTCCAGGTCGCGGCTCATGAAGGCACGATACCGCTCGAGGAGCTCTACGCCGCCTGCCGGGCGGCGCGGGTCCTGCTCGCCGGCGAGCACGCCGTCGGGCGGGTGATCGCGCGGCCGTTCACGGGCCTACCCGGCGACTACCGGCGCACCACGAACCGGCGCGACTTCTCGCTCGAGCCGCCCGCCGCGTCCCTGCTCGACCGGCTGCAGCGGGCCGGGCAGCGCGTCATCACGGTCGGCAAGGTGGACGATCTGTTCGCGGGGCGCGGGGTCAGCGACGCGTTCCACACCCGCGGCAACACCGAGGGCGAAGACGTGCTCGAGGATCTCGCCCGCCGCACGGGGGAGGGGCTGGTGTTCGCGAATCTGGTGGACTTCGACCAGCAGTACGGCCACCGCAACGACCCGGCCGGCTTCGCGCGGGCGCTCGAGCAGTGCGACGAACGCCTGGGCGCGATCCTGGGCCGGCTGAGGAGCGACGAGATGGGCCTCATCACCGCCGATCACGGCAACGACCCGACGACGCCCGGTACCGACCACACGCGCGAGTACGTGCCGTTGCTGGTCGCGGGACCGCGGGTGCGGCCGGGGGCGGACCTGGGCACGCGCGGCAGCTTCGCCGACGTGGGCGCGACCCTGGCCGAGATGTTCGGTGTGGGCCCGCTCGCGGCGGGGCGGAGCTTCCTGCGCGAGATGCGGGTATGAGCGCGCGCCCGGCGCGGGCCAAGCGCCCAGCGGCCGCGCGGCGGCCCGCGCCCGACGGCGCGGCCCTCATGCGCGCCGCCGACGGCGCGCGGCGCCGGGCCTACGCGCCCTACTCGCGGTTTCCGGTGGGCGCGGCACTCCTGCTGCGCGACGGGCGCGTCGTCACCGGCTGCAACGTCGAGAACGCCTCCTACGGGCTCGCGGTGTGCGCCGAGCGCAACGCCGTGTTCAAGGCGATCAGCGACGGCGATCGCGACTTCGTGGCGATCGCGGTGACCGCCCGCGAGGGCCGCGGCGCGCCGCCGTGCGGATCGTGCCGGCAGGTGCTGCACGAGTTCGCGCCCGACATCCTGGTCTACTGGCGCGACGCGCGCGGGCGCATGGTGCACCGCCCGCTCGGCGTACTGCTCGCGATGCCGTTCGACCTCGAGATGCTGAAGGGGAAGCGGTGAGCCCCGCCCCCGATCGCGAAGCGCTGATCGACCTCATCACCCAGCGCATCCTCGATGCGCTCAAGCGCCGCCCGGCCGCGTCGGCCCCTGCGGCGGAGTCGGCCGGGCCCGCGCCCCCGGGCCCCGCATCCGCCGCCGCGACGGCGCCCGCCCCGGCTCCCGGCGCGGAGCACGACGAGGCGGCGACGCGCGAGCGGCTCAAGATGTTCAGCGTCTCGGGCACCCAGGGCCCCGAGGAGACCCGCGTGCTCGCCGCGGCGGGCGCCGAGCGCGTCGTGGCGACGACCGGCTACTGCCCGGCCTCGGACGGGCTGGCCTCGCTCATCGATCACACGCTGCTCAAGCCCGACGCGAAACGCGAGGACGTCGAGAAGCTGTGCCGCGAGGCGGCGCAGTTCTGCTTCGCTTCGGTGTGCGTGAACCCCAACTGGGTGCCGCTGTGCCGCGACCTGCTGCGCGGCAGCGGGGTCAAGGTGTGCACCGTGATCGGCTTCCCGTTCGGCTCCCACCTGCCCGACGTCAAGGCCTACGAGGCCCGGCGCGCGGTCGAGCAGGGCGCCGAGGAGGTCGACATGGTCATCAACATCGGCGCGCTCAAGTCCAAGGACTACGCCACCGTCGAGAAGGACATCGCCGGCGTCGTCCAGGCCGTGGGCAAGCACACCCTCGTCAAGGTCATCCTCGAGACCGCGATGCTGACGCGCGAGGAGAAGATCATGGCCTGCTCGCTCGCCAAGGCCGCGGGGGCCGACTTCGTCAAGACCTCGACCGGCTACGGCGGCGGCGGGGCCACCGTGGACGACATCCGCCTGATGCGCGAGACCGTCGGGCCCGAAGTCGGGGTCAAGGCCTCGGGCGGCATCCGCACCAAGGAGGACGTGGACGCCATGGTCGCCGCGGGCGCCACGCGCATCGGCGCCTCGGCGGGCGTCAAGATCGTGCGCGGCGAGAAGACCGAGTCGAAGGGCTACTGAGGCCGGTGCTCGACGCGCGCGCCTTCCTCCATGCCAAGCGCGAAGCCCGCGCGCACGCCCCCGACGAGCTGCGAGCCTTCATCGCCGCCTACGCCGCGGGAACGATTCCCGACTACCAGGCGAGCGCCTGGCTGATGGCCGCATTCCTCAACGGGCTCGACGAGGCCGAGACCGCGGCGCTCACCCAGGCGCTCATCGAGTCCGGTCGCGTCTTCGACTGGAGCGCGCTGGGCCGGCCGAGCGCCGACAAGCACTCGACCGGCGGGGTGGGCGACAAGATCTCGCTCGTCCTCGCCCCGCTGGTCGCCTCGTGCGGGGTGCTCGTGCCCATGGTGTCGGGGCGCGGGCTCGGCCACACCGGAGGCACGCTCGACAAGCTCGAATCGATCCCCGGCTTCTCGACCCGCCTCGCGCCCGAGGCCCTGCGCGCGCAGCTCGACCGCATCGGCGTCGTCATGGTGGGGCAGGGGCCCGATCTCGCGCCGGCCGACGGCAAGCTCTACGCCCTGCGCGACGTGACCGCCACGGTCGAGCGCGACTACTTCATCGTCCCCAGCATCGTGAGCAAGAAGGTCGCCGAGGGCGCGGGCGCGCTGGTCTACGACGTCAAGTGCGGCAACGGGGCCTTTATGGCCTCGCGCGCCGACGCCGCGGGGCTGGCGCGGCGGCTGGTCGCGGCCACGCGCTCGCTGGGCCGCAAGGCCGCGGCCTGCGTCACCGACATGAGCCAGCCGCTCGGAGCCGCGTGCGGCAACGCGCTCGAGGTCCGCGAAGCCGTCGAGGTGCTGCGCGGGGGCGGACCCGCCGACGTGCGCGCCCTGACGATCGAGCTGTCGGCGACCATGCTGGCGCTCGCCGGCGCCGAGCCCGCGATGGACGCGGCGCGCGCGCGCGCGACCCGCGCGCTCGACGGCGGGGCGGCGTGGACGAGGTTCCTCGAGCTGGTGCGCGCGCAGGGCGGCGATGCGCGGCAGGTCGAAGCCGGACTCCCGGGGGCGCCCGTCGTCCTCGAAGCGAAGGCCGGCCGCGCCGGCGTGCTCGCGGCCATCGACACTCGCGGCCTGGGCGATTGCGTGGTCGCGATCGGCGGCGGCCGCCGCGCCAAGGAGGACGCCGTGGACCCGCGCGTCGGGCTGGTGGTGCGGCGGCGCCAGGGTGAGCGGATCGCGGCCGGGGATGTGCTCGCCGAGGTCCACCTCGCGGCCCCGGACCCGCGCGCGGTTCAGCGCGTCGCGGCCTGCTTCACGGTCGCCGACGCCGGGAGCGCCGCCCCGGCCCTCATCCTCGAGCGGGTCGAGTGAGCGCGATCCAGGCGGTGCCGAGGAGGATCGTGATCAGGGTGAGCGGCAAGCCGACACGGGTGTAGGTCCAGAAGCCGATGCGCGCCCGGCCCTTCGCCTGCTCGACGACGATCAGATTGGCGACCGAGCCCACCAGGGTCAGGTTGCCTGCGAGCGTGCTGGCCATCGCCAGCGCGAGCCACGCGCGCTCGGGGTCGGCGAACTGCAGCGCCCAGCCTTTCAGGAGCAGCACCGCCGGGACGTTGCTCACCAGGTTGCTGAGGACC
>JBGQIE010000088.1:0-11310 GCA_041498315.1 Candidatus Eiseniibacteriota bacterium
CCATTCATACCATGCGTGTTTTCGGCGCTCGCAGCGCCCCGCCAGGCGCTTCAAACGGTGCGCCGTGAGTTTCGGCGGGCGGAGGAAAGCGTAGCCGTCGGAGTGCGCGCCTGCGTGCGTTATCGCGCGTGATCGCGAGGGAGCGGCGAGGCGCCGACGTTGGGCTACGCCGCGGGCGTCAAGTTAATTCGCGAGACTAGGGCTGGCGCGGGCGTCGCGACACGAAGAAGTAGACGCACACGCCCGCGATGAGGAGTGCTCCCGCGCCGGTGACGATCCAGGCGGCGGCGTCCATCAGCGGAAGCTGCGCAGGCGCAGCGAGGACGTCACGACCGAGACGCTCGAGAGCGCCATCGCGACCGAGGCGAGCATGGGGTGGAGCGTGCCCTCCCAGCCCCACAACGGGCCCAGCGGGCCCCCGGCGCGCAGGAGCGGGTAGAGCGCTCCGGCCGCGATCGGGATGCCGAGCGTGTTGTAGGCGAACGCCCAGAACAGATTCTGGCGGATGACCTGGAGCGTGCGGCGCGCGAGCCTCAGCGCCAGCGCGACCCCGGCGAGATCGCCGCGCACCAGGGTGATGCCGCTTGCCTCCATGGCGATGTCGGTGCCGCCGCCCATCGCGATGCCGAGGTCGGCCTGGGCGAGGGCCGGCGCGTCGTTGATGCCGTCGCCGACCATCGCGACCCGCCGGCCGCCGGCCTGAAGCTGCGCGATCTGGTCGCGCTTGCCACCCGGGAGTACCTCGCTCAGGACGCGCTCGGGCGGGATGCCGGCCGCGGCGGCGACCGCGGCGGCGGTGCGCGCGTTGTCGCCGGTGATCATCCACACCTCGAGCCCGGCGCGGCGCAGGGCGTCGAGGGCCGCGGGGGCGTCGGGCTTGAGCGTGTCGGCGACCGCCAGCAGCCCGAGCGGCTGCCCGTTCTCGGCCACCGCGAACACCGTGCGGCCGAGGGATTCGAGCCGGGTGCGCTCGGCCTCGAGCGCTCCCAGATCGACGCCCTGCTCCGCCATCAGGGCCGCCGAGCCGACGATCGCCGCACGGCCCTCGATGAGCGCCACCACACCGCGCCCGGCGATCGCGGTGAAGTCCTCGGGCTCGGGAAGGCTTAGGGCCCGCGCGTGCGCGCCGCGCACCACCGCCGCGGCCAGCGGGTGCTCGCTTTGCTGCTCGGCCGCGGCCGCGAGGCGCAGGAGGCGGCTGCCGTCCACGCCCACCGCCGGGACGATCTCGTTGAGCTCGGGCTTGCCGCGGGTCAGGGTGCCGGTCTTGTCGAACACGACGATCCCGATCCCGCGCGCCGACTCGAGCGCCTCGGGCCCGCGGATCAGCACCCCCAACTCGGCGCCGCGCCCGGTGCCCACCATGAGCGCGGTCGGGGTGGCCAGCCCCAAGGCGCAGGGGCAGGCGATGATGAGCACCGCCACGGCCTTGAGCAGCGCCTGGGTGAGCCGCGGCGCGGGCCCCAGGTCGAACCACAGCACGAACGCCGCGATCGCGATCGAGATCACGACCGGCACGAACACCGCGGCCACGCGGTCCGCGAAGCGCGCGACCTCGGCCTTGCCGCCCTGGGCTTCCTGGACCAGCCGCACGATCTGCATCAGCATCGAGTCGGCGCCGACGCGCTCGGCCCGCATGCGGAACGCCCCGGTCAGGTTCACGGTGGCTCCGGTGACCGCATCGCCGGGCCCGACCTCGACCGGCATGGACTCGCCGGTCAGGAGCGAGCGGTCGAGGCTCGACCGGCCCTCGAGGATGACGCCGTCCACCGGCACCTTCTCGCCCGGGCGCACGAGCAGCGTGTCGCCCGGATGGACCTGGTCGAGCGGCACCTCCTCGATCGAGCCGTCCGCCTGCATCCGCCGCGCGCTGCGCGGCCTCAGGTCGAGCAGGCGCCGCATCGCCTGCGAGGTGCGGGCGCGCGCGCGCGCTTCGAGCAGCCGCCCGAGCAGGATGAGCGCCACGATCACGACCGCGGTGTCGAAATACACGTGCGGCTGCTGCCCCGCCCCGCGCAGCGCCCCGGGCGCCAGCGTGGCGACCGCCGAGTAGAGATACGCGGTGAGCGTGCCGAGGCCGATGAGCAGGTTCATGTCGGCGGTGCGGCGACGGAGCGCGATCGCGCTGCCGCGCACGAACGGCCAGCCCGCCCACAGCACGACCGGCGTGGCGAGCAGAAGCTGAACTCCGTTCTGGAGCGCCATCGGGATCGCGGCCAGCGGCGGCAGCATGCCGAAGTTCCCGAGCACGACGACCGGCAGGCCGAGGAGCGCCGCGACCGCGAAGCGTCGGGTCAGGACGCCCAGCTCGGCCGCGCGCGCCGCCTGCTCCGCGGCGTCGGCCTCGGCGCCCTCGGAGAGCCGGGCCTCGTAGCCCGCCTCGCGCACCGCGCGGGCCAGGGTCTCGAGCGGGACCGGGCCTTCGAGGCGCACGCGCGCCCGCTCGGTCGCGAGGTTGACGCTCGCCTCGCGCACGCCCGGAACGGCCGCCAGCGCCTCTTCGACGCGCGAGACACACGAGGCGCAGTGCATGCCGCCGATCCTCAGCTCGAGCGTGCCGGCGGCACCAGGGCCGGCGGCCTTCGGCTTCGAGCCGACCGCCGCGGGCGGTTCGGGCGCGGAGGGCTTCGGGGAGGTGATCATGACGAGCTTTGGATGCCCGGAATCAGTCCGCGGCTTCATCGTCCACCTCGTCCACGCCAATCGAGCCGCTCCCGCAGTGTCCGCAGGGCATTCGGTACCGTTTGAGATCCTCGCGCGCGAGCAGCGGCGCGAGCGCCTCGAGCGCCGCCCCCGGGTCGCCGGCGCGGATGGCGCCGGCCACCGCCTCCGTCGCCGCCGCGATCGGACGTGCCGCGGCGCCACCCAGGCAGGGCTCGCCCACCAGGCTCGCGGCCAGATCGTACGCGAGTGCGGCCCCGGTGCGCGCGGCCTCGCCGGCCAGGCCCAGCGCGGCGTAGCCGTGCACGACCAGCGCGCGGTCCCAGAAGGTGTCGAACTCGAGCTCGAGCTCCGCCGCGCGCAGCACGCGCTCGTCCGCGCACGAGGCCGCCTGTGGCGGGCGCGCCGCGGCCCGCGCGCGCGGGGGCAGGAGTCCGGCACGCTCGGTGAGTGCCGCCCACAGCACGCGTCCCCCGCTCGGGCTGCTCCAGTACGAGGTCAGGTCGGCGACCTCCGCGCGGGCGCGCGCGAGCAGCTCCGCCGCGGGCAGGCCGGGCGTGTGCGCCACGGCCTCGAGCACGATGAGCGCCGCGCGGTTCCAGCGCGCCTCGAACGCCGGCCCGGCGCGCTCGAAGTCCGCGCCCGCCCCCGTGAACTCGCCGCGCCGCGCCCGCAACGCCCCGCGCGCGAGCCGCGCCACCGGTGAATCGAGGTGCTCGAGCGAGCGGGTCCAGGCCCACTCGCCGAACCCGGGCTCGTCCAGGCGCTCGTAGGCGACCGCGAGCGCGCGCCACAGCCGCGCTGCCCGGGGCGCGCGCTCGAGCACGGCCTCGAGCCGGGCGCGCGCCGCGCCGAACGCCCCGGTGGCGAGCGCCTCGAGTGCTGCGACCGTGGCGGCATCGTCGCCCGCCTCCGCCGCGGGCGGCGAGAGGTCGGTGAGAAAGCGCGGCCGGTCGGGCAGGAGTGCGCCGAGCGGGGCCGGGTTGCCGCGCCAGGCTTCGACCACCGCGGCGAGATGCTGGATCCCGCCGTAGAGCTCCTCCGCGCGCAGGCCCTCGGTCGCGAGCGACGTTCCGCAAACCGCGCACACCGCGGCGGCCCCGGCGGCGAGTGACTGCGGGCGCTGGCAGGCCTCGCACCACGCGTCCACGGCCCCCGCGCGCGGGCCGATCCAGCCGCCCGCGTCGCACCGGTCGCAGCCCACGTGCCAGCGCGCGGCGCTCACTGGATGCCGCCGATGCTCCCGTTGCGCGTGCCGCGCTCGAGGAACAGCTCCTTCTGATCCTTCACGCTGATCTTGAAGTAGTACTCGGCCTCGCCGCCGAGCGTGAAGGAGCGCGAGAAGTAGGCGGTCCAGCAGTGCAGGTCGCGCGTCACCGCGAAGTTCTGGGTGCCCACCTCGTGCAGGGTCACGTCGTAGCTGCTCGAGTACTCGACCCCCCACGAGGGCGTGAGCTGCGCGCGTCCGACCAGGTTCGCGGTCTGCTGGCTGGTCCAGCGCGGCCCCGCGTAACCGCCGCCGTAGGAGTAGGCGACCCCCAGCGACCAGCTGTCCTGGGGCGTCGTGATGGCGCTGCGCGCGGTGCGGTCGACCGGCAGATCGGGGACGGTGGCCTTGGCGCCCGAGCTCGAGAGCGTGAGATTCGCGTTGTAGTTGAGCGAGCGCACCGGGCGCCCCTGGTAGGGATCGGTGACCCAGCCCACGCTCACGTTGACGACTCCGGGCGGCTGGAGCAGCAGGCTCGAGCTGATCGGACTCAGGCCGTGCTTCTGCCCGTCCTCGCGCCACAGCAGGTTGTAGGAGGCGCTCGAGAACATCGACAGCAGGTTGTCGAGCCGCTGAATCTGATCGCCGTGTTTGAGCTTGGCCTGGAGGCGCTGGTCGAGGCCGAAGGTGAGCTGGGCGGACTTGAACCCCGACACGCCCATCCCGTCGAACGACTGGAAGCGATTGCGCTGGATCCCCGAGGCGTCCTTGAAGGTGAGCCCGTTGAACTCGGGGCTGTAGGTGAGCCCCACGCTCGGCACCACGATGTGGCGCAGACCGGCGAGCGCGCCGATCCGGGGATGGAACGAGCCGTAGAAGCTGCTGCTCAGCGACGCGCCCGCGTTCCAGGTCGCCGCGGGCACCAGCTTGTGCCCGAGCAGGTCGTAGTCCCACACCACCATGTTGGCGTTGACCCGCGGCGCGAAGTTGAGCCAGCCGAACAGGCGGCGCGAGTCGCTCAGGAAGGTGGTGGTCGAGTAGGCGCGGCGCACGTTGAGGTTCTGGCCGATCAGGATCGTGTCGGGGGCCCCGATGCCGGGCGAGTTCTGGAGCACGAACGCCCGGCGCTCGCGCTGGCTTAAGAAACGGCTGCTGAAGCTGAAATAGACCGTGCTCAGCGGCTTCTCGAGCGGGGTGCCGCGCACCGGCCCGAACGTGCCCAGGGTGCGGGTGGGCAGGGCGAACGAAAACGAGGGCTCGGTCTGGGTCAGGTTGTTGAGCGACGCCTGGGTGCCGGTGGCGGGGCCGTGGAGCGGTCCCGCGCCGTCGGGGTCGGCGAGCGAGCGGTCGGCATCGATGTCCTGGCGGCGGTCCACCGACGCGTTGAAGCTCGCCCAGTCGGCGTTGTGCGAGATCGACACGTTCGAGGTGAGGAAGCGGTTGAGCCGCTCGGCCAGCGTGTTGCCGTAGCCCGGGGCGCTGCTGAAGGCGCTGTTCGAGACGAACTGAGCCTGCGCGGTCAGGCGCGTGCGCGGGCTCAGGTCCTGGGTATGATTGGCGTTGAAGTCCCAGTTCGAGGTCCGGGCGCGCTCGTCCCGCACGTAGTTGCCCATCACGGATCCGTCGAAGGCGTAGAGCAGCTTGTAGTAGCTCTCGCCGTGCAGCCGCCACGACGGCAGGTCCTGGTAGTAGTCGCCGGTGGCGGTGAAGTCCATGTAGTCGTTGAGCGCCCAGTAGTAGCCCGCGTTGCGCAGGAACTGGCCGGTCTTGTTGTTGAGCCCGAGCTCGAACTGCGGAAACAGGAACCCGGAATGGCGCCCCGGCTTGATCGGGAACACCCAGAAGGGCAGTGCGAACAGCGGCACGTTCTTGATGTAGAACACGACCGGCTTCGCGACCAGCTTGTCCTTGAGGTAGATCTTCATCCAGTGCGACGCGAAGTGATAATGCGGCTCGGGCAGGTCGCAGGTGCTGTAGACGCCATTCATGACATCGAGCTCGTTGTCCCCGGCCTTGCGAATGCGCTCGCCGTGGTAGAGGCCGCGCTCGTAGGCGGTCTGGGCCTCGTAGATGTTGCCCACCCGCGATTCGAGGTCGTAGGTCATCATCCAGCCCGTGACCTTGTCGCCGCGGTCGTAGAGCTGAGGATTGCCCTCGGCGACCAGCGTCTGGCGGTCGACGTCGTACTCGACGCGGCGCGAGCGCAGCTCGAGATCCTGGTAGGTGAGGTGGGCGTCCTGGTCGAGCACGATCCGGCTCTTGGGCACCACGAACTCGATGCGGCGCGCGTCGTAGTTGACGCGCTCCTTGCGCGCCGCGACCGTGTCCTTCACCGCGACCGCCAGGTGGTACTCGCCCACCGCCCGGCCCTGGACCCGCGCGCGATCGATCTTGCGGTCGCGGAAGAACACCGTGATCGTGTCGCCGTCGGCGAGGTTGCGGTCCGAGGTCTGCCCGGGGCGCGGCACCGACTGGTACTCGTTGCGGGCGCCACCGACCGCCACCAGGCTGTCGATGGCGTCCCGGGTCAGGAACACGTCCACGCGCTCGCCCGTGAGCCGGCTGGTTTCGCCCACCACGCCCGGCCGGACGCCTTTGTAGTCCATGACGGCCTTGCCCCGCACGATGACCCGCTTGATCACGCGCCGGTCGGCGAGCACCTCGATCGAGTCCCCGGTCACGTTGGTCTCGTCGTCCCACAGGTGCGGGCTGCCGGTGAGCCAGCCGTGGTCGGCGAGATCGTCGAACAGCGCGTGATCGGCGGTAGCCTGGAGCGTGTCGCGCGCCACCCGCACCGAGTCGATGGCCTCGGCGACGCGCGTCTCGGTGTTGAGCCGCAGCTCGACCGCGCGCATCTCGACCGTCTTCCCGTTGTGGTCGGTCGCCCGCATGACCGGCTGGTGGGTCGCCACCGCGATGTGGCGGCCGCGGTCGTAGTCGATGGACTGGGCGTCGAGCGCGACCTTGTTCTGGTCGTCGTAGCCGTGCACGTTGCCGCGCGCCTCGACCCGCGAGGAATCGCGCACGTAGACCGCGCGGTCGCAGATCAGGCGCTGGTCCCCGTCCTGTCCGGTGACGCCGCCGGTCAGCACCGCGCGCCCGGTGCGGCGGTCGTAGGTCCCGGCCGGGGCGCGCAGGGTGCCGTTCTTGTCGGTGACGACGACGTTGCCGTTCAGGTCGAGCACGTCCGTGCTCTCGGCGTAGGCGGCCTGGTCGCAGGTCACGGTCGCGGTGCTGTCGACCATGCGGACTCGGCCCTCGAGGTAGAGCATGCCGATCGCGCGCAGGTAGCGCCCGTTGTCGGCGGTGATGACCGTGCGCTCGCGCCGGATCGTCACGTTGCCGTGGAGCAGCACGATGTCGCCCTCGGGCTCGTGGCTGCCGGTGACGTTGTCGGCCGTGATGTTGAGCGGCGGCCCCGGGGCGCGGCTCGCGGCCTTCACCGCGGCCCGCGCGGGAACACTTCCGAGCAGGCCCGCGGCCAGCGCCAGCAGGACGAGTACCTGCGCCGCCCTCACAGCTGCTCCCCGGGCGCGCACCCGTAAGCCTCCATCGCCTCGCCCACCGCGAACAGCGAGCCCGTGAGGAGCGCCGGGGCATCGGGGCTCGCGCGCTCGGCGGCGCGACGGCACGCGCTCGCCACATCGGGCGCGGTCTCGGCGCTCCAGCCCGCCGCGCGGGCGAGGGCCGCCAGCTCCTCGGGGGCGCGGGCGCGCTCGTTGCGCGACCGGGTGGCGATGAGGCGGCGCTTTGGATACGCCGGAGCGAGGGCGGCGAGGAATTCTTCGGCATCCTTGTCGCGCGAGAGCGCGAGCACGAGCTGGGAGGGGACGAGCGGCCGCGCCTCGCACCACGCCTTGAGCGCGCGCGCCCCGTCGGGATTGTGGGCCCCGTCCCACCACAGCCGCGGCTCGGCGGGACAGCGCTCGAACCGGCCCGGCCAGCGCGCTGCGGCCAGGCCCGCGGGGATCGCTGATTCCGGGATGCGCACCCCGCGCGCGACCAGCGCCTCGAGCGCCGCCCGCGCGGCCCCGGCGTTGAGCGCCGCGGCTCCCTCGGTCTGGTCCGGCACGAGGAGCGGCGCCCCCACCGCCTCCGCGATCCGCCGCACCACCTCGGCCGCGCGGGGGTCGGTCGCGCCGTTCACGACCGGCACCCCGGGCTTGAGGATGCCCGCCTTCTCGGCCGCGATGCGCTCGATCGTGTCGCCCAGGATCTCGGTGTGATCACACCCGATCGAGGTGACGACGCACACCTCGGGCGTGATGACGTTGGTGCAGTCGAGCCGCCCGCCCAGGCCGACCTCGACCACCGCCCACTCGGCGTCGCGCGCGGCGAAGTCGTCGAACGCCAGCGCGGTGCACACCTCGAAGAACGTGCGGTCGCGGCCCTCGGGCAGGCTCTGGATGTGCTCGAGCCGTACTGCGAGCCGCTCTTGGTCGGCCCAGCGGCCGTCCACGCGGATGCGCTCGCGGAAGTCCACCAGATGAGGGGAGGTGAAGAGCCCGGTGCGCAGGCCGGCCGCGCGCAGCACGCTCGCGACCTGGGCGCACACCGAACCCTTGCCGTTGGTGCCGGCGACGTGGATCGACCGGAACTTCTCCTGCGGATTCCCGAGGACGGCGAGCAGGGCGCGGGTGCCCTCGAGTCCGAGCTTGTCCTTCCGCCGCTCGAGGCCGTAGAGCGCTTCGAGCCGGGCCTGGAGCGCCGGACTCACCGCGTCACGGATGCGGCCGCGGGTTGCCGTCGGTCGCGCGCCCGCTCCACGCGGCGTGGGGCGACGGCCGCCCCGCCGGGGCGAAGCCACGGGTCGAGCGCCAGAAGAACTCGAGCAGGGCCGAGACCTCGTCGCGCATCTGCTTGCGGTGGACGATGCGGTCCACGAAGCCCTTCTCGAGCACGAACTCGGCGCGCTGAAACCCGGGCGGCAGGTCCTCGCCGATCGTCTGCCGGATCACGCGCGCCCCCGCGAAGCCCACCAGCGCGCGTGGCTCGGCGACGATGATGTCGCCCAGCGAGGCGTAAGAGGCCAGCACGCCGGCGGTCGAGGGGTCGGTGAGGATCGAGACGAAGGGCAGGCGCGCATCCTGGAGCTTGGCGAGCAACGCCGAAGTCTTGGCCATCTGCATGAGCGAGAGGATGCCCTCCTGCATGCGGGCCCCACCGGTCGCCGAGACTACGATGAGTGCGCGCCGCTCCGCCATCGCCAGCTCGATCGAGCGCGCCACCTTCTCGCCCACGACCGACCCCATGCTTCCGCCCATGAAGAAGAAATCCATCACCGTGACGCTCGCGGGCTTCCCCCCCACCAGGGCCACGCCCGCGATCGCCGCGTCCTTGAGGCCGGTCTCCGCCTGGGCGGTGCGCAGCCGGTCCGGGTAGCGCATCTTGGCGTCGCGGAACTCGAGCGGATCGCCGGCCTCGAGGTCGGCGAAGCGCTCCTCGAACGAATCGGGATCGGTCAGGAAGCCGAGGTAGGTGCGCGCCGGGACCCGGAAGTGGTGGTCGCACTTGGGGCAGGTCCAGAGATTCTCCTCGAGCACGGTCTGGAACAGCGCCTCACCGCAGCCGTCGCATTTGGTCCACAGCCCCTCGGGAACCTCGGGCTTGGGCCCCTTGCGGGACTTGATGCCGGCGCGCTCGCGCTTGAGCCAGGACATGAACCCTCAGTGCTCCGGGTGGGATCGCGTGCCGGGAGTACCCCGTTCGGGCGCTCGCGGGTCCTGCCACTGCATGATCAGCGCATCTTCGCCCGACTCACGATAATACCCGCGCCGCAAGCCCGCCAGCCGGAAACCGTACCCGCGGTACAGGGCCTGCGCGGCGTAGTTCGACACCCGCACCTCGAGCGCGATGCTGCGCACCGCGAGCACCGCGGCGCGCTCGAGCAGGTCCTCGAGCAGCCGGCGCGCCGCGCCGCGGCGGCGCGCCTCGGGGATCACAGCCAGGTTCCCGAGGTGCCCCTCGCCCGGCCCGAGCCAGGCGACCAGGTAGCCCGCGATGCGGCCCTCGATCTCGACGACGCGCGCGTGGACCATGGGCAGCGCAAGCTCGGAGCGGAAGAATTCGGGCGTCCAGGGATCGGGAAAAACGGCCCGCTCGATCGCGACGACCGCCGCGACGTCCGCATCGCCGAGCGGACGGAGGGTCATCGGGAAGCCGGCGAGTGCGCGCAGGCGCACGCGCTCTTCGGCCTGGGCCGGCCGCACGTAGAGCGGCCGCGGCGTGACGCCGGGCGGCGGCAGCCCGCCCGCGGGCCCGCACGTGAGCAGTGCCGCCGCGGCGAGGTCGCGGGCCGAGAGCCCCGCCGCGCGCCACGCGGGCTCGGTGCTGCCGGGATGGGCCGCTTCGAGCGCCGCGTGCTCGCGCGCCACCCCCGGTCCCACAAATCGCACCTGCCCGTCGCCGAGCAGGGCTTCGCACTCGGCCGCCGCCGCGAGCAGGAGTGCCGTCTCGCCGACGCGCGGCGCCGCGAGCAGCGTGACCTGGCCGCGCGCGTCGGCGCGGAAGAATCCGGCGTAGAGGTCGCGGCGCCCGGCGGGCACGAGCGGCACCACGAGCGCCCGCCGCGCCCCCGCGCCGTGGGCGAGGCTCGCGAGCGAGGAGGCGCCGAGGAGCCGCGCGCCCCAGGCCAGCGCCAGCGCCTCGGCGGTCGCGAGGCCGACCCGCACCCCGGTGAACGATCCCGGGCCCAGGTCGGCGGCGACCCAGGCGAGATCGCGCGCGCTCATCCCGGCTCGTTCCATCGCCTGGGCGATGAGCGGCGTGAGCCGGCGCGTGTGGCCGAAGCCCACGTCCTCGGCAACCTCGGCGCGGCAGGCGCCGTCGGCGCCGATCACCGCGACCTCGACGTGCGCGGTCGCGGACTCGATCGCGAGCCCCACTCCCGCGGCGTGCGCCGGGCCGGGATCGCCGGCGCCTCCCGCGCCGCTCGTGAGAGCCGGACGGGCCGGGCGAGCCGGGCGGTCTTGGGGGCCGGGGCGGCCGTGGCGGCCGTGGCGGCGGTCGTCCGCGCGGCTCATGCGGGTCGGCCTCGCTGGCGGGGCCGCGCGGGCGCGCGGACGACCGCGCCAGCGTCCCAAGCCGCGAGCAGCGCCGCGGCGCGCGCTCCGTGGGCGCCGGCCGCCGCGCGTGCCGTGATGCGGCGCCCGGTCTCCGAGGTCACCTCGAACTCGAGCGAAAAGGCGCGCTCTCGGAGTGCCGCCGGGAGCCGCTCGCCCCACTCGACGACCAGCACGCCGCGCTCGGCCTGCTCTTCGATTCCCAGCTCCTCGGCCGCGGGCGGCTCCACGCGATAGAGGTCGAGGTGTACGAGGAGCAGCCGGCCGCGGTACTCGTTGACGAGCGTGAACGAGGGGCTGCGCACGCGCGCCTTGCACTCCAGGCCGCGCGCGAGCCCGGCGACGAAGCGCGTCTTGCCCGCGCCCAGCGGCCCGCTCAGG
>JBGQIE010000089.1:0-11221 GCA_041498315.1 Candidatus Eiseniibacteriota bacterium
AGCGCCGGGGCCAGATAGGCGCCGGCATCGCGCACCGGGAGCAGCACCGAGATCGCGGGCATCGGCCGGGAGCCTAGCTGAAACCCCTCGATTCGCGGGCGCGTATAGTGAGCGGGCCCCGGGTCGGACCGGACGGGAACCGACCCGCCTTCGCGGCGGGCCGCGAGCTCGAGTCGCGGCCGGGAGCAACGAACACTGGGAGGCGCACCGTGGACTCAAGGCAGGCGACAGCGCGTCGAGCGGGAGCACTGTACTTCCTGTTCATGCTCGTGGCGATCTTCGGCGAGTTCCTGCTTCCCGCCTCCATGGTTCCCGGGGATGCCGCGGCCACGGCTCACAACATCACCGTGGCCGGGCTCACCTACCGCCTGGGCATTCTGACCGGCTTCGTCACCCACATCCTCTTCATCCTCCTGGTGGTGAGCCTGTACAAGCTGCTCGCGGAGGTCGACAGGAGCCAGGCCTTGCTCATGGTGCTGTTCGTGTCCATCGGCGTCGCCGTCGCGCTGGCCAACCTGCTCAACAAGTTCGCGCCGCTGGTGCTCCTGAGTGGCGGCGACTACTGGTCGGTGTTCACCAAGCCTCAGCTGGACGCCCTGGCGCTGGGCTTCCTCCGATTTCACAGCAGCGGAGCCGCTTTGATCATGGGGTTCTGGGGACTGTGGCTGTTTCCTTTCGGCATCCTGGTCATCAAGTCGGGCTTCCTTCCCCGGATCCTGGGCTTCCTGCTGCTGGTGGCGGGCGTCGCCTATCTGACCAGCAGTGTCACCTCCATGGTCCTGCCCGAGTACAGGATCGTGGTGTCCCGGGTCATGACGCCGCTCTATGTGGGAGAGGTGCCGATCATCTTCTGGCTGCTCATCAAGGGCGTCAGCGTGCCGCGCCCGGAGGCGCGTCCTTCCCAGGCCAGCTGACGGCCCGCCCCGCGGTGACGCCCGACCCGGCGTTGCGGCGGATTCCCCTGCGCCCGCCCCCGAACGCCGCGATCGGGTCGATCTGATTCCAGTTCAACCCGCTGCTGCCGGCGGTCGCGGTGGGCGCGGTCGAAACGCGCCGCATCTGCTAGGCTCGTCTCCCATGACCCGCAAGCGTCTGGTCATCCTGGGTGGCGGCTTCGGCGGCCTCGACGTCGCGCGCGCGATCGGCCGCTCGCGGGCCGGGCGCGCGGCCTGGGACACCGTGCTCGTGGACAAGGAGAACTTCTTCCAGTTCAACCCGCTGCTGCCGGCGGTCGCGGTGGGCGCGGTCGAGACGCGCCACATCGTCTACCCGCTGCGCGAGATGGCGCGCCACCGCGGCATCCGCTTCTACAAGAACAAGGCGATCGCGATCGACCTGGCCGCGCGCACGGTGCGGCTCCACAACCAGATCACCGAGTTCTACGACACGCTCGTCATCGCCGTGGGGAGCGTCACCCACTACTACGACGTGCCGGGTGCCGCCGAGCACACCCGGCCCTTCAAGACGCTGGTGGACGCGATGACGCTGCGCGCCCGCGTCGTCGAGCTGTTCGAGATGGCCGAGCAGGCGGTCAGCGTCGCGCAGCGCCGCCGGCTGCTCTCGTTCCTGATCGTGGGCGGCGGGGTCACCGGCGTCGAGGTCGCGGCCGAGCTCATGGACATGGCGCGCGACACCCTGCTGCCGCGCTACCCGAGCCTCGAGCCCGAAGATCTGAGCGTGACGATCGTCGAGGGCGAGTCGCGGGTGGTGAGCACCGCCCGTCCCGAGCATTCGGCCTACGTCCTGAAATTTCTCGAGCGCCGCGGGGTCACGGTCCGGCTCGGCGCCCGCGTGGCGCGCGTCGAGGACAAGCGCGTGACACTTCTGGATCGCACGGTGCTCGAGGCCTTCACGCTGCTGTGGACCGCCGGGGTGTGCCCGCCGCCGCTGGTGCGCGATCTGCCGGTCCAGCACGCCCCCGACGGGCGCGTCAAGGTGGACGAGGCGCTGCGCGCGCTCGACCCCACGGGCCGCCCGATCGAAGCCGTGTACGTCATCGGGGACTGCGCGGCGTCGCTGCGCGCCGACGGACGCTTCCAGCCCGCGCTCTCCCAGACCGCGATCGCGATGGGAGGCTACGTCGGCCGGCGTCTCATCGCTCAGGCCCAAGCCAGGGAGAGCCCGGCTTTCCAGTTCGCGGACGTGGGCTATATCATCTCGCTCGGCAAGCACAGCTCGGTTCTCGACCTGTTCGGCATCCCGCTCTCGGGCAAGATCGCCTGGCTCCTGTGGGCGGCAGCCTACCTCGTCAAGATGGTGGGCTTCCGCAAGCAGCTCGAGGTGGGGATCGACCACATCACCCACTTCTTCTTCGAACACGACACGTCCCAGATCATGAACCGCCGCCAGGTGCTTTCGGACGACGAGCTCAACCTCTCGCTCGGACCCTCCGGCACGGAGACCCCCTCGTGAGCACCCCCCCGGCCACCGAACACGTCACCCTCGATCTCGAGAGCCTCGAAGGCGCCGGCCTCAAGTTCACCGGCCACAGCGGCTCGCTCACGGTGCCCTTCGACAGCGGACCCGGCGCCCAGGCGGTGAATCCCGCCCGCATGCTGCTGCTCTCGCTCGGCGCCTGCACCGGCATGGACGTCATCAGCATCCTGCGCAAGAAGCGCCAGGCCGTGACCGGCTACGAGATCGTCCTGAACGGCGACCGCCGGGCCGAGCACCCGCGCACCTACCACACCATCGAGGTCGTCCACCGGGTCAGGGGCCGCGACCTGAGCGCCGCGGCGGTGGAGGAGGCGGTGCGCCTGAGTGCCACCAAGTACTGCACCGTCAACGCCCAGATCGCGCCCACCGCCGCGATCACCCATCGGTTCGAGATCCTCCCCGCGTGACGGTGGCTCCGGCGCCGGCCGCGCCTCACGGCGCCCGCAACGTGTTCGTCATGTCGCTGGCGATGTTCGCGCTGGTGGCGGGCGAGCAGCTCTGGACGCGCTTCATGCCCAAGTACCTCGAGGTGCTGGGTGCGCCCGCGCTCGCGCTCGGGCTGTGGGGCTCGGCCAAGGACTTTCTGGACGCCTCGCTCCAGTATCCGGGTGGGGCGCTTTCCGATCGCTTTGGCCCGCAGCGCTCGCTGATGTGGTTCACGGCCATCGCCGGTGTCGGCTACGCGACCTACCTGGGAGCGAATGCCTGGCCGTGGCTGTTCGTCGGCCTGGTGCTGGCCTCGGCCTGGGGCAGCCTGGCCTCGCCGGCGATGTTCGCGCTGATCGCCGACAGCCTCCCGCACGGCCAGCGCGCGCGCGGCTTCATGGTCCAGAGCGTGCTGCGGCGCGTGCCCATCCTGCTCGCGCCCGTGCTCGGAGGGCTCATGGTCGAGCGGCTCGGGCTCGCGGGCGGGCTGCGCACCGGGCTCACGGTATCGGTGGTCCTCGCCATCGCCACGCTGTTCTTCCAGCGCCGCTTCTATCGCCCGCCCGCCGCGCGCCCGGCCCCGCGCGCGCTCGGCCTCGCGGGCCTGTGGCGCATCGCCTCCGTGCCGCTCAAGCGGCTGCTGGTCGCCGACGTGCTCGCGCGCTGCGCCGAGAGCGCCGCCGACGTGTTCGTCGTGCTCTACGCGCTCGACCACCTCCACGCCTCGCCGCTGCGCTACGGCGCCTGGATCGGGCTTCAGACCGCGGTCTCGATCGCCTCCTACTTCCCGGGCGCCTGGATCGCCGACCGCCTGGGCCGCAAGCCGCCCGTCATCTTCACCTTCCTCATGTTCGCCCTGTTCCCGCTGCTCGTCGGGCTCGCGAGCGACGCCACCGCCCTCACCATCGCCTTCGTGGCTGCGGGCCTGCGCGAGTTCGGCGAGCCGGCGCGCAAGTCGCTGATCGTGGACGCCGCGCCCGAGGGCGCGCGCGGCGCCACCGTGGGCGCCTACTACCTCGCGCGCAGCGTCATGATCCTGCCCGCGGGGGTGGTGGGCGGCCTGCTGTGGGCGCGCGATCCGCATGCGCCCTTCTGGGCCGCGGCCGCGGTGGGCCTGGTGGGCGTGGTGTTCTTCGTGCTCGGCTTCCACGAGCCGCGCCACCCGATGGAGCCCGCGACGCGGGTGGGGTAGGATTCGCCCGCGACCACCCGCCTCCTTGCCCGACGTGAGACGTTGATCCGCCCGAGCCGATCGACCTGATCGCTGGGGCACCACCGAAGGAACACGTCGATGACCGAGTATCGCACCGAGAAGGACAGCATGGGGGAGATGCGCGTGCCGGCCGCGGCCCTCTACGGGCCGCAGACCCAGCGCGCGGTCGAGAACTTCCCGATCTCCGGGACGCCGCTGCCGCCCGAGTTCATCCACGCGCTGGGCTGGGTCAAGACCGCCGCCGCGCGCGTGAACCTGGCGCTCGGCCTGCTCGACAAGCCGGCCGCGGGCGTCATCGAGCAGGCGGCGCGCGAGGTCGCGGCCGGCAAGTGGGACGCCGAGTTCCCGATCGACGTCTTCCAGACCGGGAGCGGCACCAGCACCAACATGAACGCCAACGAGGTGGTCGCGCGGCGCGCCGGGCAGCTCGCGCCCGCGGGGTCCAAGCCCATCCACCCCAACGACCACGTCAACCTGGGCCAGAGCAGCAACGACGTGATCCCGGCCGTGGTCCACATCTCGGCGGTGGTCGCGATCGAGCGCGACCTGCTGCCGGCCCTGGCCGAGCTGCATGAGGCGCTCGACGCCAAGGCGCGCGAGTTCGACCCCATCATCAAGTCCGGCCGCACCCATCTCATGGACGCGACCCCGATCCGGCTCGGACAGGAGTTCTCGGGCTACGCCTCGCAGATCGAGCACGGCATCGCGCGCGTGAAAGCCGTGCTGCCCGATCTGCGCGAGCTGGCGATCGGCGGCACCGCGGTCGGCACCGGGCTCAACACGCATCCCGAGTTCGGGCGCCGCATGGCGGCCGAGCTGGGGACACTGCTGGGCACGTCGTTCACCGAGGCGCGGAATCACTTCGAGGCCCAGGGCGCCCAGGACGGGGCGGTGTGGGCGAGCGGGGCGCTCAACACGGTGGCGGCGAGCCTCATGAAGATCGCCAACGACCTGCGGCTCATGAACAGCGGCCCGCGCTGCGGCCTGGCCGAGATCGCGCTGCCCGCGGTCCAGCCCGGCTCGAGCATCATGCCGGGGAAGGTCAACCCCGTCATGTGCGAGGCGGCGATCCAGGTCGCGGCCCAGGTCATGGGCAACCACGTCGCCATCACCGTGGGCGGCCAGTGGGGCCAGCTCGACCTCAACACCATGCTGCCGCTCATGGCGCGCAACCTGCTCGAGAGCATCCACCTGCTGGCGCGTGCCTCCCAGGTGCTGGCGGAGAAGGCGGTCGTTGGATTGGTCGCCAACGCCGACACCTGCCGCGACTACGTCGAGCGCTCGCCCAGCATGGCGACCGCGCTCAACCCGCTCATCGGCTACGACCAGGCCGCCGAGATCGCCAAGCGCTCGTTCAAGGAGCGGCGTCCGGTGCGGGAGCTCGCGCGCGAGATGACGAAGCTCACGCCCGCCCAGATCGAGCAGGCGCTCGATCCCAGGCGCCAGACCGAGCCCGGGCTCGAAGCGGGCAGCGGCGCGGGCGGGTGAGCGCGATCGGGGCCCCGGGCCCGGGCGTGGAGTCGCTGGACCTCCTGAGCGCGCGCCTGCTCGAGGCGCGCGCGCGGATTTCTGGAGTTGCGCACCGCACCCCGGTCGCGACCTCGGCCACGCTCGATGCGCGGCTCGGGGCGCACGTCTTCTTCAAGTGCGAGAACCTCCAGCGCATGGGCGCCTTCAAGTTTCGCGGCGCGTGGAACCTGATCTCGCAGATTCCCTCCGGGGTGCGGCGCCGCGGTGTCGCGGCCTACTCCTCGGGCAACCACGCGCAGGCCGTGGCCCTGGTCTCCAGGCTGCTCGAGATTCCCGCCACCATCGTGATGCCGAGCACGGCCCCCGCGGCCAAGCTCGAGGCGACGCGTGCCTACGGCGCCGAGGTGCTGTTCTACGACCTCGCCGGGGAGAGCCGCGAAGCCATGGCGGAGCGCATCGTCGCCGAGCGCGGCCTCACGCTCGTGCCGCCCTTCAATCACCCCGAGATCATCGCCGGGCAGGGCACGGCGGCCTGCGAGCTGTTCGAGGACGCGGGCCCGCTCGACCTGCTGCTGGTGCCGGTGGGGGGCGGCGGGCTCATCGCGGGCTCGGCGCTCGCGGCACGGCTCCTGAGCCCGGACACGCGCGTCGTGGGGGTGGAGCCCGAGGCGGGCGACGACGGTTGCCGCTCGTTCGCGAGCGGCCGCCTGGAGCGGATCGAGCCGCGGCCCACGATCGCCGACGGCGCGCGCACGCCGGCGCTGGGCGAGCTGACCTTCGAGGTCATCCGCCGACAGGTGGCCGCGATGGTCAGCGTGCCCGACGACGAGCTGGTGCGCGCGATGCGGCTGGTGTGGGAGCGCATGAAGCTCATCGTCGAGCCCACCGGCGTGCTCGGGCTCGCGGCGCTGCTCGCAGGGCGCGTGCCGTGCGCGGGCCAGCGCGTCGGGGTCATCCTCTCGGGCGGCAACGTGGATCCGGCGCAGGCGCTGGAATGGTTCCGCGGCGTCCCGACCTGATCCCGGGTTTCCGCGCCGCTACTTGATCCCCGCCTGGGCCAGGGCCGCACGCAGCGTGTTCTCGTCGCGCACGCCCACGAAGTGGGTGCGGATGGTGCCGGTCTTGTCGATGATGAACAGGGCCGGGATGCCGCTCACCTGGTAGCGCTCTCCGACCTGCTGCTGCGGGTCGAGCAGCACGCCGAAGTCGTAGCCGTATTTCTTGAGGAACGGGCGCACCTGGGCCGGGCCCTCGCCCTGATTGACCCCCAGCACGACCAGGCCGCGGCTCTTGAACTCGCGGTGGAGCTTCTGGACGCTGGGCAGCTCGATGCGGCAGGGGCCGCACCAGGTGGCCCAGAAGTCGAGCAGCACGACCTTGCCGCGCAGGCTCGAGAGTTTGACCGGCTTGCCGGCCAGGTCGTTGAGCGTGAAGTCTTCGGCCACGCGGCCGGTGAGATCGGGCGTGTCCTCGCCCCGAAAGTTCGACACCTCGGTCGAGCCCGAGGGCGGACGGAACGCGAACAGCGAGTCGGGCAGCTTCTCGTTGATACGCGCGGTGGTGTAGGTCGTGGTCTGGGCCAGGTCCATCGCGCCGCCGTGGGCGGGGTCGTTCATGCGCACCTGGGTGCTGTCGCGCAGCACGATGGCGCGCGCCTTCTCGATCCAGAAGGTCGTGGGCGAGTAGATGGTGCCGGGATTGGCCGGGTGCTCGTACTCGACCGCGACCAGGTCGCACTCGACGCGGCGTCCACCGAGGCCGAGGAGCCGGCTGCCCACCCAGCGGGCGCTCTTGACCGAGCGCGCGATCCCGAAGTAACGCGCGAGCGGCGAGCCCGGCCCGGCCATCGTGGCGCCGGTGTCGGCGGCGGCGCGCGCGGGCACGGCCTTGCGGGAGTACTGGTTGCTCTGCTGCGAATAGGTCGTGAGGGTGCGGCCGTCGGTGACCACGACCATGCCCATCGAAGGGTTCTGCATCTCGGTGCGCCAGCGCCCGGGCTTCGCGGCCGCGGCGAGGATGGGAAAGTCGAACGATTGGTGCGTGCCCTGGCGGTTCATCTCCACCGCGACCTTGCCCGCGAAGTGGAAGCTGGTGAGGTGAGCGTAAGTGTTCGCCACGCGCGCGAGCATCGCGCGCGCCTCCGGGGCGCCGGCGGAGCGGGCGGGGCCCACGGCGGCCCCGGCGGCCACGAGGGCCGCGGTCAGCGCGAGATGCTGGAACGTCTTCGGCATGGGTGGAGCATCCTTTCGAGCTCGGACGATTCGACGGGGCCCAAGGCTATCCTGACGCAACCGGCGGGGCCCCGGCAATCGCCGCCGGGCGCGGGGCGAGGATGAGCGGCAGCGCGCGCGCGGCCCACAGCAGCCAGCCCACGCTCCACAGCACGCCGCTCGCGCCCAGCAGGGCGAAGTAGGCAGCGGGGAAGAACTCGCCTGCGAAGCGCGTCACGAGCGCCAGGACCAGTGCTCCGGCCGCCCACGGGTTGAGCACGCGCCGCTCCCAGGCCATGTCGTGGCCGCCGTGCGCCACCACGACGCGGGTCGCGATGCCGAGCGTGAGCAGGCCGAAGCCGCCGATGAACACGACATGGTACCCGGCGAGCGTGTAGCGCGGCACCAGGGCCGCGATCCACAGGCCGGCGAACACGCACCAGCCCGCGCCGCGCAGCGTGGCCGAAAACAGGTCGTGGCGCGCCGGCGGGCGCTGGAGCTTCCACACCAGCAGCAGGAGCGGCGTCGCCGCGGCGGCGCGCACCCAGGCCCCGGCGACGCGCTGGCCCAGCGACTCGAGCGCGAAGGCGAGCAGGAAGAGCGCCGCGAGCACGCCGTAGAACACCCGCCGCCCGGCGCGCTGGTGTGGCCCCGCCACGTGCGAGATGAGAAGCGGCTGCCGGACGCCGGTGAACGTGGGCACCAGCAGCCCGCCCACGCCCAGCACCATCGAGAGCACCATCCCGAGCGAGGTCATGCGCAGGCCGAAGCCCGGGACCGGCTCGGGCCGCCAGCGCGCGGCGTCGGCGAGGGTGGCGACTCCGCCCGCGAGCCCGAGCATGAGGCCCAGCCCCACGAACAGGAACTCGACCGGCGGCGGCTGCGAGGCGTGGCCGACGCGGCGCACCGCCGCCACCACGAGCACCAGGACGGTGAGCAGGAAGCACGCCTCGGCGGCCGCCATCTCGCGCGCGAGCGCCAGGGCTCCGAAGCCCAGCACGAACAGGGTCGCCAGGGCGAGCTCGAGCGGATGACACTTCTCGGCGTGCAGGAACCCGGGCAACGCGGTGAGCAGGAAGCCGACCACGAAGCACAGCTCGAAGCCCTGGATCATGAGCGCGCGGTGGAGCGGCCCCGGGTAGTAGAGGTGCCCGGTGGCGTGGACCAGCCACAGGAGCGCCCCGATCAGGCCGTAGACGACGCCGATCGGGAACAGCACCCGGTAGGGCTCGATCTTCATGCGCGCGCGGCCGAAGCCAGCGCCGCGATCAGGCGGTCGAGCGCGGGCTCGATCGCGCCCTTGAGGTGCACGTGGACGACGCGCCGGCCGTGGCGCCCGAGCACCTCGAGGTCGCCCGCCGCCTGCGCGTGCCGGAGCGCGGCGAAGCCGTAACGCTCGCCCGGGATGGGCACGTCGTCGCCCTCGTCGGCCGTGAGGACCAGGTAGAGCCCGGTGTTGGGTCCGCCCTTGTGGAGCTGGCCGGTCGAGTGCAGGTAGCGCGGGCCGTACCCAAGCGTCGTGGCGAGGCGCCCGCGATCGCGCGCCGCGAGCCTGAGGCGCGTGAGGCGCTCGTGGATTCCGGGCGTGCGGTGGAGGTAGGCGAGGATGGCGAAGTAGTCGCCCGGGCGCGCCCGATCGAGCAGCCCGGCGATGGCGCCGGGCGGCGTCTCGGGCGGAGGCGCGAAGCGTCCCGAGGCGAGGAAGCCATCGAGGGTCGCCCGGGTCGCCTCCTTGGCCTCGGCGACGTTGGGCTCATCGAAGGGATCCACGCCCAGCACCGCGCCGGCCGTGGCGGTGGCGATCTCCCAGCGCATGAACTCGGCGCCCAGGTCGGTCGCGGCCGCCCGGCTCCAGCGCAGGACCGGGTGGCCGGCGCGCTCGAGCACTTCGAGCCGCGCGGCGGTCGCGGGGGCGGAGGTGCCGATCTCGACCGCCACGAACACGCGGTCGGCTCCGTACGCCTCGGGCGTCCCGAGCGCCTCATCGGCGACCGGCACGATGCCGCGACCGTCCTTGCCGGTGCTCTCGGCGATGAGCTGCTCGATCCACACGCCCAGGTGCTCGATCGCGGCCGGGAGCACGAGCGTGAGCTTGTCGCGGCCCTTGAGCGCGAGCTCGCCGAGTGCCGCCCCCAGCGCCACGCCGGGCGGTGCCGTGCCCGCGCCCGGGACGTTCGTTTCTTCGGCCGCGCCGGCGAGCAGGCGCTTCACGTCCGCGCCGATCAGCGCCGCCGGCACGAGCCCGAAGTACGAAAGCGCCGAGTAGCGCCCGCCGATGTCGGGCGGATTCACGAACACGCGCGCGTAGCCGCGCGAGCGCGCCAGCGCCTCGAGCGAGGTGCCGGGATCGGTGATGGCGACGAACGACCCGCCGGCGCCGGCGCCGCGCGCAGCCCGGACGGCTTCGAAGAAGTGCTTCTCGAACGACGTCACCTCGATGGTCCCGCCCGACTTGGACGACACCACGAACAGCGTGCGCTTCATGTCGTGCGCCTGGGACACCGCGCGCACCGCGGCGGGCGAGGTGTTGTCGAGCACCGCCAGGTCGAGCAAGCCGGCGCGGGCGCCGAAGGTGAGGCGCAGCACCTCGGGGGCGAGGCTCGAGCCGCCCATGCCGAGCAGCACGGCGTGGGTTAGCCCCGAGCGCGCCTGCTCCGCGGCGAACGCCTCGAGCTCGCCGGCGTGCCCGGCCATGACGCCGGGCGCCTCGAGCCACCCGAGCCGGTTTGCCGCCACGCGCTGGTGCGCCGGGTCGGCGCTCCACAGCGTGGCATCCCGGCGCTTCAGACGCTCGGCGAAGCGCGACGCCTCGAGTGCCGCCAGCCGGGTCTCGAAGGCCGGCTGGGCGGCGCCGAGCGCGAAGCGAACGCTCACCGGGTGCGGCCGGCCAGCGACTGGCGGCGCGACTCGAGGGTCGCGAGCAGCGCGTCGTACGACTTCGCGAACGCCACCACGCCCTCGCTCTCGAGCTCGGCGATCAGGGACTCGATCGGCACGCCGAGCGCGGGCAGGCGCTCGAACAACCGGTGCGCGCCCTCGAGATCGTTCCCGATCGTGAGCCGGACGGTGCCGTGGTCGTTGAACGCCTTGAGCGTCTGCGGAGGCATGGTGTTGACGGTGTCGGCCCCGATCAGCTCGTCCACGTAGAGCGTGTCGGGATAGGCCGGATTCTTGGTGCTGGTCGAGGCCCAGAGCGGGCGCTGGACCCGCGCGCCGCTCGAACGCACCGCCATCACGCGCGGGGTGGTCATGAACGCGCGGAAGCGCTCGTAGGCCAGTCGCGCGTTCGCGATCGCCGCGCGGCCCTTCGCGCGCTCGAGCTCGGCCCGCCGCGAATTGCCCGCGGGGAGCGCCGCGAGCGCCGCGTCGATCGCCTTGTCGAGCTTAGAATCCACGCGCGAGACGAAGAACGAGGCCACCGAGAAGATACGATCGAGCGGCTGGCCGCGGCTCGCGCGCTGCTCGA
>JBGQIE010000090.1:0-11083 GCA_041498315.1 Candidatus Eiseniibacteriota bacterium
CAGACTGTAGAGGTCGCTCCGCCCGTCGAGCTGGCCGCTCCCCACCACCTGCTCGGGGCTCATGTAGGCCGGGGTGCCGACGACGACTCCACTCGTGGTCAGCTTCTCGCCGCCCGCCGCGACGATCGCCCGCGCAATCCCGAAGTCGGCCACCACCGCGTGCTGCTCCTCCAGCAGGATGTTTGCGGGCTTGATGTCGCGGTGCACGATCCCGTGGCGGTGGGCGTAGTCGAGGGCGTCCGCCACCTCCCGCGCGATCCGCAGCGCGTCCCCGAGCGGGAGCTGTTTCTCGCGCTCGAGTCGCTGCCGCAGCGACTCGCCTTCGACGTAGGGCATGACGTAATAGAGCAGCCCATCGGCATCGCCGGAGTCGTGGAGCGGGAGGATGTGCGGATGGGTCAGGCGGGCCGCGGACTCGATCTCGTGCAGGAAGCGCCCTGAGCCGAGCGCCGCCGCAAGCTCGGGCAGCAAGACCTTGATCGCGACCGGGCGGTGGTGCTTCAAGTCCTCGGCAAGGAAGACAGTCGCCATCCCGCCGCGGCCAATCTCGCGCTCGATTCGGTAGCGGCCAGTGAGCGCGGCGTTCAGTTGATCGGCGACCCCGGACACGGCGCAAGTCCTCCCCGCACGCGTGTGCGATCCCGGGCGAAGCTATCATACGGGGGCGGGAGCCGGGCACATTGAAGCAGGTCGTTGGGGCGTAGGTTCGAACTCTCACGCGGTCGCGCGCGGCGCCGGCCAGCGTGTCGTGCACCGGGCGCCACAGCGCACTCGCCAGCCGCTGGCGGATTCGCTTCCCCGATGCGGGCGCGGAATGCGGGTATCCCTTTGGATACTCACGCAGTCGCGGACCCCGGAGCCGCAGGCTGGGTAGAGTCCCCTCAACTCCTGCGGCGTGGTGCGATCCCCCGCTCGCGCTTCTTCTACCCCCCCGCCTCCAGGATCTCCGCGACGCGCACGATGGTCTCCCACCAGCGGGTCGTGGCGGGCGCCTCGAGCGTCTTCTCGACGACCTGGTTGGGGTACAGGGAGCCGCCCGCGCGCCGATGCAAGAGCCCGAGCGCGAAACCACCCTCAACGCGATCGATTCGCACGCTCCACGCCTTCCCGTCCGGCTTCGCGATCGGCAGGCTGGGCTTCGCGCCCGGGCGTCCGCACAGCGCCGCGGCCCAGCCGCGCACGTCTTTCGAGAACGCCACGCCCTCGAAGGGCCGGCTCCGCACCAGCGCCACGATCTCGCGGGCCGGGCGCACGGCGATTCCGGGCTCGAAGCGCAGCCGCGCGAGGATCTCGCGCCGAATCGCCGCGGCGCTCGCGTTGCCGCGCACGACGAAGGTCCCCGCGGCGCCGACGTTCACGACGTCGAGGTGCGCCAGCGCCGTCGCGAGCTGCGCGGGCCGGAACACGTTCTTGCCGCCGACGTTGGCGGCCCGAAGGAACACGACGTGGGGCATGGACGCAAGATTACGCGCCTCCGCGCGCGGCCCCAAACGGCACCGAAACCCGCTCGCCCGGTGCTTGGGAAGCGGCCCGGCACGGGCGGCGGCTTCGTGGCATACTGCCTGCCGACGTTCCCGCCGGAGCGCTCCGGCGAAATCCGCAAGCCGTGATGACCGACCCGAGGAGCACGCCGTGACCGAACCCGAAAACAGCGAAATCCCTCCCCCCTCACCGAAGCCCTCGAGCGCGCCCGGGGCGGGTCTCCCGCCGCGCCTGCGCGAGAAGCTCATGGAAGCGGAAGAGAAAGCCGCCGGAGGGGGCGGTGGCAGCTCCCCGGTGGTCGGCCTGACTCTGGCCGTGGTCGTCATCGCGGCGATCGTGGGGGTGGTGTGGTGGATGATCCACGCCGACTCGGCGAAGAAGGCGGCCGAGGCGACGAGGGCGGCGGCGGCCGCGCGCGCGATCGCGCTCGCGGACTCGCTCGACACCGTGGCCCGCGCGGACAGCATCGCCGCGGCAGCGCGTGCCGACTCGATCGCCTTCGCGAAGCTCCCCAAGTCGCAACAGCGGAAGATCCTCGCCGAGCGGGCGAAGAAGGCGGCGGCCGAGGCGGGGGGCGGCACGACGGTCACGGCGAAGCCGGCCCCCGCTGCCACGACCGCGCCGAGCGCATCCGCCGGCGCCACGGCCTCGAAGCCGGCCGCGAAGCCCGCGGACTCCGCCGCGGCCGCGGCCGAGCCGGCGGCTCCCAAGGAGAAGGGACCGTTCGCGATCGATGCGGGCCAGTACCTCGACCAGGCCAAGGCGAACGAAGTCGCGGAGGCGCTCAAGACCAAGACCAAGCTCCGGGTCCAGGTCATGTCCGTGGGCGAGGGGGGCGATGCGCTCTACCACGTCTTCCTGGGCTCGTTCGCCGCCCGCTCGGCGGCCGAGGCTTCGGCGAACGCGCTGTTCGAGAAGGGCGCCGTCGAGCAGGCAGGCGTGGTGCCGCTTCCCAAGACGCCCTGACGGGCCCCCGCACCGACTCGGGGGCCCGCGCGCGGCGCTGGGCTAGTTCGTGCGCTGGAAGTCGAAGGTGACGGGCTGATTGTTCCCTGCGTTGCGCAGGGTCCACTGCTGGCTGAAGTGGTCCTTGTCCTGGAACGTCATGCTGAGCCCGTGCATGTGCATGTCGGTGGGCTTCTCGAGGTTCGTGGCGTTCACGAACTTGAACTCGAGGTGCTTGGGGTCCTTCGAGGACAGGGCCTTCATGTGCGGCACGTTGTTCATGGCGCAGTAGTGGTCCATCATGAGCGCGTCGTCGCTCATGTGGTACATCGTGATCATGTCGGCGCCATCGGGGGTGTTGAGCGTCTCCATGACGCAGGTGCCCGAGGACACCAGGGCGTAGGTCGCCTTGACCGCCTTGCCTTCGGATGACTTGCCCTCCCAGCTCCCGGCGAGCGATTTTAGCTGCTCGAAGCTGGGATTGGTCCTGGTCGCGGGCCTCGCGGGCCGCGGGGGCATCTTCATGCCGGGCATCGGCATGGACTCGTCGGCACCCGCCGCGAAAGCCAGGACCAGCAGCAGGGCGATGGCGAGAACGCTGCTTCCAATCTTCATGACCATCCTCCTCTTCGGTTGAACGCGAAGTCTCATTCGACCAGCACGATGTGGAGCGTGCGCTCCACGGCGCCGGCCTTGAAGCGCGCCAGGTACACACCGGGGCCCACGCGATGGCCCGCGTCGTCGAGGCGCTTCCATTCCACCGCGTACTCGCCCGCGCTCCTCGTGCCCTGGGCGAGCCGCGCGATCCGCCGGCCGGCGACGTCGTAGATCGCGAGATCGACCCGCGCCTCGGCGGGGAGCCGGAACCGCAGGGTTCCCCCGTCGCGGCTGGGATTGGGCCGGTGCGTGAAGGCGAGCGAGCCGTCCGAGCCGCGCTCCACGCTCACCAGCTGCGGAAACCAGCCGATGTCGAAGAGCGCGTTGTAGGTGAGATCGACGTTGGTGGTCAGATCGGGGTTGATCGCGGGCTCCATGAGCAGGTTCGGGAACGCCGAAACGTCGAAGTGCGACACGCTCGAGCCCGGCTCGTCGGGGTTGGGCGCGTACATCTTGACCTGGCCGGCATTGGTGGCGCCGGCGAGGAACGCGGGATCGAGGCCGATCGTGACGTTGACGGTGCCGCTCCCGAGCGCGGTGCGGATGCTGTTGCCGTCGGTCTGCGAGAGCGCGGCGACCGGAATGGTCACCGTGGGCGCCAGGCCGCGCACCGGCGGCGCCGGGCCGGCGATGTTGTTGACGATCAGAACTGCGATCGCGCCGTTCGCCTGGGCGTTGGCCGCCTGGGTCGCCATGGTGCAGTTGCTGGTGCGATCGAGCAGCGCCACCTTGCCTGCCAGCGCGCCGGCGTTGGTGAAGGGCGTCTGGCAGGCGTCGCTGGTCGTGCCCACGCCGTCGTTGACGAGCACTACGGCGCCCGAGATCCCGGCCTCGGTCAGGGCCGGGCCGATCAGGCCCTCCCCGGCGATGAAGTCGCCCGCCACCGCGCCGCTCGCGACCACGTGCGGGCGCTTGCCGAGCACGTGCGGCGCCGCGGAGGTCACCCCGGGGCCGTCCCACACCAGGTGGGTGGTGTTGATCGCCGAGGCCACGCGCTCGGCGGCCGTCATCTCGAACCAGTGCTTGTTCGAGACGTCGTCCTTGAGATAGCGGTCGAAGATCATGGGCAGGCCGGAGAAGTAGGCGCCGTTGGTTTCGTCGGTGGTGGTCAGGAACCCGAGCCCGTGCCCGAACTCGTGGAGCAGCACCGGCAGGAGATCGATGTTGTTGCCCTCGTTGCCGTCGAAGCCGTAGTACCAGAACCGCCCGGTCAGGCAGCCGGCCGAGCCGATCGAGGAGTTGAACTGGGCGCCGATGTCGTTGAACCCGGGATCGAGATTGGTGCCGGCGAGCCGGTCGGCCTCGGCCGACACGTACCAGGTGTTCGCAAAGCCCGCGCCGGGGAAGTTGAAGTCCACGATGTTGGGCCCGGCGCTGCCGAGCACGGCGCTGGTCGCGTTGCAGAACAGCGGGTCGAAGGCGGCCTCGATCGTGATGGCGACCGAGCTGCCCAGGATCGCGTCCCAGATCTGGGCGGCCTGGTTGAAGCAGTTGAGGCGCTGCTGGCCCACCGTGGTCCCGGGGTTTCCGCCCACGGGCGCCGCCGCGGTGGGGTCGTTGAACCCCTCGCCGGCGCCATCCAGGTTGACGATCGTGATGGTCGCGCGGGCCGCCGCCGGGGCGACGAGGAGCAGGGCCGCGAGCGCAAAGACAATCGGGGCGCGCATGGCTACTGGCCCTCCTTCTTGGGGGCGGGTGCGGGCGGCACCGGCACGCCCAGCCACTCGAGCGCGTCGGCCTCGGAGTGGGCGCAGTCCTCGACCAGCTGCCCTCCAGGGCCGATCCTGGCCAGGGCGTAGGCGCGCAGCAGGCCGCCCACCACGGCGCGGCCCGAGCCGTCGGGCCGCATCTCGACGCGCACGTTCGCGAGCGCCCGGGCGCGCGCCTCGCGGATGGCGGCGAAGGCCTCGTCCATCGGGGCCCCAAGCCCCTCGCCACCGGGATCCACGTCGGTGCGCAGCCCGGCGCGCACGGCCGCGGCGGGCGGGTGCCAGGGCCGCGGGTGAAGGTGGAGCAGAATCGACGCCGCGTGCGGGTTCAAGGCCGGCTCGGCGCCGGCGGTGGGGGCAAAGGCGCACGCGAGCAGGAGCGGAACCAGGAGAACGTGGCGCATCGGGAGCTCCTTCCGGGCAAAGGTCTCGGGGGAGGGACCGGCGGGCCAAAGTTTTCCACACTCTCGAGCGTGGCGCAGCCGATATTTTCGTCGGCGGCGGGTCGCGGGCCGAAAAGTGCCGGCCGGTGCCCGGCCGGACCCACGAACGGCTCGCGTGGCGGGCCCGCTCCCTGTAATGTGCACGGGGACAGAAGGGCCGTCCACAGAGACGTGGTCTTGAGCAGGTGCAGGGAGGTCATGCGTTGAAAGAGATCCGCGCCTGGACGACGAGCGACTCGGCCTCGCTCTACAACATCGCCGGCTGGTCCGGTGGCTACTTCCGCATCAATGACGGCGGTCACATCGAGGTGACGCCCTCCGGGCCCGATGGCCCGAGCGTCGATCTCTACGACCTGGTGCTCGACCTCAAACGCCGGGGCCTGGGCCTCCCGCTGCTCATGCGCTTCTCCGACATCCTCGACAGCCGGGTCAAGACGCTGTTCGGCTGCTTCGACTCCGCGATCCGCGAGTACGGCTACCGTGGGCGCTACCGTGGCGTCTACCCCATCAAGGTCAACCAGCAGCACCAGGTGGTCGAGGAGCTGGTCCGCTTCGGGCGGCCCTGCGGCCTCGGGCTCGAGGCGGGCTCCAAGCCCGAGCTGCTGGCGGGGCTGGCCCTGCTCGACAGCCCCGACGCCCTGCTGGTGTGCAACGGCTACAAGGACGTCGAGTACATGGAGACGGCGCTGCTGTCGCAGAAGCTCGGGCGCTACCCGATCGTGGTCATCGATCGCTACCGCGAGCTCGACCTGGTGCTCCAGGTCGCGCGCCGCCTCGGGATCAGGCCCCACATCGGCGTGCGCGCCAAGCTCACGACGCGCGGCGCGGGCAAGTGGATGGAGTCCACCGGAGACCGCTCCAAGTTCGGGCTCACGGCCACCGAGATCGTGCTGCTCGTGGACAAGCTGCGCGAGGCCAACATGCTCGACTGCCTCGAGCTGCTCCACTTCCACATCGGCTCGCAGATTTCCGCGGTGCGGGCGATCAAGGACGCGATGACCGAGGCGTGCCGGATCTACGTCGAGCTGGCCCGCGCGGGCGCGGGGCTCAAGTTCATGGACGCGGGCGGCGGCCTGGGCGTGGACTACGACGGCTCCTCGACGAACTGGCAGTCGTCCACCAACTACACCATGCAGGAGTACGCGAACGACGTCGTGACCGCGATCCAGGACGCCTGCGAGACGGCGGGGATCCCGCACCCGGACATCATCACGGAGTCGGGCCGGGCGCTGGTCGCCCACCACTCGCTGCTCGTGTTCAACATCCTGGACGTCAACGAGGTGCTCGCCGGGCAGGCGCCGCCGCGCGTGGACAAGAAGGAGCACGCGATCATCCGCCAGCTCACCGAAGCCTGGCGCTCGGTGTCGCGCAAAAACTTCCAGGAGGTCTACCACGACGCCCTGCAGCTCAAGGAGGAGGCCACGAGCCAGTTCAACCTGGGGCTCCTCGATCTGCGGGGCCGGGCGCGCGTCGAGCAGCTCTTCTGGGGCTGCTGCGAGGCGATCCTCAAGATCATCCGCGAGCTCGAGTACGTGCCCGACGACCTCGAAGGGCTCGAGAAGGGCCTGGCCGACACCTACTACGGCAACTACTCGGTATTCCAGTCGGTCCCCGATCACTGGGCGGTCAAGCAGCTCTTCCCCGTCATGCCGCTCCACCGGCTGGGCGAGCGCCCGACGCGTCGCGGCATCATCGCCGACCTGACCTGCGACTCGGACGGCAAGATGGACCAGTTCATCGAGCTGCGGGACGTCAAGAACTCGCTCGAGCTGCACGCGGTCGACGGCCACCCCTACTACCTGGGGGTATTCCTGGTCGGCGCCTATCAGGAGATCCTGGGCGACCTGCACAACCTGTTCGGCGACACCAACGCCGTCCACATCGCCGTGGACCAGAACGGGTATCGCATCGACCACGTCGTCGAGGGCGACTCGGTGACCGAGGTGCTGGGCTACGTCCAGTACCAGCGCCAGCATCTGGTCCAGCTCATGCGCCAGGCCAACGAGGAGGCGCTGCGCCGCGGGCTCCTGACCTTCGAGGAATCGGCGCTCCTCATGCGCCGCTACGACGAGGGTCTGTCGGGCTACACCTACCTCGAGGACGAGCCGGTGACCGCGATCACGAACGGCGGCAACGGCCTGACGACGCTCTCGAACGTACCGGCGGCCGAGCCGGCGCAAGTGACTCCCGGGGCCCCGGCCGGCGCCGAGCGCGAGGCGGTTCCGCCGCGCACGCGCCTGGGCTGACAGCGGGCCCGCGGGCCCGTCATCGCGTGGCCAAGATGCCGGGATTGATTGCGCGTTACGCGCGCTGGCTGCACACCGGCTGGCCGGCGGGCACGGTCGAGAAGGCTCCCGTGCTCGATGCCGAAGGCGGAACGAACCTCCCGGGCGTCTCGGTGTGCGGCGACCTCCTGGGCGTGCCGCTCCTCAAGTTCGCGCTCGACTCGGGCGCCCGGGCGGCGCGGCGCATCGCCGCCGATCCGGCGCTCAAGGCGCCCGCCCCTCCGGGCGTGCTCGACCTCATCATCCTGGGCGGCGGGGTCTCGGGGCTCGCGGCCGCGATGGAGGCCCACCGGCTGGGGCTTGGCTTCGAGGTGCTCGAGGCCTCGGAGCCGTTCTCGACCCTCGTCAACTTCCCGCGCGCGAAGCCGATCTACACCTACCCCAAGGCGATGACGCCCGAGGGCGGCCTCCAGGTGAGCGCCACCGTCAAGGAGGCGCTGGTCGAGGAGCTGCGCGCCCAGGTCGCGCGCTTTGGAGTCACCGTCCGCGCAGCCCGCGCCGAGCGCATCGAGCGCGCCGGTGACGTGCTCACGGTCCACCTCGTCGAGGGCGAGCCGCTGCGCGCGCGCCGCGTGCTGATCGCGATCGGTCGCAGCGGCGACTTCCGGATGCTCGGCGTGCCGGGTGAATCGCTCGACAAGGTGTACAACCGGCTCCACGATCCGGCCGATTTCAAAGGCCAGGATGCGCTGGTCGTGGGCGGCGGGGACTCGGCGGCCGAGACCGCCGTGGCACTGGCCGAGGCGGGGGCGCGGGTGACCCTCGCCTATGGCCGCACGGAGCTGTCACGGCCCAAGCGCGAGAACGTGGAGAAGCTCGAGGCGCTGAGCCGTGCCGGGCGGCTCGCGCTCAAGCTCGGTACGCGGGTCCAGGCCATCCGCCCGAACGAGGTGGAGCTGCGAGCCGATGACGGCGCGCTCGAGACCCTGCCCAACGGGGTCGTGTTCACGATGATCGGCCGCGAGCCGCCGCTTGCGTTCCTCCGGCGCTCCGGGGTTCGCATCGCCGGCGAGACCACGGTGCTGGGATGGGCGGGGATCGCCTGCTTCGTGGTCGCGCTGGCGCTCCTGTACGACTGGAAGTCGTCCGGCTTCCTCGACTACGCGCTGTGGTCGAAGTGGGCGTTTCCGGCGAACGTCCCGCAGCTCCTCTCCTCGCTCGGGGCCTCGTGGGCCGCCCAGGTTCAGGATCGGAGCACGCTGCTCGGCACGCTGGCGGTCTCCATGAAGAGCCGGGCGTTCTACTACACGCTCGTGTACACGTCGCTCATCGGCTGGTTCGGCATCGAGCGCGTGCGCCGGCGGCGCACGCCCTACGTGAGGCGCCAGACGTTGAGCCTGTTCCTGGTCCAGGCGATCCCGCTCTTCCTGCTGCCCGAGGTCGTGCTGCCCTGGCTCGGCTACCGGGGGGCCTTCGATCGCGGGATCGGGAAGACCATCGCCGACCACCTGTTCGAGAGCACCATCCCGGCCGCGGACTACGCGGCCCGGCACTGGCCCGCCTGGGGCCACCCACGCGCCTACTGGCGCGCCTACGGCTTCATCCTGGCGTGGCCGCTCAACGTGTACAACATCTTCACGGAGCAGCCGCTGTGGTGGTGGATCGGGATCGGCTTCGTCCAGACCTTCGTGCTCATCCCGCTCGCGATCCGGAGATGGGGCAAGGGCATCTACTGCGGATGGATCTGCTCGTGCGGAGCGCTCGCCGAGACCCTGGGCGATGCCCAGCGCACCAAGATGCCGCACGGTCCGGCCTGGAATCGTGCGAACATGCTGGGCCAGGTGTTCCTGGCGTGCGCCTTCGCGCTGCTCGGATTGCGCGTGCTCGCCTGGATCTGGCCCGGCACTGGGCTTGGCGCTACGTTCAGCCTCCTCTTCGAGGGCCGGATCGCGAACCTGGGGCTCGTGAACCCGCTCAGCTACAAGTGGTTCGTGGACGTCCTGTTCGGCGGCGTCATCGGCGTGGGGTTCTACTTCAAGTACTCGGGCCGCGTGTGGTGCCGGTTCGCCTGCCCGCTCGCCGCACTCATGCACGTGTACGCGCGCTTCAGCCGGTTCGCCATCGTGCCGGAGAAGAAGAAGTGCATCTCGTGCAACGTGTGCACCTCCGTGTGCCACCAGGGGATCGACGTGATGAGCTTCGCCAACCGGGGCCTGCCGATGGTGGACCCCGAGTGCGTGCGCTGCTCGGCGTGTGTCGAGAGCTGCCCCACCGGCGTGCTCCAGTTCGGCGTCGTGGACCGCTCGGGCGGCCTCATCGCGCTCGATAAGCTCGCGGCCTCGCCGGTGCTCATGCGGGAGGGCGCGTGATGGAGTTCGCCACGCCCTGGCTGGTCGGACTCTTCGCGCCGGTCCAGGTTCTGCTGCTCGCCTACTCGGCTCACCGCTACCTCACGCTCTGGCGCTGGGCCAGGCGACGCCGCTGCCCGGCGCCCGCCACCACGGTCGCCGAAGCCGACCTGCCGCACGTCACGGTGCAGCTTCCGGTCTACAACGAGCGGCTGGTCGTCGAGCGGCTGATCGACGCGGTCGCGGCCCTCGACTACCCGGCCGAGCGGCTCGAGATCCAGGTGCTGGACGACTCGACCGACCAGACCCTCGCGCGGGCCGCCGCCGCGGTGGCGCGACATCGTGCCCGCGGGATCGGGATCGAGCTTTACCACCGCGCGAATCGTGCGGGTCACAAGGCCGGGGCGCTCGCGGCGGGCCTCGCGCGGGCGCGCGGCGAGATCATCGTGGTCTTCGATGCCGACTTCGTGCCCGGGCGGGATTTCCTGCGGCGCGTCCTGCCCGACTTCGCCGACCCTAGCGTCGGGATGGTCCAGGCGCGTTGGGGGCACCTGAACCGCGACCGCTCGCTCCTGACCTCGGCACAGGCCGCGATGCTCGACGCCCACTTCCTGCTCGAGCACGAGGCGCGGATGGGCTCCGGGCTCTTCCTCAACTTCAACGGCACCGCCGGGGCCTGGCGGCGGGCCTGCATCGAGTCCGCGGGCGGATGGACGGACGACACGCTCACCGAGGACCTCGACCTGAGCTACCGCGCGCAGCTGAAGGGTTGGCGTTTCGTCTCGGCCGCCGACGTCGTGGCCCCGGCCGAGCTGCCCGCCGACGTCGAGGCGCTCAAGTCCCAGCAGACCCGCTGGGCCCGGGGCTCGATCCAGACCGCGCGCAAGCTGCTCCCGGCGATCTTCCGCGCCCGCTTGAGCCCGGCGGTCAAGCTCGAGGCCTTCTTCCACCTCACGAGCAATGTGGCCTATCCGCTGCTCCTGCTCTCGGGGATGCTCCTGCTGCCGCTCATGCTCTCGACCGCGGGTGCGCCCCCGCGAATCGCGCTCGCGTTCGACCTGGTGGCACTCCTCGCGGGCGTGGTCCCGGTGAGCGCGTTCCTCGCCGCGGGGCAGCTCGCCCGCGGAGCGCGGGGGTGGCCGGTCGCGCGCGACGTGCTCGCCGTGCTGGTGCTGGGCTCCGGCCTCTCGGTGACCAACGCCGGCGCCGTGCTGCGCGGCCTGAGCCCCGGCCTCGGCGATTGGGACCGCACGCCCAAGACCGGCGACGGCGGG
>JBGQIE010000091.1:0-10926 GCA_041498315.1 Candidatus Eiseniibacteriota bacterium
TCCAGCAGGGCGCCGACGTCATCAAGATCCTGGCGAGCGGCGGCGTGCTGTCCCCGCACGACAACCCCCAGCACACCGGCTACAGCTTCGAGGAGATGAAGACCGCGGTCGAGGAGGCCACGCGCCAGGAGCGCTACGTGGCTGCCCACGCCCACGGCAAGCAGGCCATCATCTGGGCCAGCAACGCCGGGGTGCGCTCGGTCGAGCACGCGAGCTACATGGACGACGAGGCCGCGCGCGTGCTCAAGAAGAACGGCACCTGGTACGTGCCCACGCTCTACGTCGTCGAGCCCATCCTTGCCCCCGGCAACCCGCTCCACATCCTGGAGGACAATCTCGCCAAGGCCCGCGAGGTGCGCGGCCACATGCGGGGGGCGTTCCACGCCGCGCTGCGCAATGGCGTCAACATCGCCTTCGGCTCGGACGCCGGGGTGTTCCCGCACGGCGACCAGGTACGCGAGTTCAAGATCTACGTGAGCGAGGGGCTCACCCCGATGGCCGCGATCAAGACCGCGACCAGCGCGGCCGCCGAGATGATCGGCTGGTCGAAGCAGGTGGGCACGATCGAGGGCGGGAAGTACGCCGACCTGGTGGCGGTGTCGGGCGATCCGCTCAAGGACATCACCGAGCTGGAGCGCGTGAAGTGGGTCATGAAGGGTGGCCAGGTGGTGAAGGACGAGCTGGGTCGCTGAGCAGCGTCGGTGTAGGCTTTACGCGAGGCCGGGAGCCCGCAAGGGAGACCGCGGGCGCGCCGTGTGCCTCCGGAGGCCGCCATGAGACTCTCCCTTCCCGCCGTCCTGGGCATCGCGGTGTCCCTGGGCCTGGGTTCGCCCGCGAGCCCCGCGGCGCACGATCCGCCCGTGCCGGGCTCCCCGCAGACGGTTGACCTCGGCAGCGTCGACAGGCGCACCACGTCCAACAATCGAATTGCCCTCGCGGTCTCTAATTTTGGGGCCCTGGGCACGGACTTCGACACCATTTCTCCCTCGCTCGGGTACCCCGCCGGAGCGGGGTTCGAGCACCTCACGTACGCCGGCCTCTGGATCGGGGCTCGCGCGCTCGACGGGAACGGGGAGTTCCTCGGCGTGACCACGGGCGCGCTGGACATGGCGGTCGGCTCTCCGATGCCGGACGCGAGCGAGTTCTCTCCCGCCGGGACCGCGATCCTGGAACGCTCGAGCTTGTTCTCGAGTCCGTACTTCGATCCGCACGCGGTGAGCGAACAGGACCTCGTGTGCTCGTTCGACGACCTCACGCCCAAGCACGCCACCTGGAATAATGAAGTGCACCGCCCCCTGGGCGTCACCGTGCGCCAGGAGACCTACTCGTGGTCCCTGCTCACGATTCAGGACGAGCTGTTCGTGCGTTACGTGATTCGGAACACCGGCCCGCCGCTCCAGGACGTCTGGGTGGGCATGTTCTCCGAATTCGCGAGCGGACGAGCGCCCTACCACTCGCCCTGGTTCAACAAGAAACTCATCGCCTACGATCCGTCCCTGCGGCTCTTCCGCGAACACTATTGCAACAGCCAGCCCGTGCCCGCGGGGTGCAACTTCAGCTACGTGCCCTACTGGGTCGGACTCGAGCTGCTGGGCGTACGTCCCGGCAACGTGTCCAACCCAACCGACAAGCGAATCTCGGTCGCCGCCTGGACCTATGCGCCTGGCGACCCGGTCCGGGACCAGGATGTCGAGCGCTACGCGATCATGAGCGTCGGAACGATTCCGAATCTGAACATGCCCGATCTGCTCCCCGGCACCGGCGACCCCGTGGAGCTGCTCGCGGTCGGCCCGTTCCCCTTCATCGCCAGCGGCGACAGCGTCGAGGTGAGCTTCGCGCTGGTGGGCGGATCCGACGAGGCGGACATTCAGCAGCACGCGCAGACCGCCCAGAGCATCTACGACACGAATTACCAGTTCCCCACGCCCACGCTGCTCTCGCTGGTGAGCGCCCATGCCGAGCCCGGCCGCGTCGATCTCACCTGGCACACCGCCGCCGGGCCGGGCTTCGCGGGAACCGTCGAGCGCCGCACCGGCACGAGCGCGTGGGAATCCCTCGGGGAGGTTGTCTCCGACGGCACCGGCATGGTCCGGTTCCAGGATCCAGCCGTCGTGGCCGGAACGCGCTACGGGTACCGCGTCGTCGAACGATCGGGCTCGGGCGAGACCGCGCTCGGCGAGGTCTGGGTGGACGTGCCGGGTGCCCCCGGCTTCTCGCTGTTGGGAGTGCGGCCCAATCCCTCACCCGCCCGCGACCCGGTGGTGGTGTTCTCGCTCGAGCGCGACGGCCCGGTGACGCTGGAGCTGCTCGACGTGCGCGGCCGGCGGATGCTGTCGCGCGCGCTGGGCTCGCCCGGGGTGGGACAGCACTCGATCTCCCTGGCCCAGGGGGCGCGCATACCGCCCGGGTCCTACATCCTGCGGCTCACGCAGGGAGGGCGTTCGAAAGTCACCCGGGCCGTCTTCCTCGAGTAGCCGGCCGGGGGTCAGGCCGCGCGCGCCCTAGGGCCCCGCGACCAGCTCCGCGTCGGGATGGTCGGCGAAGCGCCCGATGAGCCGCGCGACCTGATCCGGGTGATCGAGCATCACGAAGTGGCCCGAATCCTCGATCCGCGCGCTCTGGAGCCGCGGCACCCCGGTGTACCCCAGCTCGGCCGCGCACGTGGCCCACGGCTCGCCGTCGGGCCAGGTGCGCGCCGTGACGACGACGAGCACGGGCACGGTGATCCCGCGCGCCCGGCCCGAGAGATCGGCCGTCACCGCGAGCCGGACCCACGCTTTCATCATCGCGGGATCGAGCTTTGCGACCTGGTCGTAGAGTGCCAGGCCCTGGGCCGAGTCGCGCCCGAACGACACGTACACCGATCGCATCGTGCTCTGGTAGTCCTGCGCCAGCGACTCGAGCAGCGCGGAGCGATCGGCGCCCGTGATCTGGGGCTTGAGAGCGGTCTCGACCAGCACGAGCCCGCGCAGGCGCTCGGGATGATCGAGTGCTTCGGCCGCCGCGACCAGCCCGCCCACCGAGTGCCCGACCAGAATGCACGGGACCGGCGACTGGGCCGCGAGCGACTGATCGAGCGCCTGGGCGACGCGCTCGAGCGTGAGCGGCTCGGGCAGGTCGCTCAAGCCGTGGCCCGGCAGGTCCACGAGCACGACGCGGTGGTGGCGCGCGAGCAGGCGCGCGGTGGGCAGCCAGTGCTCGGCGCGGCTGCCGAGCCCGTGCACCAGCACGATCGCCGGCCCATGCCCGAACGCCCCGCTTGCGGAGGGCCGCGGCGGAGCGAGGCCGCGCATGCCGATGAGCGCGACACCGAGGACGACCAGAATGTAGAGGCGAATGCGATGGGACACGGGAGCGCTCGCTGCCCCGGGGTTGCGCGGGGCGCTCCACCGTTATCGGCGCGCGACCGGGCCCCCTGAAGGCGCGGCCCGCCGGGGCCGGCGTCGTGAGGATTCCTCTTGCCTACTGCACAGACGTGCAGTAGCCTGTTCGAGCCAGGTCCACATGAGAAACGAACTCCTCGACGAAGCCGTGGCGGTGCGCGCCGACTTCCAGGGGGGCGTGGTCACGCCGGTGGCGTTCGTGCGCAAGGGGCGGGAGTACCGCATCGCGCGCGTGAACGCGCGCTGGACCGACCGCGTGCCCCGGCATCCGCGCTTCCACTTCTCGGTCACCGACGAGGCCGGGGACGTCTACGAGCTCCAGCTCCAGTCCGGGGATCTCATCTGGTGGCTGGACTCGGTCGCCGTGGAGGGATGATGGAACGCGCGCCGGATCCCGCCATCCTCCACGTCGATATCGACGCCTTCTTCGCCGCCATCGAGCAGCAGCGCGATCCGCGGCTGCGCGGCCGGCCGGTCATCGTGGGCGCCGGCGTCATCGCCTCGTGCTCCTACGAGGCGCGCGCCTTCGGCCTCAGGGCCGGCATGCCGCTCTCCGAGGCGCGGCGGCTCTGCCCCCGGGCCGTGATCCTCCCCGGCCACGCCCAGGTGTACCGCTGCTACGCCGAGGAGATCTTCGCGCGCTGCCGCGCGCTGGCGCCCGCGGTCGAGACCTACCTCGACGAGGCCTACTGCGATCTTTCGGGCACCGAGCGGCTCCACGGCGACCTGCTCGAGGCGGCGCGCGGCCTCAAGCGCGACCTCCGGGCGGCGACCGGACTCACCGTGACCTGCGGCATCGGGCCCAACCGGATGCTCGCCAAGCTGGTGGGCAAGACCGTGAAGCCCGACGGCCTGGCGCGCATCACGGCCGCCGAGGCCGACGGCTTCATGCGCGAGCAGCCGGTCGAGCGCGTCGCGGGCGTGGGGCACGCGCACGCGCGCACGCTGCGCTCGATGAACGTGCGCACCGCGGGCGAGATGCGGGTACTCCCGGTCGCGGCGCTCGAGCGGCTGTTCGGCGCCACCGGGCGGCTGCTCGCCGAGCGCTGCCATGGGCGCGGCACCGCGGTGGTCAACGAGCGAGAGATCCCGGTTTCGATCTCGCGCGAGACCTCGTTCCACCGCGACACCGCCGACCGCGCCGAGATCGAGGGCATGCTCGAGTACCTGGTGGGCCGCGCCTGCCGCGCCGCGCGCGGGCTCGGCATCCGTCCCGGCACGGTGGCGGTGCGGCTGCGCTACGGCGACGGCGAGGGCGCGGAGAGAGAGCGCTCGCTCGGCACCCCGTCGGACGCCGACCCGGTCGCGCTCGCGCTGGCGCTCGAGCTGCTGCGCCGGCAGTTCACGCGGCGCGTGGCGCTCCACGCGCTCGGCGTCACGCTCTCGAGCTTCGTGCGCGGCGGCTGCGAGCAGGGCTCGCTGTTCGACGAGTGCGAGGCCGGGCGCCGCGCCGCGCTCTATCATGCGTTCGACCGGGTGCGCGCCGAGTACGGACACGGCGTGCTGGTCTCGGGCCGCGCGCTCCACCTCAAGGGCCGGCTCGACGAGGACGAGCACGGCTTCATCCTGCGCACCCCATCGCTCACGAAGTAGCCACCCACGGGGGGTCCCCCCACCGGAGGTCCGATGAAGCCCGCCGCACTGCTCGGATTGCGAACCGTCGTCTGCAAGGTCCCCGATCTCGCGCGCGCCCGCGCCTGGTACTCGGAGCTGCTCGGCATCGCGCCCTACTTCGACCAGCCGTACTACGTGGGCTTCAACGTCGGCGGCTTCGAGCTCGGCCTCGATCCCGACACCTCGGGCCGCGGGCCCGGCCCGGGCGGGACCATCGCCTACTGGGGCGTGGACGACATCGCGGGCGTCTGGCCGCGCCTCGAGGCGCTGGGCGCGACCGTGGACGCAGAGCCGCTCGAGGTCGGCGAGGGCATCAAGGTCGCCACCCTCAGGGACCCGTTCGGGAACCTGCTGGGCATCATCGAGAACCCGCACTTCCCGAACCAGGCCTGATCGACGCGCGGCTCAGGAGAACCCTCCGCGATGCCGATAACCCGCGGATATGGAGCGCTACCACCAGCCCCGGATCGGCCCCGACCGGCGCGCGCGCGACCGGCGGGCCCGGCGCGCCGAGCCCGGGGCCGCGGCGCGCCCCGGCGGGATGCGCCTGCGCGGATCGGTGGCGATCGTCCTCGGTGTCGTGCTCGCGGGGCTCGCGTTCATCCACTGGACGCGCACCGCGGAGAGCGGCACGCCGCTCGACCGCGCCGAGACCGTGTGCCGCGCGATCGCGCGCTCGCCGCACGACTCGCTCGCCGCCGGGATCGAATCGGACGTGGAGTTCCAGCGCGAGCGGCCCGCGGCGCCCGGGGCCCCGATCGTGGCGCTCACGCGCGCGCTCGGCCTCGACGAGTCGCGCATCCTGCGCCGCTGGGCGCAGCAGGTCGGCGACTACGACGTGGCGGCGATGTGGGTGCGCCTGCCGGGCGACGAGCGGCACGCGCTGGTGGTGGGCTGGATCGAGGGCGGGGGCGTGGCCTCGTGCCGCTTCCGCTTTCCGGGCCGCGGCGCGAGCCTGAGCCCCGACGAGATCGAGCGCGGCGACGACCTGCTCGACCGGGTGCTGGTGGCCCGCAACTTCCGCTCGCGCACCCCCCGCCCGCGCGGCTGACGCGCTCAGCCCGGCGGTGGCCCGTCGGGGCTCGCGGCCAGGCAGATGAGCGTCTGGGTGCCGTAGGCGCAGGCCGTGCTTTCGCCACCCTTGACCGCCTCGACCTTGAGCTCGCACACCGTGAGCGTGCGGCCCGCGCGCACCACCCGCCCGCGCGCCACCAGGCGCTCGCCCGCGGCGGGCGCGAGCAGGTGGACGCGGTACTCGACGCTCAGCACCGACGAGCCCGCGGGCATGAGCGAGTAGCCCGCGTAGCCGCCCGCGCTGTCGGCGATCGTGCCCACGATGCCGGCGTGGATGTAGCCGTGCTGCTGGGTGAGGTCGGCGCGGTAGGGCAGCTCGATCTCGACCAGGCCGGGCTCGACGCGCGTGAGCGCCGCGCCCAGCAGGCGCATGACCTGCTGGCGCGCGAAGCTGTCGCGCACCTTGCGCTCGAAATCGGGATCGCGTGGCTCGAAGGCGGGCATCACCCCTCCGCGGCCCAGGTGCTGGGAGCGACGAAGCGCGCGCAGGGTAGCACGGCGGCGGGGGTGCCATGAGCGGCTTCGTCCCGCTGCGCGTGCGCTCGCACGGCTCGCTCCTCCTGGGCACAGCGCCGCCCGAAACGCTCATCGAGGGGGCCCTCGCGCTCGGCTACCGCGCGTTGGCGCTCACCGACCGCGACAACCTCTACCTGGCGGTGCGCTTCTACCGCGGGTGCCGCGCCGAGGGGCTCACTCCGCTGCTCGGGGCCGAGGTGACCACGGGTCCCGACCCCGCGGCGCCCGCGGCCCTGCTCCTGCCGCTCGACCGCCGCGGCTACGCCAACCTGTGCCGCGTCCTCAGCGCGCGCCACCTCGACCCCGGCTTCGATCTCGCCGCCAGCCTCGCCGAGCACGCCGCCGGGCTCCACGTCATCGTCGAGTCCACCGGGCTCGCGCTGGCGCTGCGGCGCGCGGGCGTGCCGGCCGCGGCGGGCGCCGACGCCGAGGCACGCGGGCTCGCCCAGCGCGGCGGCGGACTGTGGATGGGCGTGCGCGGGCTGGCGGGCGAGCGCGCGGGGCTGTCCGGGCGCGTGACGCTCGCGCACCGGCTGGGCCTGCCGCTGGTCGCGACCGGCGACGCGGCGTTGCTGCACCCGCGCGACTTCGACACCCACCGGGTCGCCGTGACCGCCGCGGCCGGCGAGCTGCTCGAGCGCATGCCGCCCGAGGCCTTCTGCGCGCGCGAGGCGTGGCTCGCCTCGCCCGCCGAGTGGGAGCGGCGGGTGCGCGCGACCTGTGCCGCCGCCGGCGTGCCCGAGGCGGGCGCCGAGGCGCTCGCGAACAACGCGGCGCTCGCGGCGCGCTGCCGCCTCGAGATCGAGCTCGGCACCCCGATCTTCCCGCGCGCGCCGCTCCCGGTGCCGGGCGAGAGCGGCCCGGGCCGGCTGCGGCGCCTCACCCGCGAGGGGCTCGAGCGCCGCCACGGGCGCGACCACCGGGCGGCGCGCGCACGGCTCGACGAGGAGCTGGGCCTGATCGAGCGGCTCGGCTTCACCGACTACTTCCTGCTGGTCGCCGAGATCGTCGGCTTCGCGCGCGCGCGCGGCATCCCGACCGTGGGGCGCGGCTCCGGAGCGGGCTCGATCGTGGCCTACGTGCTCGGCATCACCAACGTGGACCCGCTGCGCTACGGGCTCTACTTCGAGCGCTTCCTCCACCCCACGCGCCGCGACTGCCCGGACCTCGACATCGACCTGTGCTGGAAGCGCCGCGACGAGGTCATCGCGCACGTCTACGAGACCTACGGGGCCGACCGGGTGGCGATGATCTCGACCCACGCCACCCTGGGCGCCCGCTCGGCGTTCCGCGAGACCGCGAAGGCGCTGGGGGTCGCGAACGCGCGCGTGAACGCGCTGGCGCGCCGTATTCCGCGCGAGATGGAGAAGCCGTACGCCGAAAGGCTGGGTGCCGTGCCGGACGCGCGCGGGGTGGATTGGCGCGAGCCGGTGCTCGCCGAGGCGCTGCGCCTGGCCGAGCGGCTCGACGGGGCGCCGCGGCACCTCTCGGTCCACTGCGGCGGCATCGTGATCGCCGACCGGCCGCTGACCTGGTACGTGCCGCTCGAGCGCGCCGCCAAGGACGTGGTCGTCACCCAGTTCGAGATGCGGGCGATCGAGGCGATCGGGCTGGTCAAGATGGATCTGCTCGGCAACCGCGCGCTCACGACACTCGGCGACTGCGTCGAGCTGGTGCGGCAGGGCCGCCCGGCCGGCGCGCCGTGCGACGACCTCGAGCTCGACCGCATCCCGGGCGAGGACGCCGCGACCGCCGCGCGCCTTACCGCCGGCGACACGCTCAACTGCTTCCAGCTCGAATCCCCCGCGATGCGCCACCTGCTGCGCATGCTGCGCTGCCGCACGCTCGAGGAAACCATCGCCGCGGTGGCGCTCATCCGCCCCGGGGCCGCCGAGTCGGGGATGAAGGAGGTGTTCTGCCGCCGCCACCGCGGGCTCGAGCCGGCGTCGTTCGCGCACCCGCGGCTCGAGGCGGTGCTGGGCGCGACCCACGGCGTCATGCTCTACGAGGAGGACGTCATGAGCGTGGCCGCGACCCTCACCGGGCTCTCGCTCGCCGAGGGCGACGAGCTGCGGCGAGCGATCTCGGCGGCGCGCGGCGACCAGGAGTTCCTGGCGCTCGAGCGCGGGTTCGTGCAGCTCGCGGGCGCGCGCGGGGTCGAGCCCGAGGCGGCGCGCGCGGTGTGGCGCGACCTGACGCGCTTCGCCGCCTACGCGTTCTGCAAGGCGCACGCCGCGGGCTACGGCACGCTGGGCTGGCAGTGCGCCTGGCTCAAGGCGCGCCATCCGGCCGAGTTCGCGGTGGGCGTGCTCAACCATCACGCCGGCATGTACCCGACCTGGGTGCACGTCGAGGACCTGCGCCGCCACGGCGTCGTCTTCCGCGCCCCGTGCGTGAACGCCTCCGACTGGGACACGACGCTCGAGCGCGAGGGGCCGCAGCCGGGGCATGCCTTCGGGGTGCGCCCACGTCGCCCGGCAGCCATGGAAGGCGGACGGCGACTGGATGCCGGGCACCCGCGAAGCGGGTCGCGGAGCCTGGAAGGCGGAGCGAACGTGCCCCGAAGGCATGCCCCGGCTGCGGCCCCCGGCGTCGCCGTCCGCGTGGGCCTCGGCCGCGTCGCCGGGCTCGCCGCCGCGACCGGTGAGCGCATCGCCGCCGCGCGCGACCACACTTCGTGTGGTGCCCGGCGCCCGTTCCGGAGCCTCGCCGACCTCGCCGCCCGGGCGCGCCCCACCCTGCCCGAGCTCGAAGCGCTCATCCTCGCCGGGGCGCTCGACTGGTCGGGGCGCTCGCGTCCCACGCTGCTGCTCGAGGCGCGGGTCGCGAACGGCGTGGGCGCCGGGCGGCGCGCGCCCGCCGGCGCCGCGCCCGCGCGCGAGCTGGTGGCGCCCGACGGCGCTCTACTCCTGCCCGAGGCTGCACCGCCCATGGACCTGCCCGCGCTTCCCGAGTTCGCGCCCGCCGAGCGCGTGCGCGGCGAGTGCCGCAGCACCGGGCTGTGGTTCAGCGCCCACCCGCTCGAGGTGTTCGTGCCGCCCGGAACGCTGCGCGACACCACCCCCGCGGCGGCGCTCCCCGAGCGCGCCGGGCGGCGCGTCGCGGTCGCGGGGCTGCCGTGCGCGTGGCGGCGGGTCGAGACGCGCGGCGGCGGCACCATGCTGTTCCTCACCCTCGCCGACCGCAGCGGCCTCGCCGAGTGCGCGCTCTTCCCCGATGCCTACCGCACGCTCGCCGGCGCGCTCAAGGGCGAGGTCGTGCGTGTCGAAGGCCGCCTCGACGACATGCTCGGCGCCATCACGCTGGTCGTCGATCGTGCCAAGACGCTGTCGTGACGGCAGTAGCGCAGGGGCACGAAAAGACCATTGACCTCGGGGGCGACGCGGGCGTGCAATGCTCACAGGCTAGGTGATGCAGAGATCACCGACGCCGACACCGCCCACTCACTCCGTGGGCGCGGCCGAGCGCAGACCCGTTCTGGGACTGCCGGCCGGAAGATGCAGAACGCCGACGCCGGGTGATACGCCCAACCGAGAGACCTCGGTCTCAAGGAGGAGCCACCGGGCGCCGGCTTTTTGGGGCCCCTCGGGCTCACTTCGCGACCAGCATCCCCCGCACCATGTCCATCCCGCACGCGTAGCGCAGCGTGTCCTGGACGCCCGCGGCGAGGTCGATGCGCACCGGCTTGCCGAGCGGCAGCTCGACGCGCGGCCCCGGGGCGTCGAACACCAGCTCGGTCGCGCAAGTGCGGTCGGTGCGCCGGGTGACGATCAGCGTCACCGGTTTGCCGCGCGGCACGGTCACGACCGCGGGCTCGAAGCCGTTCTCGGTGACGGAGATCGCGGTCGCCCCAGGCGGCACCGACTCGCGCGCCGCGCAGCCGGCGAGCAGCGCGCCGGCCACCAGCGCCGCGACGAACGCCGGCGCCCACCTCCTGTGTCCCTTCATGACCCCCTCCTTTCGCGCTTGAGCTGCGCGTAGCGCCAGTACGTGTAGACCACCGGGATGATCTCGAGCGTCAGGAACGCCGAGGTGAACAGCCCTCCCACCATGGGCGCCGCGACGCGCTTCATGACGTCAGCGCCCGCCCCCTGCGACCACAGCAGCGGCACCAGGCCGATCATCATGGTCGCGACCGTCATGAGCTTGGGGCGGACCCGCTGGACCGAGCCCTCGAGCGTCGCCTCGACGATGTCGTCCAGATCCCGGATGCGTCCTTCGGCTTTGAACTTGTGATAGGAGCTGTCGCAGTAGACCACCATCACCACGCCCGTCTGCGCGGCGAGCCCGACCAGGGCGATGATGCCGACCCATACGGCCGTGGACAGGTTGTAGTGCA
>JBGQIE010000092.1:0-10836 GCA_041498315.1 Candidatus Eiseniibacteriota bacterium
ACACCCGCCCCCGGGAAGGGCTCGCCATCATGCGCGCCTACTCCCTGTCTCATCTCAGCGATCCGGATCTTCAGCGCGGCCTGGCGTGCCTCGTCGCCCGGGACCGCACCACCACCGCCTCCCTCATCGCCCACCTCGCCGAGTTCGACGACCGGCGCCTGTACCTGCCCGCGGGCTATCCGTCCATGTACGCCTACTGCGTCGGGGAGCTCCACCTTTCCGAGGACGCGGCCTACAAACGCATCACGGCGGCGCGGGCGGCCCGGCAGTTCCCGCTCATCTTCGACGCCCTGGCCGACGGTCGGCTGCACCTGACCGCGGTGGGCCTGCTGGCGCCCTACCTCACGGCCGGGAACGCCGCCGACCTGCTCGGGGCGGCGGCGCATCGGACCAAGGCTGGGATCGAGGAGCTGATCGCCGGGCACTTCCCGCAGTCGGAAGCGATGGGGCTGGTGACCGCCCTGCCGGTATCCCCCGGCCTGGCGGAGGAGCAACTCGCCCCGCGAAGCGGAGTAGGCGGGTCCGGGCCGACGGCGGCGCCAACTGCGCAACTCGCTCCGGAGCGAGTTGGCCCCCTCTCAAAGATGACAGCCGCCGCCGCCCAGAGGTATTTGCTCGAGGTCTCGATCGGACAGACGACGCAAGAAAAGCTCCGGTACATCCAGGACCTGCTCGGCCATGAGCTGCCCTCGGGAGACCTGGCCCGGGTGCTCGACCAGGCGTTCGACGCCCTGATCGAGAAGCTCGAGAAGCGCAAGTTCGCGGCGACCAAGCGCCCACGACGGAGCGTGCGCCCGAGCAAGAACCCGCGGCACATCCCGGCGCAAGTCAAGCACGCGGTCTGGGAGCGCGACGGGGGGCAGTGCACGTTCGTGAGCGAGGCCGGGCGTCGCTGCCTGGAGCGCAAGCTGCTCGAATTCGATCACGTCGAGGAGGTTGCGCGTGGCGGACGGGCCAGCGTGGCCGGGATCCGACTGCGCTGCCGGGCCCACAACCAGTACGGGGCAGAGTGCACGTTCGGAGTCGGATTCATGCGCGAGAAGCGAGAAGCGGCGCAACGTGCTGCAGAAAGCCGGCGGCGGGAGACCGAGGCGAGGGCCCGGGCTCGGGCCGCTGCGGAGGAAGTGATCGCCCCGCTGCGTTCGCTCGGCTTCAACAACCAGGAAGCACGTCATGCCGCCGCACTCTGCGAAGCCATCCCCGAAGCGTCACTAGAGGACCGCGTGCGCCGGGCGCTTACGTACTTTCACCCGCCGGGGCGGGTGTCGACCTCAGCACCGAATGGAACACTCTAGGATCTGGCTCTGGACCCGGGCCGCGCACAGGCGCGAGGCTCAGCGCGTCAGGTGCAGCTCGATCGCCGCGGTCGGAGTCTCGCGCTCCACGCCCGCGACGTGTCCCGCGTTCTCGACGCGACGGTACCCGGCCCACGCCGACAGATCGACGCCGCTCGCGGGCCACCAGCGCAGCCCCAGCTCGCCGGTCCGCGCGTGCTCGACCACGCCCTCGAACGCGAAGGGTTCGCCGCGGGGCGAGCCGGGCACGTAGGGCGCGTCCAGGCTGCCCTCGCCCTGGTCGGTCTGCGCCACGCGCGCGGCGAGCTGCCAGTCGGCGTTGAGATCCCACGCCCCGCGCAGGCTGAGCCGCCCGGCGTCGGGCCCGGTGGGATAACCGATCGGGCGCCCCTGGGCTTCGTAGGCGCGTCCGAAGTACGAGGTGTAGACGAAGCGCGAGAGCCGCGTGTACTCGCCGCCCCAGCTCACGCGCGTGCCTCCGAGGGTGCCCACGCCCTCCCAGCCGAGCTGGAAGGCGAGCTTGTTGGGGTTCGCGGCACTCTTCGCGTGCAGGTCGTCGATGAGGAGCTCGCCGTAGAGCCGGGTGCCGCTGACCGGGCGCCAGGCCAGGTCGAGGCTCGTGATCACGTTGTTGCGGAGCGCCGCGGCCGAGTCGGGGTCGTCCTGGGTGCCGAGCCGCTGCACCAGGATGTAGGGGATGATGCCCACGAGATAGAGCGGCTGCCACGCCTCGGCGTGATAGCGCGCGGTCTCGGTGAGGCCGACGCGCAGCCGGTCCGCTGGCTGCCACTCGAGCCGATGGGCGGCGAGCTGCTCGCCGCGGGCCTGGTCGAGCGTGCCCGAGAGCGTGACCGCGTCCGCGCGGAGCGGCTCGATGCGCGCGCGCACCGCGAGGCCCGTGAAGGCGGGCGAAGTCTTCGAGAGCGTGAGCGTGGCCTCCTCGCCCGGCCCCCAGCTCCAGCGGCTGCGGCCGAATCGCGCGCCCCAGCGGCCGTCCTGCCCGGTGTAGGCGAGGTAGGTGTCCTCGGTATGGGCGATGACGTCGCCACCCGGAACGATCGGGTCGGCGAAGGTGCGCGCGGCGTCCACCTGTCCGATCAGCAGGTGCGTGTACACCAGCCAGTGGTCGAAGGCGGCGGCGATGCGTGCCTGCGCTCCCGTTCCCGAAGTGAAGCGCGAGTCGAAGCGATCGGTCTCGCCGCGGCCCTCGAAGCCGGCCGAGAGCTCGACGGACTGGCCCGCCGCGGCCGAGCGCCACAGGAACGGCGTCGAGCGCCAGGTCGGGTGCGGCTCGAAGCCGGGCAGCGCCTGGCGCCCGAGCGCGCGCTCGAGGCGCGCGAACGAGATCGCGCGCGCCACGCCCGCCGACTCGGGCGGCGCGGCGCTTCCCATGAGCTCGCGCCACTGGAGCGGCCGGGTGTGGAGGTGGGGGAGCAGGATGCGGCCGCCGCCCTCCGCGGGGTCGGTGAGATCGAGGAGGCGCAGCTCGGCCTCGAGCGGATCGCCGACGGGCAGGAATGCGTCGGAGGCGGCGCGCGCGCCGGAGTGGGCGGCGAGCAGGAGGCACGCGGCCCACACCCCGTGCCGCACCTGGATCCAACCGCGCGCGCGCATCGGCGGGATGCTAGCAGCCCCCGGGGAGGTGTGCTAGCCTCCCGCGCTCCACCACGCTCGACGCCGGCCCCGAACCAGGAGACGCCATGCGTCCGGGCAGCCCCGAGACGCTCCAACATCCCTACGATCCCACGCGGATCGAATCACGCTGGTCCCAGGAATGGGAAGCGCGCGGCGTTTTCACCCCGCGCCCGGGCGGCAAGCCGTTCGTCATCTCGATTCCGCCCCCCAATGTGACGGGTTCGCTCACCATGGGCCACCTGCTGGGCGAGTCGCTCCGCGACCTCATCCTGCGCTGGCAGCGCATGGAGGGGCGCGAGGTCCTCTACCTGCCCGGCATGGATCACGCCGGCATCGCCACCCAGAACGTGGTCGAGCGCCAGCTCGAGGAGCGCGGCACGCGTCGCGAGGACCTGGGCCGCGAGGAGTTCGTGCGCCAGGTGTGGGCGTGGAAGGAACAGTACGGCGGCCTGATCCTCAAGCAGCTGCGCCGGGTCGGGACCTCGGCCGACTGGAGCCGCGAGCGCTTCACGCTCGACGAGGACTACTCGCGCGCCGTGCTCACCGTGTTCCTCGATCTCTACGGCAAGGGGCTCATCTACCGCGGGCGCTACGTCGTGAACTGGTGCCCGCGCTGCCAGACCGCGCTGTCGGACGAGGAAGTGGACAAGGTCGAGCGCGAAGGCAGCCTGTGGTACATCCGCTACCCCATCAAGGGCACGGAGAAGTTCGTCACCGTCGCGACCACGCGCCCCGAGACCATGCTGGGCGACACCGCGGTGGCGGTGCACCCCAAGGACCGCCGTTACGCGCACCTGGTGGGCAAGGTCGCCGTGCTGCCGCTCATGCGGCGCGAGATCCCGATCCTCGCGGACGAGATGGTGGACCCCAAGTTCGGCACCGGCGCCGTCAAGGTGACGCCGGCGCACGACGCGGCGGACTTCCAGACCGGCAAGCGCCACGGGCTGCCCGAGATCATCGTGATCGACGAGCGCGGGGTGATGAACGAGAACGCCGGGGATTTCCGCGGCCTCGACCGCTTCGAGGCGCGCCAGAAGGTGGTCGAATCCCTCACCGACGCCGGCTACATCGAGAAGATCGAGAAGCACATGCTCGCGGTGGGCCAGTGCTCGCGCTGCGACACCATCATCGAGCCCATGCTGTCGTGGCAGTGGTTCGTCAAAATGGCCCCGCTCGCGGCCCCCGCCATCGAGGCGGCGAAGCGCGGCCAGGTCAAGTTCTACCCGGCGCGCTGGCGCAAGGTGTACCTCTACTGGCTCGAGAACATCCGCGACTGGTGCATCTCGCGCCAGCTGTGGTGGGGGCACCGCATCCCGGTCTGGTACCGCGGCGACGAGATGGTGGTGTCGATCGAGCGTCCCGCCGGCGCGGGCTGGCGCCAGGACGAGGACGTGCTCGACACCTGGTTCTCGTCGTGGCTGTGGCCGTTCGCGACCCTGGGCTGGCCCGAGCGCACCCCCGACCTCGAGCGTTACTACCCCAACAGCCTCATGGTCACGGGTAGCGACATCATCTTCTTCTGGGTCGCGCGCATGATCATGGCCGGTCAGCAGTTCATGGGCCAGGTGCCGTTTCCGCACGTGTTCTTCACCAGCATCCTGCGTGATTCCCAGGGCCGCAAGATGTCGAAGTCGCTCGGCAACTCGCCCGATCCGCTCGAGATCATGGAGCGCTTCGGCGCCGACGCGGTGCGCTTTACGCTCATCTATCTCACTCCGACCGGGCAGGACCTGGCCTTCGACGAGAAGCGGATCGAGACCGGCAAGTTCTTCGCGAATAAGATCTGGAACGCCGCCAAGCTGGTTCAAATGCGGCTCGGGGACGAGGACCTGGGCCCGATCAAAGAGAGCGCGCTGCGCCTCACGCTCGCGGATCGCTGGATCCTGTCGCGGTTCGCGAACGCGGTGAAGGACATCAGCCGCTTCCTCAAGACCTACCGCTTCAACGAGGCCGCCAACGCCCTCTACCACCTGGCCTGGGACGACTACTGCGACTGGTACCTCGAGATGGCCAAGCCGCGCTGGACCGAGGAGGCCGATCCGGAGGACCGGCGCGTGGCGCGCTGGGTGGCGTGGAAGGTGCTCGACGGCATCCTGCGCCTGCTCCACCCCTTCATGCCGTTCGTGACCGAGGAGATCTGGCAGGCGCTTCCGCACGACGGCGAGATGCTGGCGCTCGCCTCCTGGCCCAAGGCGAAGCGCGCCTGGGTCGACGCCGCCGCCGAGCGCGAGGTCGCTTTTCTCCAGGAGCTGGTCGTGGCGGTGCGAAACCTGCGGGTCGAGAACAACATCGCGCCCGGCCGCCGGGTGCCGATCGTCGTGCGTGGGACTCACGAGCAGCTCGCGCTCATCGAGCAGCTCCAGTCCCAGATCATGCCGCTCGCGCGCATCGAGACCCTGACGCTCGCGCGCGACGGTGCGCGCCCGCCGGTCGCGGCCTCGGCGGTCGTGCGCGGGGCCGAGGTCTTCCTGCCCCTCGAGGGCCTGGTCGATCTCGACAAGGAGCGCGAGCGGCTGGTGCGCGAGGCCGACAAGCTGCTCTCGGACCTCGAGAACACGCGCAAGAAGCTCCGCAACCAGGACTTCCTCGCCAAGGCGCGCCCCGAGGTCGTGGAGCGGGAGCGCGTGCGGCTCGCGAACCTCGAAGAGACGCTCGAGAAGCTCAAGCGCGCGCAGGATTCCATGCGCACCGCGCAGCGCTGACCGGGCGCCTCGAGGAGTCGCCCTAGGGCTTGCGCTCGGGCGGCTTCTTCCAGCTCTTGGGCGGCTGTCGTGCCGGCTCGGGCCTTGCCTCGGGGCGGGCGGCGCCCGGAGCGGCTCCCTCGCCAGCGCGCTCCCGTGCGCGGAACTCACGCTCGAGGTTCCCCGGCTCGGGGCGGATCTCGGGGGGCATGGGGCGCGGTGCCCGATCGGGCGACGGCTGGACTCGAGGCTCGCTGGGCCTGTCGGGGGACGGCTGCGGCGGCTGAGGCCGCCCTCGGGGCCAGCTCGATCCGGACCCGGTGCCCCGCCAAATGTGCCTCGGCGTCGCGGGTGTCGCAGGAGTCGCGGGAGTCGCGGGCGAACTCTCAGGAAGGCGCGCCGGCCTCCAGACGCGCCCTTCGTTCACCTTCCAGTTCCCGCGATCGTCGCGCCGGTAGACCTTGCCGTCCCGGCCCGCGAATACGTTGTTGGGCCGGGTTTCGGTACGCGCGGGCTCGCGTACGATCGGGCGAAGCGGAAGGCGGCTCGCGGTGTGGTCCACGCGCCCCACGTTCGTCGGGCGTCGATAGAGGTTCATGGGCGCATTGCCCGCCGGGCTCGCCGGGGAACGGCGGGGCTGCCGGGTGCGCAGGAACGCCAGGTCGGCGCCGAGCAGCGGGCGGCGGTAGCCGCCGGACCCGAACCAGCGCGGCGGGCCGGCCGGATGGACGAGCTGGGGTCCGCGCCGCCAGTGGGACCCGGTCCTGAAGAACCCCGAGCTGAACGTGGAGCCGAAGCTCCAGCGGCCGAGCCACGGGTTGTAGCGCGGCTGGAATCCCCACGTGCACGGGCGCGGGAAGAAGTGGCGGCGTCCTCGCCACGGATGGTATCGGTAGCCGGTCCCGTACACGACCGTGCCGTAGTACGGGTAGCATCCGATGTAGCCAGGCAGGTATCCCATGGTCACGTAGCTCGGCGTCACGTCGTAGATGTAGACGTATCGCACGTCGTAGACCGGGCAGCTGGGCGGAATATCTTCCACGCCGAGCGGCCGGGTCTCGCTCACCCGCCACGGGCCATCGGGGCCCTCGGCGACGTACCACACGCCCTGATCGCAGGCGTAGTAGAGCCCATCGGCGAAGATCACTTCGGCGTCGGTGTTCACGGCGTACTGCATTCCAGTGCCCGCGATGGGTTCGAACTGGGGCGACCCGTCGTAGGTCACCTCGAAGCCGGAGTCGTCGCGCCGAATCGCGCTGGTCTGCGGGATCTCGGCGTCCGCGACCGCGTCATCGGCCTGGTCCGTGCCCGCAACGCTCGCCAGGATGTTTCCCTTGGGCGAGTCGGGTGGCACCTGGCGGAAGGCCGCGGGGAGCTGATCGCCGCGCACGAAGGTCAAGGGCCCGTCGGGCGTCGCGGCGGTGTACCAGCGTCCGGCGATCAGCACGTAGAGCGCCTGCGTGCTCACCCTGCGCACGACGTCGCTCTCCGTGTTCGTGATGTAGAGCAGCTCGTCGCCCACGAGCGGGGCGTACTGCGGCGGCCCGTCGATCGAGATCAGCTCGGTGGGCACCGTGGCGGTGAAGACGCGCGGTGGCGGGCCCTGCACCTGGTCGTCGGACGAGGTGTCGGGTGGCACCGCGGCACGCACCGGGGCCGGCGGCCGCGGATCGACGGTCCAGGGCCCGAGGGGGTCGGTGGCCCGGTACCAGAGGTTCGCGCCGCTCAGGTAGTACTTGTGGCTCGAGGGGTCGTGGACGACCGCGAAGGCGGTATTCGCAACGCGCTCGAGGCGCGAGCCTTCGATGGGCTCGAGCGTGGGCGGGCCGTCGTAGAGCACCAGGAAAGCGCGCTCCTTCACGAACAGGATACGGGGTGGCGTGTTGTCCAGATCGGCGACGCTGGCGCGCTCCTTCTCGGTCGCGGTCAGCCCCGCCTTGAGCTCATCGAGCGAGCCCGACAGGTCCCAGCGCCGCGCCTCGGACTCGGTCAGGTGCTCGTAGCGGCTCGCCTCGGCCGGGGTGATGCCGGGGAGCCGGACCTTGGTGACGTCGAGCTCGCGGCCCGTCACCGTGCTGCTGTCGCGGTCGATCTCGATGTGCTCGGTGAACCACAGGACCCCGAAGGTGGGGTTCTCGTCCGCGCCCTTCTGCAACGAGAAGGCGGCGCGGCAGGATAGCTCGTCACCGTCGAGATCCTCGGGCTGCGGCTGGTAGATCACGAACGAGCCGCTGGGCGAATCGAATTGGCGCGGCCAGCGGGAATCCGCGGATCGCGCCGGCGTGCCCAGCGCGAGCAGCACCAGCGCGGTGAGCGCCGCGAGGGACGGGGCGACGACGCCACGCATGATGGGCCCTGTGAATCCCTGATTGGACATGTCCGTCCTTCCGGTTGGCCTGCGGCGTCTCATCGGCTCGAAGACCCTCAGCATCTCGAACATCAAGATGGCACAAACGGGCGGCCGGATGTCACGAATGTCAAATAGAATGGTCGAAACCACCGAATACCCACGATCATCGCACGACTGCCACAACACTACCCAATTCCCGGGCCGCCGGAGGTCGGGAGAGCCGCCACCCCATGGCCCCGCGTCACGCCGGGATGATACGTTCGCTCCCATGGTGGACCATCCCGGCGAAGGCGTCATCCAGTTCGAGGTCGAGCACGAGACCCGCGCGCTCGAGGAGCGCGTGCACGGCGAAACGGTCCGCGTCCTGGCAGCCTGGCGCGAGGTGCTCGCGCGGCTCGGCCTCATCGGCCGGGATCCCGCCCGCTACGAAGGCTACGGGTACGGCAACGTGAGCGCCCGCGTCGGCCCCATGGGCGACGTGGGCCGCGGGCAGCGGCGCTTCCTGGTGACCGGCACCCAGACCAGCGGCCGGCGCGACGTGACGCTGGCCGACTTCTGCCTCGTCGAGCGCTACGACCTGGCGCGCAATCGCGTGACGAGCCGCGGGCTCGTGCCGCCGTCGTCCGAGTCGCTGACTCACGGCGCGTTCTACGACGTGGCGCCCGCGGTCCGCGTCGTGCTCCACGGCCACGCCCCCGAGATCTGGCGCGGCGCTCGCGCGCTCGGCGTCCCGGTCACCCACGCGGCCGCACGGAACGGAACCCCCGCGATGGCGCTCGAGGTCCAGCGTCTCTACCGCGAGTCGACGCTGTCCTCGACCGGGATCCTGGCCATGGGCGGCCACGAGGACGGCGTGATCGCCTTCGGGCGCAGCGCCGGCGAGGCGGGCGAGATCCTGGTCCGCCACCTCGCCCGCGCGCTCCACGGCGGAGGCGGCGCGCCGTGAGGGTGCAGGGCCGGGACATGCGGGCGGTGTGGTGGACCGAGGATGGCATCGGCTACCTGGACCAGCGCGCCCTGCCGAGGAGCATCGAGATCGGCACGGCGCGCACGGTCGAGGAGGTGGCGCGCGCGATCGAGGACATGGCGGTGCGCGGCGCGCCGCTCATCGGCGTGTTCGCGGCCTACGGGCTCGCGCTCGCAGCACTCCGCGCCGAGCCACTCGACCCCGCACTGGCGCGGCTCTCGCGCACGCGGCCGACCGCGGTCAACCTGCGCGCAGGACTCGAGGCGGTGCGCGCGGCGGCGCCCGACCCGGCCGCGATGCTGCGCCAGGCGCGCGCCTTCGACGACCACGAGGTCGCGGCCGCCGCGGCCATCGGCACGCATGGGCTCGCGCTCTTCCGCCACGGCACGCGCGTGCTCACGCACTGCAACGCGGGCTGGCTCGCGGTGCAGGACTGGGGCACGGCACTCGCGCCGGTCTACCGCGCCGCGCGCGCCGGGCTCGAGCCCTTCGTCTACGTGAGCGAGACCCGGCCGCGGCTCCAGGGCGCCCGCCTCACGGCCTGGGAGCTCAAGGAGGAGGGCGTGGCCCACGTGCTGATCGCCGACGCGGCGGCGGCGCACCTGATTCAGCGCGGCCGGGTGGACCTGGTGATCACCGGGGCCGACCGCATCGCGGCCAACGGCGACGTCGCGAACAAGATCGGCACCTACGGGCGCGCGCTGGCGGCCCAGGCGCACGCCGTTCCCTTCTACGTCGCCGCGCCGCTCAGCACCATCGACCGCCTGACGGCGACCGGCGAGGGCATCCCGATCGAGGAGCGCTCGCCCGAGGAGGTGCTGACCGTCGAGGGCGTGGACGATTCGGGCGCCCTGGTCCGCGTGCGCGTGGCGCCGGCGGGGACGACGGCGCTCAACCCGGCCTTCGACGTGACGCCGCACCCTCTCATCACGGGCCTCATCACCCCGGTCGGGATCGTGCCCGCGACGGGGGAGGGGATCGCCGAAGCGTTTCGGCGGGCCGAAGCCGCGCACGGACTCGGCCCGGACCACAAGACCTGAGCCTGCGCTGATTGGGCGCGTCACGCGGCTTCAGGCGGCGGGCGGACGCCCCATCAGCAGATCCACGATCCGCATCCCGCTCTTCCCGTCGCCGAAGGGGTTCTCCCAGTCGCGCGGCTTCGCGTGCATGGCGCGCGCGCACGCGACGATGCGGTCGGCGTCGGCGCCCGCGAGCAGGTTGGCGCCCACGGTCACGGACTCGGGCCGCTCGGTGTTGTCGCGCAGCGTGACGCACGGCACCCGCAGGCAGCACGCCTCCTCCTGGAGCCCGCCCGAATCGGTGAGCACGATGCCCGCCTGGGCCTCGAGGCCGAGGAAGTCGAGGTAGCCCAGCGGCGGCAGCGCGCGCACCGCGCCCGCCGCGCTGAGGCCGAGCGCCGCCATGCGCGCGGTGGTGCGCGGGTGGAGTGCGGCCAGCACCGGGAAGCCGAGCGCCTTCCCGGCCGCGTCGAGCCCGGCGAGGATCGAGCGCAGGCGCGCGTCCACGTCCACGTTCTCGGCGCGATGGACGGTCGCGAGCGCGAACCGGCCGCGCTCGACGCCGAAGCGCTCGAGCAGTCCCGCCCGCTCGGCGCGCGGGCGCTGGAGGTTGAGCTCGTCCACGACCGTATTGCCGGTCACGTGGATGCGCCCGGCCGACAGCCCCTCGCCCCGCAGCAGGTCGCGCGCCCCCGCGGTGGGGGCGAACAGCCAGTCCGCGAGATGATCGGTCAGGATGCGGTTGATCTCCTCGGGCATGCGGCGGTCGTAGGAGCGCAGGCCGGCCTCGACGTGCCCGACCGCGATGCCGGTCTTGTTGGCGGCGAGGGCCGCGGCCAGCACCGAGTTGGTGTCGCCCTCGACCAGCACGACGTCGGGGCGCTCCTGC
>JBGQIE010000093.1:0-10673 GCA_041498315.1 Candidatus Eiseniibacteriota bacterium
GGCGAGCGCGTAGAGCCCGAGCTGGTCCTCCTTGAGGCTCTTGAGCGCGCGCTCCGCGGCCTTGGCCGGATCCTCGACCTCGGAGGTCTTGTAATCCACCAGCACCACCCCCTCGGGGCGGTCGTCGATCCGGTCCCAGCGACCGCGCACCTCGTCCAGGTCGAGCCGGAAGCGGAACTCGCGCTCGACCGCGCTCGGCTTGAGCGGGCTCGCCTCCTCGCTGGCGTAGAAGCGCCGCAGGATCTGCCGGCCCTCCTCGAGCCGCCGCTCCTCGTGCTCGCGCGAGATGAAGCCGGCGCTCGACCACGAGTCCTCGAAGGTGCGCAGCAGATGCTCGACCGCGGTCGGATGGCCGCGCAGGCGGTCCTTGAGGTAGCCGCGGATCGCGCCGTGGATCGCGTTGCCGAACATGAACGAGGGATCGGTGGCGAGGGGCACGCGCATCAGGTGCGCGTAGCGATACTTGAGCGGGCACTCGTGATAGTCGTCGATCTGCGAGTTCGAGAGCTGGAGCGGCTGATCGGCCGGCACCGGGACGAGCTCCGGGGCGGCGGCCTCGGCCGCCGGGGCGTGGCGGGCGATGGACTCGAGCGCCGAGGCGGCGTAGGTCCCCTTGGGCGGGGCCGGCAGGTCGAGCGCCTCGAGCACGAAGCGGCTCACCTTGGCCTGGCGCCGGCCGCCGTAGTCCACCGCGTGGGTGAGGACCAGGCGCTCCTTCGCCCGCGTCATGCCGACGTAGAACAGGCGGCGCTCCTCGCGATAGTGATCCTCGGGGTCCTCGCGCAGGCCGCGCTTGAGCTCGGGCGGGAACGCCAGCCCCGACGACTGGCGGTAACGCGGGAAGCGGGCCTCGACCAGGTGGGCCAAGTAGACCACCGGGAACTCGAGCCCCTTCGCATTATGGGCGGTGAGCAGGTGAACGGCCTCCTCGTCGCCCTCGATCTCGACCGCCGAGGGGTCGTCGCCCATCTCGACCAGCAGGTCGAGGTGGGGAATGAACTGGTCCACGCGGTCGCGCTTGAGCAACGGCCCGACGCGCGCGACCATGCTGAACAGCTTGTTGAGGTTCTGGGCGCGCTCGACGGCCTCGGGGGTGTCCTGGGCGGTGAGCGAGGCGAGCAGGCCGCTCTCGCTCACGAACTCGTACAGCACCTCGGCGGTCGTGCGCCGCAGCGCGCCCGCCGACAGCCGCCGGTGGAGGTCGAGGAAGCGGCTGATCGCCTCGCGCGTGCGCTCGCTGACCTTCTGGTCGCGCGCCGCAGCCTCGGCCCCCTCGAGCAAGCCGCGATGGTAGCGGCGCGCGTCGGCGCCCAGCATCGCCAGGTCCACCGGGTCGGCGCCGAACAGCGGATCGCCGAGCGCGTGGTAGACCGAGGCCCCGTCGGCGGGATCGGCCACGGTGCGCAGGACGTTGAGGCACAGCATGACCTCGGGACGCGAGTAGAGCCCGCGCCGCCCGATGCGCCGGAACGGCAGGCCGCGCGCGCGCAGCGCGAGCGCGAACGGGTCGAGGCTGCGATGGGCGCGCGTCAGGATGGCGAAGTCGCGCGGGGCGCTTCGCCCAAGCTCGATCGCGGCCGCGATCTCGGCCACGACCATCTCGGCCTCGTCGCTCGCGGTCTGGAAGGCGCGCAGCTCGACCACGCCCGGACCCGGGCGCGCCGCGATCAGGTGTTTGTCGTATTTCAGGGTGTGCTCGAGGCGCTGCGGATTGTTGTGCTGGATGAGGCGGTAGGCGCGGTCGAGAATCTCCTGCCCCGAGCGGTAGTTGCGATTGAGCACCTGGACCTTCGCGTCGGGATAGGTGTCCACGAATCCCAGCAGGTTCTCGATCTTGGCGCCGCGGAACCGGTAGATGCTCTGGTCGTCGTCGCCCACGACCGTGAGGTTGCGCGCCTCGCCCACGGCGGTGCCCGCGATCAGCTTGACCAGCTCGAACTGGACGTGGTTCGTGTCCTGGAACTCGTCCACCAGCACGTAGCGGAAGCTGTCGCGCAGCTCGCGGAGCAGGTAGGCCCGCTCGCGCAGCAGCCGCAGGGCGAGCGCGATCTGGGCGCCGAAATCCATGCGGCCGTGCTCGGCCAGCAGCTTCTGGAACACAGCGTAGGCGTGGGCCTTCTCGAGCTCGGCCGCGGCGCGGTCGCGCAGCGCCGGATCGTCGCCGGCCCCGGCGGCCAGGCGCTCGGCGAAGGCGCGGTATTCCTCGGGCGTGACGTCCTCGTCGCGGGCGCGATCGAACACCGCGACCAGGTCGGCGAGATGGGTGTCGGGGTTGCCGAGCGGCGCGTAGCGCTCGAGGCCCAGCTCGAACAGCCGCTCGCGCAGGAACACGAGGATCTCGGCGTCGCTGTCCACGCGCAGCTGCGAGGTGAGCCCCAGCTCGATGGCGTGCTCGCGCACCAGACGGTCGCAGAAGGCGTGGAAGGTCGAGATCGTGGCGCCCACGAAACCGTAGGGCACCAGCTCGTCCACGCGGGCCTCCATCTCGGAGGCCGCCTTCTCGGTGAAGGTGAGGGCGAGGATCTCCTCGGGGCGGGCGCGCTTGGTGGCGATGAGCCAGGCGATGCGCCGGGTGACGACCGCGGTCTTGCCGGTGCCGGCGCCGGCGACGATGAGGAGCGGCCCTTCGCCGTGGGTGATCGCGGCGCGCTGCTCGTCGTTGCGTCCGGCGAGAATGGCCTCGACGGAGGGGGCCGCGGCGCCGGCCACGGCCGTGCTCACGTGCGCAGCCGCGGCGGCCGCGGGTCGCGCGGCGCCTGGTTGAGCCGGCGTCCGCCGCCCTCCTCGACCACGACCAGGTCCTCGAGCCGCACGCCGTAGCGCCCCGGCAGGTAGATGCCGGGCTCGACGCTGTGGACCATGCCGCGCTCGAGCAGGATCCGGTTGCCGGCGACCAGGTAGGGCGGCTCGTGCACCTCGAGTCCGACGCCGTGCCCGGTGCGGTGGATGAAGTGCGCGCCGTGACCCGCGCGCTCGATCACGCCGCGCGCCGCGCGATCTACCTCCTCGCAGGTCGCCCCGGCGCGCGCCGCCTCGATCCCGCGCGCGCGCGCCTCGTCCACGACGGCGTAGAGGCGCGCGAACTCCGCGGGCGGAGTCCCGAGCCAGAAGCTGCGGGTGATGTCGGAGCCGTAGCCGCCGGTGAAGGCGCCGAGGTCGAGCAGCACCGGCTCGTTCTCGGCGAGCCGGCGGCCGGAGGTCTGATGATGGGGGAGCGCCGAGTGGGGGCCGGAGGCGACGATGACCCAGCTGTCGGTGTCGCCGGCGGCCCGGAACCGATCGGCGACGAAGTTCGCGACCTCGGTCTCGCTCATCCCCGGGCGCATGAAGTCGGCGGCCTCCTCGACGATCGCGTCGGCGTGGCGGCCGGCCTCCTCGAGCAGCCGCAGCTCCTCGGCGTCCTTGATCGCCCGCAGCGGCGCGAGCGCTCCCGAGGCGGGCGCGCAGGCCGCCTGGGCCGCGAGCCGCAAGAGGGCCGCGACCCGCAGGCCCTCGCCCACCAGGACGCGCGGCCGGCGCGCGAGACCCATGCGGCGCGCCAGGATCTCGAAGGCGTCCTCGTGCTCCTCCCACACCGCGAGCTCGAGCCACGGGCACTCGGCGGCCAGGGCTTCGGCCTCTAGTCGCGGCACAAGACAAAACGGATCGCCCTCGCGCGGGAGCGCGAGCGCCACCAGGCGCTCGGTCGAGCGCGCGTGCGCGCCGCACAGCCACACCAGATCGGGCGAGGGGGGAAGCAGGAGCCACTCCGCCTCGAGGCGGCCCACGGCCGCGCGCGCGGCGGCGAGGCGAGCGGGATGGCGGGGGGTTCGGGTGGCGCCCGCGGGCGCGGAAGCACTCACCCGCGGACGCTATCACGCGCCCGAAAATTCGGTCAATGATGACGCGACCCCGCCCGCGCTTGCCGGTGCGCGGCGCTCTCCGTACACTGGCCCCACCCATGCCCTACGTCCAACGCCTCACCGTGATCGCCGCGGCGACCCTGCTCGCGGCCGGGGCGCTCGCCTGCGCGGGCTGCACCCCGGCCACCGGGGCACGCCCGATCACCTTCAACTGGGTGGCGGGAAAGCCCGAGCCGACCTTCGATCCGCAGGCGCCCCCCGAGCCGCTGCGCTGGGCGCTGGGGCGGCTCCTGAGCCACGGGCTGGTCGAGGAGGACTCGGCCGGGCGGATCGTGCCGTCGGCGGCCGAGAGCATCGGGGTTTCGGCCGACGGGCTCACGTACACCTTTCACATCCGGCCGCGGCTCACGTTCGTGGACGGCTCCACGTGCGGGAGCGAGGATTTCCGGGCGGCGCTCGAGCACGGCCTGGCCCGCCTCGACCACGCGACCCAGACCTGGTTGCTCGCGAACGTGGAGGGCGTCGAGCGCGCCTCCCCCGGGCGGCGCCCGCGTCCGACGTCGGGCATCGAGACGCCGGACGGGCAGACGCTGGTCCTGCGGCTGGCCCGCCCCGACTCGATGCTGCTGCGCAAGCTCTCGCTCCCGGGCGTGAGCGCCCCATGGCGATCCGCGGGACCCGACTCGGGGCCCGGGTCGCGCTGGGAGGGTGCGGTGGGGCTGGGTCCCTACCGGGTGGCGCGCGAGGATCCGGGGCGCCAGCTGGTGCTGGCCCGCGCCCGCGGAACGCGCAGGCCCGGGGTGAGCAGCGCGCCCGACACGATCAACGTGCGCTTCGTGATCGGCGCGGCGCGCGCGGTGGCGCTCCTGCGCGGCGGCAACGCCGACCTGGTGTGGCCGGTGCCGACCGGATTTTCGGAGATGCCGCTCCCGGCGGGTTGCGGCGAGGTCGTGCGCCCCGCATTCCCGACCCGCCGCCTGCTCCTCGTCATGCGCCCCGACCGGCCGCCCACGAGCAAGCACGAGGCCCGCGAGGCGCTCGCCCACGCCCTCAACCACGAGGAGCTGGTCCAGGCGCTCGGGGACTCGCTCCCCGATCCGCCCTGGCTCACCGGGGCGCGGCCCTTCGATTTCCCGGCCCTCGATCCCGAGGCCGTGCGCGCGGCGCTCGCGCGCGGGGAGTTCGGGCGCTCGCTCCACGTCCTCATGAGCTACGACGCCGACGGCCCGGCGGCCGAGGTCGCCCCGATCATGCAGGGCCAGTGGGCGGGGCTCGGGCTCTACATCGATCTGCATGCGCTGCGCGGGTCCAGGCTCTCGGCCGAGCTGATCGAGGGCGGCTCCCACCTGCTCCTGGTCGAGTGCCAGCCCCTGTACGACGACCTGGCGGCCGAGCTGGCCGCCCTGGTCATGCCGGCCCGCGGCCCGGGGGTGGGCGATTTCCGTACCATGTGGCGCAGCCGCGATTTCGACCCATGGCTCTGGCCCCGGGCGCCCGCCCGCGTCACCGCCCACGGCAGGGCCCCGGCCGTGCCGGCCGTGCCGGAACCCGCGCCGCTGGCGGGCCCGGACCTGGCCCAGCAGCATCTGTCCGACGGCATGGTGGCGCTGCCGCTCGCGCGTTTGCCGTGGCGGTGGGTCGAGCGCGGCGGGCCGCTCCCGGTGGGCTTTCATCCGCACTACGGCCCCCAGTGCCTGCCCAACGGGCCGCGCTGAAGCGCGGCCGTTCCGACCTCATTTAGAGCCGCGACGGCCCCCAAGACCATTGACCGGGCGGGAGCCGTTCGCCTATCGTTATGCCGCGCGCCTCGCTGCGCCTTGAGCTGCGGGCTGTTCGACAACCCAGGTGGAACTCCATGCCCCTCATGCCCGTCCCCCCGTGCTCCGGCCGCTCGTGATTCCGCCCTCTGCCTTCCCGCAGCATCCAGGACACCGGGAGATCGCATGATCAAGCTTCCCCGCCTTGCCGCGCCGGCGGCGCTGGCGCTTCTGCTGACGTGGTCCCCGGCCCAGGTCCACGCCGTGACCGTGACGCGCACGCCCGGCGCCTCGGCCCTCGAGCACGAGTTCCGCTTCGGCCCCGAGCAGGTGCGGCTCGTCAATGTGCGGGGCACGACGCGCGTCGAGATCGAGCGCGGCGCGCTCGAGGATCGCCCCGGAATGCCCGACCTGCCGTCGCTGAGCGAGAACGTGGAGGTGCCGGCGGGCATGCGGGTGGCGGGGGTCGAGGTCCTGGAGCTCGAGACCGTGCCGCTCGCGGAGCATGCGGCGGTCGCGCCCGCGCTCAAGATCAAGCCCGGGCTCGAGCCCGAGGAGCGCACCGCCCCCGATGCCGCGGCCTACGCCCGCACGGGGTTCCAGCCCGAGGTTCCGGTGCGGGTGGGCTATCAGGGCACGCAGCGCGAGCACAACCTGGTCGCGCTTCAGATTTGGCCGGCGCGCTGGGACGCGGCCACCGGGCGGCTCGAGCGCGTGAGCCGCCTGCGCGTGCGCCTGCAGCTCGAGCCCGACGGCCCGCAGCCGCTCGAGCGATTCCGGGTGCTGCCGGAGCGAACCGGACCGGCCTGGGCGGCCGCCGATGCGCGGGCCGCAGCCCTGGCGCCCGGGAATCGGAGCGCCCAGCCGTTCGTGCCCACCCAGGTTCCCTCGGTGCTCGGAAGCCCGGTCCAGTACGTGATCGTCACGACCGACGAGCTCGCGCCGATCTTCCAGCAGCTCGCCGACTGGAAGACTCAGAGCGGAGAGCCCGCGGTGGTGCGTACGATGTCCTTCATCCGGCAGCAATACGCGTTCGGGTCCGACGACGCCGAGCGCATCCGCAAGTTCGTCCGTGACTGCTACCAGCGCTGGGGGACGCAGTACGTCCTGCTGGGCGGCGATACCGATCTCATTCCCACGCGGCTCGCCCGCACCATCTTCTACAACGGCGAGTTCATCGCCTCGGACCTCTACTACTCGTGTCTGGACGGCAACTGGAACGCGGACGGCGACAGCCTCTACGGCGAGGGTTTCTATTCCTCGGTCAATCCGGGCGACAACGCCGACCTGCTCCCCGAGGTGTGGGTCGGGCGCGCGCCCGCGAACAACGCCACCCAGGCGCAGCTGTTCGTGAACAAGAGCCTCAAGTACATCCGCACCCCGGTCCAGGACTACATCAATCACTTCCTGTTCTTCGCCGAGGTGCTGTTCCCGCAGGATTGGTCGTCGGGTCAGCCCACCTCGCTCGATGGCGCCGAGCTCATCGAGTACGACCTGCTGCCGCTGCTCGACACCGCGCCGTGGCTCAACTACGCGCGGCTCTACGAGAACTACACCGATGCCCGCTGGCGGCCGGGCGCGCTCCAGGAGACGCGGGCCCGCGTCATCGATTCGCTCAACGTGGGCTACAACATCGCGGTGCACATCGGCCACGGCTACCGCACCGTGATGTCGGTGGGCGACGACAACCTGTCGAGCAACGACGCCGGCGCGCTGACGAACGGCGACCGGCTCATCAACCTCTACGCCAGCAACTGCACCTCGAACGCCATCGACTTTCCCTGCATCGGCGAGGCGTTCCTCAACAATCCCAACGGCGGCGCGGTAAGCAACATCGGCTCGACCCGGTTCGACTTCCCGACCACCGGACGGTCCTACCAGCAGGAATACTTCCGGCTCCTGCTCGAGGACAACGTGACGGCGATCGGCGAGGCGCAGGGCATGCAGAAGCTGCCGTTCCTCGCCACCGCGAACTACGACGGGGTGGCCCGCTGGACCCAGATGACGCTGCTGCTGCTCGGCGACCCCAGCCTGCGGATCTACACCTACACCCCGAAGACGCTCACCGTGACCGCGCCCGCTTCGATCGCCATGGGCGACGGGCAGTTCTCGGTCAATGTGAAGATCCTCGGCGTGCCGCTCGAAGGCGCCCTGGTGACCGCCTACAAGGCGGGGGACGATTACCGCACCGGCGCGACCGACGTGAACGGCGATTGCGTCGTGCCGTTCGTGCCCGATACGACCGGGAGCCTCACGCTCACTGTCACCGGGTTCAATTGCCGACCCTATCAGACCACGGTCGCGATCGTGGCGGGGGGCAACCCGGCGCTCGGCGACCTGGCCCCGGCGATCGACGACGACAACGTCGGCGGCACGCAGGGCAACGGCAACGCGCTCTGGGACGCGGGCGAGGTCATCGACCTGCGCATCCCGGTGCGCAACAACGGTGGCGGCCCCGCGAGCGGCGTCTCGGGCACGCTGGCGACGACCGACCCGCTCGTCACCGTGGTCACCCCCGGGGTCGCCTACGGCAGCGTCGCTACGGGGGCGACTTCGAACCCGGCGGCGGGCTTCCGGGTGAGCGTTCCCTTCACCTGTCCCGATCAGCGCGAGGTGCCCTTCACCCTCACGCTCACCGACGGCGCCTCGCACACCTGGGTCCAGAATCTTCAAGTCGTCGTGCACGCTCCGGACGTCGTCCACCGCCGGCACACGATCAGCGACGCGGGGGGCAACAACAACGGGCGTCCGGACCCGGGGGAGACCGTGAGCTGCTTCCTCACGCTCCGCAATCTCGGCACCGGCATCGCCCAGGGCCTCTACGGGATCCTGCGCAATACCGACGGGTTCGCCGTCATCACGGACAGCACGGTGACGTGGCCCGATCTCGCGCCCGGCGCCGAAGCGACCGGGGATGCGGTGGTCTACGTCCCGGCCGGCACGGCGGCGAAGCTGTTCCTCCACGTGTTCGACCAGTACGGCGAGATCATGACCCAGAAGATGGATCTCAGCTATCCGCCGATCCCGGTCGGGCTCGAGGCGCTCGGCGCCGCGACCAGCATCAAGCTGACCTGGGGCCATCTCACGACCTCCGACCTGCTCGGCTACAGCATCTTCCGATCCTCCTCGTCGCTCGGGCCCTACACCCGCGTGAACCCGAACCCCACCGATCGGGTGGCCTACTACCTCGACGAGGGCCTGGTGCAGCTCACGCGCTACTACTATGAGGTCGCGGCGGTGGACTCCTCGGGCAACGAATCCGCGGTCTCGACGCCCATCTCGGCGAGCACGAACCCGCCGCTCCACGGCATCTTCCCGATCCCGACCGGCGGCACCACGCCCTCACCCGTGACGATCGAACACATGTACAGCAATTTCCCGCAGGACATCCTGGCGGGGTCCGAGACGCTCTACCTGCTCCATCCGGACGGCTCGGCGCCGGTGGACGCCGATGGCGCGGGCACCACCCAGGGCGACTTCACCCAGCTGGGCTTCTACTACGCGGGGGGCGCCTCGGTCGCGGACCTCGACAACGATGGATCCAAGGAGGTCGTGGCCGGGACCTTCGGGTCGAAGGAGTTCTTCGTCTTCGACCTGGCGGGCAATGTGAAACCCGGATTCCCGATTGCGGTGCCCGACGCGCTGTGGTCGTCGGTGGCGATCGGCGACATCGATGGCGATGGCCACCAGGAGATGGTGGTCGGCTCGCGCGGCAACAACTTCTACGCCTTCCGCAGCAACGGCACCGAGGTGCTCGACGGCGACAGCAACCCCACGACGACCGGCGTGTTCAAGGTGCTCGGGGCGGCCGAGAACAACGGCACCCCGGCGCTCGCCGATCTCGACGGCGACGGGAAGCCCGACATCATCTACGCCTCGGCCGACGGGAATCTCTACGCCTGGCACGCGAACGGCACCAACCTGCCGGGATTCCCGGTCGCGGTGGGGAGCACGAACGCCTCGGTGGCCGTGGGCTATCTCGATGGTCCGGGCGACACCAAGCTCGACATCGTCGTGGCGCCGGTCAACAACAGCCTGACGGTCGTGCAGGCGGATGGCACCATCCACCCCGGATTCCCGGTGTTCGTGAGCACGACCAACTCGTACCTGCGCACCCCCTCGCCGGCGCTCGCGGACATGAACAACGACGGCTTCCTCGACATCGTGTTCGCGGCCACCAACGGCGGCGTCTACGTCTACAACCACAACGGCGCCATCGTCGCGCCCTGGAACAACGTTCGCTACAGCACGCTGACCTCTCAGACCTCGGAGAGCAGCCCGGCCGTCGCCGACATCAACGGCGACGGGCTCAACGACGTCGTCATGGGCGACGAAACTGGCAGTCTGGTCGCGCTCGCCGGCGGCACCGGGGCGATGATGCCGGGGTTCCCGATTCAGCTCGAGGCCGAGGTCAAGGGCCCGCCGGCGCTGTGCGACTGCGACGGTGACGGCATGACCGAGATCGTCGTGGCGGGCTGGGACCACAACATCTACGAGTGGGACTACGACTATCCGTTCTCGCCCGCAGGCTTCCCGCCGTGGCCGCAGTTCCACCACGACTCGCAGCGCACCGGCTACTTCGGCACGCCCATCCTCCTGGGCGTCGGGGATCCCGGATCGACGGCGCCCCAGGCGGTCGAGCTGGCCCGGCCGGCGCCCAATCCGACGCGCGCGGCGACCCGGTTCGCCTACGCGGTGCCCGGCAATCGCGCGGGCGAGCCCTTCGAGCTCGCGGTCTATGACGTCACGGGGCGCCGGGTGCAGACGCTGCAGCGCGGCCTGACCCGCCCCGGCCGCTTCGATGCCCGCTGGGACCTGCGCAACGAGCATGGGCAGACGGTCGAGAACGGGATCTACTTCCTGCGCCTGAGCCTCGGACGCACGGTGCAGTCCCGCAAGATCGCCGTCCTGCGCTAGACGAAACCGCCGCGCTCCCTGGCCGCCTGGTGCCGGGGAGCGCGTGCGCTTGACCCTGCGGCGGCGCGCCCCGAGTGTGGGCGGCGCCGCGTTTTTAGCACACCCAAGGCTCGCGAGGGGGTTTACGACCAATGATTTTAGTGTTGGGTTAGCCCCC
>JBGQIE010000094.1:0-10443 GCA_041498315.1 Candidatus Eiseniibacteriota bacterium
CGGCCGGCCGGGATTTCGGGCGCGACTTGGCCGCCGTGGCGCGGGCGCGCGCCGGGGAGCGCTTCGCCCCGCGCGCCGGAGCGCGCTCGCGGCTGCGCGCAGACGAGGGTCGGGATCGCGCGGGCCCGTTCGTGGCGGGGGAGCCCTTCCCCGCGCCGTGCCCGGCGCTCGCGGGCGTGGCGACCAGCCGTCCGCCGCCATTGGCGCGCGCGGCCGCCCCGGGCGTGGGCGCCTTCGTGGTCGGCTGGCCGGGGCCCGCCTTCACGACCGGATGCGCGGCGATGCGCGTGACGGCCGCCTGGAGCCCGGCGGCCCGATGCTTGTCGGGGACGCGGTCCGGGGCCTCTTCGTGGCCGGGCGCCGGCCGGTTCTCGGTCGGCCGCATGCTGTAGTCGAAATCGGGAAGCAGGACGCGCGGGATGGCCCGACCTAGCAGGCGCTCGATCGCGACCACGTCCTTCTGCTCCTCGGGGCTCATGAGGGTGAAGGCGTCGCCCACCGGCTCGGCGCGGCCGCCGCGCCCCAGGCGATGGATGTAATCCTCGGGCGTCTGGGGAACGTCGAAGTTGACGACGTGCGACACGCCGGCCAGATCGAGGCTGCGGGCCGCGGCATCGCTCGCGACCAGGATCTGCATGCGGCCGCGGCGCAGGTCCTCGAGCCCCAGCTCGCGCTCGCTCTGACTCGGATGATCGTCGAGCACCTTGACCGCGTAGCCGCGGCGCATGAGGAGCTTCGCGAGCCGGTCGGCGCCGTAACGCGCGCGGGTGCAGATGACGCTGTTGCGCACCTCGGCGCGCGAGAGCATCTCGTGGAGCAGGTCGGGCTTGAGCTCCTTGGGCACCGGGTAGATGGCCTGGGTGATGCCCGCGGCAGGCCGTGCGGTCGGGGCCAGATCCACGCGCACCGGCTCGATCAGGGCTTCCTTGGCGAGGCGGTTGAGCTCGGGCGGCATGGTCATCGAGAACAGGAGCGTCTGGCGCGTCTCGGGCAGCAGCTTGAGCAGGCGCCGCAGATCCGGGGCCAGCCCCAGCGAGACCATGCGGTCGGCTTCGTCGAGCACCAGCATCTCGACGTTCTCGAAGTTGAGGCAGCCGCGCGCGTGCAGCTCGAGCAGGCGTCCCGGCGTGGCGACGAGCAGGTCGGGCTCGCGCTCGCGCACCATGCGCTCCTGCTGCTGGAGCGGGGCCCCGGTGAACACGACGCTGATCCGGACCTCCGTGAAGCGCGCGTAGTCGCGGGCGCGGGTCTCGACGTAGGCGGCCAGCTCGCGCGTCGGCACCAGCACGATGGCGCGCAGGCGCGGCGTGCTGTCGAGCAGCCGGGCCAGGATCGGAAGGCAGTAGGCGCCGGTCTTTCCCGAGCCACTCTGCGCGGCACCGATGAGGTCGTTACCCTGAAGGATGACGGGGATGGACTTGCTCTGGATCGCGGTGGGCTCGGTCAGGCCGGCGGCGCGAACGCCCTTCAGGATGGCGGCTGGCAGCCCCAATGATGCAAAGGTCAAGCATCCTCCAGATGGACTTGGGAAACATGGCACCCGCCCGGCGGGCGCCGGGAGGCGCGGCCCACGGCGGCGCACACAGGGTAGGGGTCAATCGGCTGCAGGGCAATCAAATAACTTGAAAAATCCGAATTTCGTCTCAGCCCCGATTGGCGCGGCTCCGGGCCGCATGTCGCCGTGGGCCGCCGGAGGCGGGCCGGCCTGGCTGGCAGGCCGGGCAGTAGAACGTCGAGCGCTGGCCCTGGACGATGCGGCGGATCGGCGTGCGGCAGCGGGGACAGGGCCGGTCAGCCCGGTCGTAGACCCGCAGCTTGTCGCCGTAGGTTCCGGGCTCGTTCCACAGCGTGCGATACATGCTGAACGTGGTCCCCATGCGCTCGATGGCCTCGCCCAGCACCTTCGCCATCCCGACCGCCACCGCGCGCCACTCCCGGACCGCGAGCCGGCCCGCCGCGCGCCTGGGGTCCACGCGCGCCCGGTGGAGGATCTCGCTGGCATAGATGTTCCCGACCCCGGCGATCCGGCGCTGGTCGAGGAGGAAGACCTTGGCGCTCACGCGGGCGCCGCGGGCCAGGCGCGCGAGGGATTCCCCGGTGGGGGGAGTCGCGATCGGATCGGGCCCGAGCCGCGCGAGCGCGCGGTCGCGGGCAAGCCGCGGGGTCGGGACGGCACGCAGCACGCCGAAGCGCCGCGGGTCCTGGAACCAGAGCTGGGAACCGTCCGCGAACGCGATCCGGGCGTGGACGTGAGGCGGCACCACCCCGGGCGGATTCGGATGGAAGAGCCAGCGGCCGCTCATGCCGAGGTGGGAGACCATCGTCACGCCGTCGCTCAGGTCCATGAGCAGGTACTTGCCGTGGCGCCGCACCTGCGTGAGCGACCGGCCGCGGATCTGGCGGGGCAGCGCGCGCGGGATGGGCTCGCGCAGCCGCGCCCCCGAGAGCCGGACCGAGCGCACCGTGCGCCCGATGACGTGCGCCTCGAGCATGCGCCGGACGGTCTCGACTTCGGGCAGCTCGGGCATGGACGCACGCTAGGGACGCGGCCCGGGGAGGTCAAGCGGCAGGCTCCAGTCTGGGGGCCGCCGGCGCGCGGAGCGCGGTTGCGCCTCCCTCTCGAAGCGTGGCATCCTGCGGCATTCACGGACGACCGCTTCACCCCTGGGATGGGTTCCGCATGGACGACACGTCCCGCTTCGATGAGTTCGCCCGCCTCGCCACCGAGCAGCGCAATCCCCGCACGCTCGACCTCGACACGCTCGGCGTTCCGGACATCCTGGCGCGCATCTCGGCCGAGGATCACACCGTGCCCGCCGCGGTCGCCCGCGAGCTGCCCTGGATCGCCCGCGCGGTCGAGCTGGTGGTGGCCTCGTTTCGCGAGGGCGGGCGGCTGATCTACGTCGGCGCCGGCACGAGCGGGCGGCTCGGGGTGCTCGACGCCTCGGAGTGCCCGCCCACCTTTGGATCGGCCCCCGGTCAGGTGCTCGGGGTGATCGCGGGCGGCGCGGGAGCGCTGGTGCGGGCCGTCGAGGGCGCCGAGGACCGCACCGCGGAAGGCGAGCGGGCGATGGCGGAGCACGCGGTGGGGCCCAAGGACACCGTCATCGGTCTCGCCGCCAGCCGCCGCACCCCGTTCGTCGTGGCGGCGCTGCGCGCGGCGCGCGAGCGCGGGGCGCGCACCGCGTACGTCACCTGCACCCCGCGCTCCGAGTTCACGCTCGAGGTGGACGTGGCGATCTGCCCCGAGGTGGGGCCCGAGGTCCTCATGGGCTCCACCCGCATGAAGGCGGGCACGGCCCAGAAGCTGGTCCTCAACATGATCACGACCGCGGCGTTCGTGCGGCTGGGCAAGGCCTACCAGAACATGATGGTGGATCTCATGGCGACCAGCGAGAAGCTGGTCGAGCGCAGCCGCCGCACGGTCATGACCGTGACGGGCGTGGATGCCGGGACCGCCGCGCGGGCCATCGAGGAGGCGGGCAAGAGCGTCAAGGTCGCCATCGTGATGCTCAAGCGCGGCTGCCCGCGCGCCGAGGCGGAGGCGCGGATCGCCCGCGCCGGCGGGTTCGTGCGCGCGGCGCTCGAGGACGGGCCGTGATGCCCCGCGCGCCTCGCCGCGCCACGCCGTGAAGCCGCGCGCCCCCGACGCCCTGCTCCACGTGCGCGACTACCTCGCGCGCGATCCGCACCTCCTCGTCGGGCTCATGACCGGCACCTCGGCCGACGCGGTGGACGCCGCCCTGGTGCGCTTCGACGGGATCGGTCTCGAGAGCCGGCACCAGCTCGTCGCCTACCGCGAGACCCCGCTCGAGGCGTCGTTGCGGCGCGAGGTGCTCGCGGTCGCGGGGTGCGCGAGCCTCGAGCTCGAGCGCCTCATGCGCCTCGACGCGGCGCTCGGCGAATGCTACGCGGCCGCGGTGTTCGATCTGCTCGCCGGCGCCGGGGTGACGCCCGCCCAGGTGGACGCGATCGGCTCGCACGGCCAGACCGTGCGGCACCTGCCGCGCGCCCAGGGCTCACCGGCGTTCACGCTCCAGCTCGGCTCGGCCGCGATCCTCGCCGAGCGCACCGGCATCGCCGTGGTCTCGGACTTTCGCAGCCGCGACGTCGCGGCCGGCGGGGAGGGAGCGCCGCTCGTGCCGCTCGCGGACTGGTGGCTGTTCCGCTCGCCGACCGAGTCGCGCGTGCTCCTCAACCTCGGGGGCATGGCGAACGTGACCCACCTGCCGCGCCCGGGCGGGCTCGAGCGCGTGATGGCGTTCGACACCGGACCCGGCAACGCCGTCCTCGACGCCCTGGTGGCGCTGCGCAGCGGGGGAGCGGAGCGGCACGACCCGGGCGGCGCCGCGGCAAAGCGCGGGCGCGCGAGCGAGGCGCTCCTCGCGGAGCTGCTCGCCGACCCGTTCTTCGCGCTCCTCCCGCCGCGATCGACCGGCCGCGAGCGTTTCGGCGAGGTGTTCGCCCGCGCGCTGCGCGACCGCGGCCTGGGGCTCGGGCTCTCCGAGGACGACCTGCTCGCGACCGCGGTCGAGCTCACCGCGGCCTCGGTGGTCGAGGGCATCGAGCGCCATCTGCGCACGCGTGGCGGGGTGGACGCCGTGTACGCGAGCGGCGGCGGGGTCGGGAACGCCACACTCATGGCCGCGATCGGGCGCCGGCTCGGGACCACGCGCCTCGCTCCGCTCTCCGAGCTCGGAGTGGCGCCCGCGTCCAAGGAGGCGCTCGCCTTCGCCTTCCTGGCCCACCAGACCCTGTGCGGCCTGCCCGGCAATCTTCCCGGCGCGACCGGGGCCGGGCACGCGTCCGTGCTCGGGGCGATCACGCCCGGTGCGCTACGATGAGCATCGCGATGAGCAGCGCGAAGAGCGCCAGGATGCACGGCATGATGCGCGCCACGGGGCGGACTCGCCCCGCCGCCGCCATCGCGCTGGCGGCACTCCTGTGCTCGTGCGCCACGCTCGGGCCCGCGGGAGGTCCACCGGTTCCACCCGCCGCGCCGCCGGCCCGGGGAGTCCCCGGGTCGGTGCCCCCGGTCGCCCAGCCGCCGCTCGTCCTCGACCGCGAGCCCACGATCGACGTGGGGCTCGCTCTCGACCTCGACGTGGTCACGCTCGAGCCGCTCGAGCCGGTCGTTCTGGAGCGACAAGGTGGGAGCGAGGATGCGAGCGAGCGGGCCGGGTCCACGCCGATCACGGCGCGGGCCGAGGCGGGCCGGATCGTGGTGGGCTGGAAGGGCGGGAGGTCGATCTGGAGGCTCGCGGCGCGCGAGACGCTCCTGGTCCAGGGCGCGGGCGGGGCGCGGGCGGGCGCGCCCGACGACCCCTTTCGGGCGCACTGGAACGGCAAGACCTGGCGCGGCGCGTTCAAGGTATTCCTCAGCCCGCGCGGGACCCTCACGCTGGCCACGCGGCTGCCGCTCGAAACCTATCTGCTGGGTGTGGTCCCGGGCGAGATCGGCGCGCTCACGGTGGATCTCCTCGAGGCCGGACGCGCGCAGGCGATCGCGGCGCGCAGCTACACCCTGTTCTACCGCGGGCGGCGCGCCGCCGAGGGCTTCGACCTCTTCGGCACGGTCGAGGACCAGCTCTACAGCCCGGTCGAGAGCGAGCGGCCGCTCGCCACGCGGTGCGTCCAGTCCACCCGCGGCCGCCTCGCGCTCTCGGGGGGCCAGCCGATCCGGGCCAACTACTGCTCGACCTGCGGCGGCATCACCGCCGAGGTCTGGGAGGCCTGGCCCGCGGCGACGCTGCCCTATCTCGTGAGCCACCTCGACCGCGGCTCGGGTGACTACTGCGCCGCCTCGCCCCAGTACCGCTGGCGCGAGGAATGGACGGCGGAGAAGTTCATGTCCACCGTCGCCCGGTTCGCTCCCGCCCAGGGGGTGGCGCTGCCCGCCGCGGGCCCCGGCGACCTGGTCGATGCGCGCGTGGACGCGCGCTCGCGCTCGGGGCGCGCCTGGCGGCTCACGGTGGTCACGACGACCGGCGAGATCGCGATCCCGGCCTACTCGATCCGCCAGGTGCTGCGCCGCCCCACGACCGGAAACGGCAGCGCGATCCTGCGCTCCAACCTGTTCAAGCTCGACGTGCGCCGCGACCCGGCGACCGGGCGCGCGCTGGCGGTGGTCGTGAGCGGAGCGGGCTCGGGGCACGGCGTGGGGCTGTGCCAGACCGGGGCGCTCGGGATGGCGCGCGCGGGCCTCAGCGCCGAGCAGATCCTCGAGCACTACTACCGCGGCATCGCGCTCCAGCGGCTCTACTAGCGCGGAGCGCGGCCAGGCCGCGGGCGATTGACACTCACCGCGGCGCGCGGCTATCCTGCCTCGCTCTTGGCGTGAGCGCGCATCGCGCATGCCCCCCGCGGGGTTGTAGTTCAGTTGGTTAGAACGCCTGCCTGTCACGCAGGAGGTCGCGGGTTCGAGTCCCGTCAACCCCGCCATTTCCCTTCCCGCCCCGCCGCCCTTAAGTCCGGCCAGCCGCCCGATGTCCACCCGCCTGCCGGCGCCGCCAGGTGCCTCCCCAGCGGCTCGAGGGCTTGCGCCGGCCGGACGCCCGCCGCAGGCCGGGATGCCCGCAAGTGCAGGCCAAAATGAAGGCTCGACACGGCGCCGCGCCCGGCCGAAATCTTATTGACGGGGGGTGGGCGCTCCGTATACTGCCGATGCTTTTTTCAGGCAGGTGCGCTTCGATGTTCCGTTCTGCATCGCCGTGCGCCGCGGACCATCCGAAGTCCTGGCAACACGAACGGCGCGATGCGCCATGGAGCTCTGGCTGAGGCGGCTATGAAAAGGAAGAAGGGTCTTCCCGGCGACGACGAGTTCGAGTCCCTTCCGGACGACGAGCTCAACGAACACGGCAACGGGTCCGAAGACGACGAGCTCTTCGAGGACGACGAACTCGACGAAGATGACGAGCTCGAGGACGACGACGAGTTCGACGACGACCTCGAGGACGACGATGACGAGGACATCGAGGACCTGGACGACCTCGATGCCGACGACGAGCGGTAGTCGCCCCGCGGACCGCGGGGGCGGGGGCGCCCCCGAGCGCGACCGGGAGGCGGCCGGCGGCGTGATCGGCTTCGGCCCCCACCTCATGCTCGACGGCTACGGGTGCGATCGAAAGCGGCTCCAGGACCTCAACCTCATCTACCGCGTCCTCGACGAGCTGCCCACCCGGATCGGCATGACCAAGCTCATGCCGCCCTACGTGTTCAAGTACCGGGGGGTGAAGCCCGAGGACTGGGGCCTCTCGGGCTTCGTCCTCATCGCCGAGAGCCACGTCAGCATCCACACCTTTCCCGAGAAGCAGTTCGTGAGCGTGGACATCTTCTCCACCCGGACGTTCGACCTCGAGTTCGCGGGCGAGTACTTCAAGGAGGCCTTCGGAATGGAGAAGGCCGAAGCCAACCTGCTCGACCGCGGCACCGAATTCCCCAAGGAGCTCAACGGGGCCACCCGGATCGTCCGGGCCGAGCGCCGCCGCGTGTCGCCTTCCGCCGCCCCGCGGCACGCCTGAACCGGAGCGGCCCGCTTCGCAGGCTTCGAGGCCCTGGCCGGGCGACCGGGCCAGGGCTGACTCGTTTTTCGCGGAGGACCCGAACATGAAACAGCCCGACTGGCCGACCGGCCTGCCCCTCAACTTCGGCGGGCTGGAGCCGGAGTGCTCCGACCTCGCGCGCGCCCGCGCCGTGGTGCTGCCGGTGCCCTACGATTTCAGCACGACCTATCAGAGCGGCACGCGCCTGGGGCCGCGCGCGATCCTCGACGCGTCCCGGAACATGGAGCTGTGGGACGAGGAGGTGGGCGCGACCTACCGCTCGGGCATCCACACGCTCCCCGAGGTCGAGCCGACCGCGCAGGGCCCCGAGGCGATGGCCGAGCGGGTGTCGCGGGCGATCGGCTGGATCTTCGATCAGGACAAACTGCCGGTCATGCTGGGCGGGGAGCACAGCCTCACTGCGGGCGCGGTGCGGGCCGCGAAGCAGCGGTTCCGCAACCTCTCGGTGCTCCAGCTCGACGCCCACGGCGACATGCGCGACCGCTACCTCGACTCGCCCTACAGCCACGCCTGCGTCATGCGCCGGGTGCGCGAAATGTGCCCGGCGGCGTCGGTGGGCATCCGCTCGCTGAGCGAGGAGGAGGCCGGGCACCTCGAGCGCCACCCGGTCCCGATGTGGAGCGTGCGCCAGCTGCGCGCCCTGCAGGGCGATTTCCGGCCGGTGCTCGAAGCCCTGACCGACGAGGTGTTCGTCAGCTTCGATCTCGACGCGCTCGATCCCTCGATCCTGCCTGCCACCGGCACGCCCGAGCCCGGGGGGCTCGACTGGTACGAGAGCGTGGACCTGCTCAAGGCGGTCGCCGGGCGCGCCCGCATCGTGGGCTTCGACGTGGTCGAGCTGGCCCCGATCGCGGGCCAGGTGGCGTCGGACTTCCTCGCCGCGCGCCTGACCTACCGCCTGATCGGGCTTGCCCTGGCCAGCATTCCCGTCGCCTCGCGGCGCTAGCGGCGACATGGAATCCCCGGCCGCGCGCCTGGTGCTGCGCAAGAACCAGGACCGGCGCGTGCGCGGCGGCCATCCCTGGGTGTTCAGCAACGAGGTCGCGAGCCTCGAAGGGGAGCCCGCGAACGGCGATCTCGTCGAGGTCGTGGACGTGCGGGGCGCCTATCTCGGGCGCGCCTACTACAACCGCAACAGCCTGATCTGCGCCCGCATCCTCACCCGCGGGCGCGACGCGATCGACGCCGCGTTCTTCATCAAGCGGATCGAGCGCGCCGCGCGCTTCCGCGAGGCGGTGCTGCCCGGCGCCCAGGCCGTGCGGCTCGTGTACGGCGAGGCCGACCAGCTCCCGGGCCTGGTCGTGGATCGCTACGGCGATCAGCTCGCGGTCCAGATCCTGACGCTCGGCATCGAACAGCGCTCGGACCTGGTGCGCGAGGCGCTCGAACAGGTGCTGCACCCGCGCGGCGCGGTCCGGATCGCCGATTCGCCGCTGCGCGCGCTCGAGGGCCTGCCGCTGTCGCGCGAGGTGTGGTGGGGCGAGGTGCCCGAACGGGTCGAGGTGGACCTCGAGGGCTTCCGGATCGAGGCCGATCTGCTCCGTGGCCAGAAGACCGGGCTGTTCCTCGATCAGCGCCTCAACCGCCGGATCGCCGAGACGCGCGCCCGGGACCGCCGCGTGCTCGACCTGTTCTGCTACCAGGGGGAGTGGGCGCTCCACGCCGCGCGCGGCGGGGCCCGCGAGGTCGTGGCGGTGGATTCCTCCGAGCCCGCGCTCGCGGCCGCGCGGCGCAACCTCGAGCGCAACGGCCTCGCCGGGAGCGTCACCGTGCGGCGCGGGGACGCCTTCGACGTCGCGCGCGAGCTTCAGCGCGCAGGCGAGCGCTTCGGGCTCGTCATCCTGGATCCTCCGGCGCTCATCAAGTCGCGCAAGCACATGGCCGAGGGCGCGCGCGCCTACCGCGAGCTCAACCGCACCGCCATGGGCCTGCTCGAGGAGGAGGGGGTGCTCATCAGCTGCTCGTGCAGTCACACCCTCGAGGACGCGCTGTTCCACCAGGTGCTCCTCGAGGCGGCGCGTGCGCGCCACCGGCCGTTCCGGGTGCTCGAGTGGCACGGCGAATCGCCCGATCATCCGCAGCTGCTCGCGGTGCCGGAAACGCACTACCTCAAGTGCGCGGTGCTGCAGGCGGTTTAGGCCGGAGCTCGCGAGACCCCGCCATGACCGAGCTGCCGTTCGATCACGTGGGCGGTTACGACCTCAAGCGCCGGCTGGGCGCCGGGGGCATGGGCGAGGTCTACCTCGCCCGCGACTCGCGCCTCGAGCGCGACGTCGCGATCAAGCTCCTGCCCGCCGAGCTGTCCCGCGATCCCGACGCCCTGGCGCGCTTCCGGCGCGAGGCGCTCACCCTCGCGGCGCTCAACCACCCGAACATCGCCACGATCCACGGCTTCGAGGACACCCCGGACGGCGGAATCGCCCTGGTGCTCGAATACGTCGAAGGCGACTCGCTCGCCGCCCGCCTCGAGCGCGGCGCGATGCCGCTCCACGACACGCTCTCGGTGTGCGCGCAGATCGCCGAGGCGCTCGAGGTGGCGCACGAGCGCGGCATCGTGCATCGCGATCTCAAGCCGGGCAACGTCATGCTCGCGCCGCGCGGGCTCGTCAAGGTGCTCGACTTCGGCCTCGCGAAGCGGGCGCCCGGGCTGCTCGGGCTGCGCGAGAAGCGCCCGGGCGCCGGGGCCGCGCCCGGACCGAGCCCCCCGCCGTCGCCGGGAGCGCCGTCCGGTGACGACTCGATCACGATGGGCGGGGCAGTGGTCGGCACCCCCGGCTACATGAGCCCCGAGCAGGTGCTGGCCGGCGAGCAGGACGAGCGCACCGACGTGTTCGCGTTCGGCTGCGTGCTCTACGAATGTCTGAGCGGGCGGCGCGCCTTC
>JBGQIE010000095.1:0-10435 GCA_041498315.1 Candidatus Eiseniibacteriota bacterium
CTCGTACGCGAGCTGCGGGGCCCTCCAGGGGCTCGACCTCGAGCTGCCCGCGGCGGTCGCCGGCGCGCCCTCGGGAACCGTCCCCGAGCCGGCGCGGCGCCTGCTCGCCGGCGCCTGGGGCGTGGTCGTGCTGGGCGGCCTTCTGTTCGCGGCGGCGGTCGGGATCGGGATCGTGACCGGCCGGCCGGTGGGCACGCTCGCGCTCGGCGTGCGCGCGCCGCTCCTCATGCTGGCCGCAGCACTCCTCCAGCTCGTCATCCAGTATCACGTCTCGGCGCTCAAGGCCCTCGGCGCTTTCGGCGCCGTGAGCCGCGCCTCCGCGCTCCAGGTGCTGATCGGCGGGGGAGCGGGCGTGGCCCTGGTCTCGAGGTTCGGCATCGAGGGCATGCTGTGGGGCTGGCTGACCGGCACGGTGCTCGCGCTCGCGCTCCTGCGGCGCCAGGCGCGCATCCCGCTGCTTCCCGGCTGGCCCGCGACCGGGTGGGCGCTGGTGCGGGCCGGCCTTCCGGTGTTCGCGTTCTTCACCGCCTCGCTGGTCCTGCGCTCGGTGGACCGCCTCGCCCTCATTCGCTACGGCACCGCGGCGGGTCTGGGGCAGTACAGCCTCGGACTCATGGCCGCCGGCCTGGTGCTCTACCTGCCGGAATCGGCGGCGAGCGTGCTCTACCCGCGCGTGGCCGCCGCCGCGCGCGCCCGCGTCGCGGCCGGGGTCGCGGCGGGCGCCGCCGCGGAGGAGCCGGGCTGGGCCCGCGCCCAGCTCGACGTCACGCGGGCCCAGCGCGCCCTCACCGTCACGATGCCGCCCATCGTCGCGGTGGCGATGGTGTGGGCGGCCCCGTTCGTGGCGACCTTCCTGCCGGCCTTCCGCGAGGGAGTGCCGGCGCTGCGCCTGCTCGCGGTCGGGGCGCTCATGCTGGCGGCCGCGACCATTCCCAGCTACTTCCTGCTCGGCAGCGGGCACGCGCCCCGGCTGCTCACCTTCGGCATCGCGGCGGCGGCGTTCAACGCCGCGCTGGTGTTCGCGGTCGCCGCGCGCGCCCCGCACCCGGTGCCGGTCGCGCTGGCCTCGGCGATCGGCTACACCGTGTTCGGGCTCGGCCTGGTCGCGCTCGCGACGCGGGAGCTGTGCGCCTCGGGCGCCGAGCGCCGGGCCTTTCTGGTCGCGAGCTTCGTGCCCGCGGTCTGGGGCGCAGGACTCGCGCTCGCCTCCTGCCGGGTCGGCCCCGAGTCGTCCTGGGCCGCGGCGCTGGCGCGCAGCCTGGCGGTGGCCGCCGGCTATCTGCCCGCGTTGTGGTGGTTCGGCCGCGGCGTGGGTCTCAAACGTCTGGCGCGCGAGTGGGTGCTGGCGCGCCTCGTTCCGGTCTAGCGTCAGCGGAGACATCCCCCGTGCATCCGCGCAAGTTCATCCGTGATTCGCTCGGCTTCGCCGCGACGCAGTACGTCATCCGCGCCCTGCTCATGACGCGCGCCATCGTCGCCGCCCGGCTGCTCGGGCCGCTGCCCTACGGGGCCTGGAACGCGCTCCAGCTGGTCATGGACTACGGCGCGACCCTGCCGCCCATGGGCACCCAGCAGGGGCTCGACCAGATGGTGCCGGCGCGCATCGTCGAGGGCGACACCGCGCGCCTCGAGTCCCTCGAGCGCGCCGGGCTGTTCAACATCGTGGTCCTCACCCTGCTGTTCAGCGTCGCCTGGCTGCTCTACGCGTTCCTGCGCCCCAACCGGTTCATCGACTTCTGGGGCCCGAGCGGGCTGCTGCTCGCCGTGCTCGCGATCGTCATGACGAACGTGGCCTCCTACCACATGACGCTGCTGCGCTCGCACGGCAACATCGGCGCCGTGAGCGGCTGGTACTTCCTCCAGGGCGTCATCGGCACCGTGCTGGGCCTGGCCCTGATCCCGGGCTTCGGCGCCTGGGGACTGCTCGCCGGCTGGGCGGTCGGGACCGCGGCCGCCACGCTCATGCTCCGGATCCAGGGCCGCCATCTGGTGCCGGTGGTCCCGCGGCCCAGCCCCGACGGGCGGGCCCTGGTGCGGGTCGGCCTGCCGATGTTCGTGTTCGTCGCCTCGAGCCAGGTCATGCGGAGCATCGACCGCCTCATCATCCTCCGCTTCCTCGGCACGCTCGCGCTCGGCTACTACAGCCTGTCCGTCATGGCGCTCGGCTTCATGCTCTATCTGCCCGATTCGATCGCGTACGTGCTCTATCCGCGCCTGCTGCGGGATTTCCGCCACCACGAGCGCAACCCCGAGGCGATCCGTGGCCAGGTCGAGCGCGCCCTGCGCACGCTCGCCGTCCTGGTGCCCGCGCTGTGCGGCATCGCCTACCTGATCGCGCGCGAGGCGATCATGCTGGTGCTGCCGAACTTCCTGCCCGGGCTCACGGCGGTGCGGGTGCTGTGCTTCGGTGCCGGCGGCCTCACGCTCGCGAATCTGTCCTCGATCGTGCTCATGACGCTGGGGCGGCAGAGCCTGCTGGTGCCGATGGCGGTGGGCGTGACCGCGCTGGGCGCGTCCCTCGACTACGTCGCGGTGCGCGCCGGGCTCGGCATCAACGGCGTGGCGCGCATGACGCTCGTGACCTACCTGCTCAACGGCGGGTTGCTCCTGTGGCTGGCCTGCGACGGACTCCGCGTGCCGGGAGCGGAGCGCATGCGCCTGCTGGGTCGGGCGCTGGCACCGCTCTTCATCGCGTTCGCGCTCGCCTACGGCCTCGACAAGGTGCTGCCGTGGTCGCCCGCGATCCCGCGCACGCTGCTGCTGCTCCGGCTGCTCGCCGCCCTGGGGCTGTTCGTCACGCTCTACGGCGCCGCGGTGGCGCCCCTGGTCCGCGGCCTCGGCCTGCGGCAGGTGGTGCGCGAGTTCAACCTCATGATGCCGCGCGCGGCGCGGCGCTCCGGACCGGCGGGCGAGTCGTGAGCCGCGATCGCATCTTCCTGGTCGCGGGCTTCGGTCTCGCCGTCCACGCGATGCTGGCCTTCGGCCCGCACGAGCTCATCCCGGCGCTGCTGCGCCTGCCGCTCGCCTTCGGCGTGCTCGTGCTGCTTCCGGGCTATGCGTTCGTCGTCCTGTCCGCGGCGCCCCCGGGCGGCTGGTGGCTTGCGCCCGGCTGGGCGCTCGGGTTTGGCGTGGCCTGGAACGGGGCGCTCGTGCTCGTGACGCGCGCGCTGGGACAGCCGTTCACCGTGCTGACCGCCGTCACGGTGCCGGTGAACGCCGCGCTCTGGATGCTGGCGCTCGCGCACCCGCGGCGGTTCCCGTCGGTGGGCGTGGCCCCGGCGCTGCCGGTCGCTTCCCGGGGGTCGGTCGCGGCCTCGCGCTGGGCGCTGATCGCCGTGCTCGCCGCCGCCGGCCTGGCCGCGCTCAACGCCGCCGAGATCGGCACCCCTGTGACCTACGAGACCGATTCGCCCGACCACGTCGGGACCATTCGCCGCATGCTCGAGACCGGGGACGCCTTCCCGGTCAACGCGTTCTACAAGGACGCGGGCCGCGCCGGGGTGGACCCGCGCAAGGGGCTGTGGCATCCGCAGGTGGCGCTCATCTCGCGCCTGTCGCGCACCGATCCCTTCGACGCCTGGCGCGCGCTCTCGGCCCTGATCGCGCCGCTCTTCGTGCTCAACGTCGCGGCCCTCGGGTTCCTGATCGGCGGCCCGCTCGGCGCCGCCCTCGCGGCCGGAGCGCTCCTCCTGACCTACGGCGGCACGCTTGCCCGCGGCTTCCTGCGCGAAGCCGTGCTCGCGACCAAGCTCGCCGATCAGCTCGCGCTCGCCGCCACGGTTGCCGTGCTGGGCGACCTGACCCGGGCGTCGGCCGCGGGCCCCCCGGCGGGGGTGCGGGGCGCGCGCCGCGCCGCGATCGGGCTCGCCGTGGGCGCAACCTTTGCCCACCTGTTCGCCGCGATTCAGTTCGCGCTCGCCTTCGGCGCCCTGGGGCTCGGGATCCTGATCCGCGACCGCGGGGTCTCGAGGCCGTTGCGCCGGCTGGCGGGAACGTCACTCGCCATCGGGATCGCGTGCCTGCCCTTCCTGCTGTGGCGCGCCCGCAGCAGCTACGGGCCGGTCAACATCATCCACACCGAGCCGCAGGGGCTGCTCACGCTCTGGGATCACGCGCGCATCGTCAACTGGGGCGTGCTGTGGGACTGGATGGCCGGCCTGTGGGTGCTGTTCCCGCTCGCCTGGTGGCCGCTGTGGCGCCACGGGCGCTCGAACCCCGCCGTGCTCTACCTGCTCACGACCTCGGTCGCGGTCGCGCTCGTCATCTTCGATCCGCCGCTGGTGCGCGTGCTCGAGCCCCGGCTCGGCTACCTGCTCATGCGCATGATCTGGATAGTTCCGATCGCGGGCCTGATCGCCTGGCTGATCCCGGGGCTGATGCGGCGCGTGCGGCGCGAGCGCGGCCGCCCGCGCGTGGTCGCCGCGGCCGGGCTCGCGCTGCTCGTGTTCCTCGTGCTCCCCGTGGCCGGGGACGCGGTCCTGGTGCTCACCCATCCCGGGCGCTTCGCCGCCGCCGAGGCCGAGCGCAGCCCGGCGCGCTGGCGGGAGTCGCTGGCCTGGCTCGACGGCGCGCTCGAGCCCGGGCAGGTCGTGCTGAGCGACCCCGGCACCTCGTACGCGGTGCCGGCGTTCACGCGCCACTACGTCGTGACCATGCTCGATCAGCACAGCTCGCCCAACGATCCCAACGCGCTGCGGCGCATCCTCGATGCGCGCGACGCGCTCGATCCCTGGGGCCCGTGGGCGCGGACGCGCGAGGTCGTCGATCGTTACGGCGTCACCGTCGTCGTGCTCAACAACCGCTTCGTCGAGGTCCCGCCCTTCGACTACTGGGCGCCGACCCCGGGCTGGTTCAAGGCGGCGCGCGCCCGGCTCGACGGCGCGCCGGCGGCCTTCGAGCGCCTCGCCGACCAGGGCGACTTCGTGGTCTACCGGGTGCACCGCGACGCGCTCGGGAAGCTCGAGGGCGCCCGTCCGCGCCCCAACGTGACGGCGTGGGATCCCGCCCACTCCCCGATCGGGCGCCGGCTCGGCCCGGATCTCCCGGTGCTCCAGAACCTGCGGCTGTGGCCCGGCCTCGCCAGCCCGGGCGACACGGTGCGGGGTGTGGCAGAATGGCGGGCGCTCGCGGCCCTCCCGCCCGGCTCCTATCGCGTCGCGGTGCGGTTCGACCGCGCGCTGCCCGGCGGCTTCCGGCCGCCCCGGGTGGTCGAGAAGCCGGCGCGCAAGCTGCTCGAGCGGCTGAGCCGCGTGCGCTACCGCTTCCGCGCCGATCACCTGCCGGCGGCGGGCGACTACGGCGTGGATCTGTGGCGCCCGACGGAAGTCGTGCGCGACAGCTTCGAGCTCGCGGTGCCGCGCAACGCGGCCGAGGGAGCCTATCGGGTGAAGGTCCAGATGCTGCGCCAGCCCCACTATCCCAACCTGCGCCTGAGCGACTACTTCTCGGACGACGACTTTCTCTCGGGGGTCGAGGCCGCCCGGCTGATCGTGACGCGCGACAAGCGGCGGCTCCCGCCCGGCGCGGATCTGGCCCCCGACGGGGGACACTGACGATGTGCGGGATCTGCGGGGTCTATCACTATCGCGAGGGGGTGGCGGATCGGGCCCTGACCGAGCGCCAGCACCAGGTGATCGCGCACCGCGGCCCGGACGACTGGGACGTGTGGAGCGAGGGCCCGGTCGCGCTCGGCCACCGCCGGCTGTCGATCGTCGATCTCTCGCCGGGCGGACACCAGCCCATGCCCAACGAGGACGGCTCGCTGCGCGTGACCTACAACGGCGAGCTCTACGGCTGGCCCGAGCTCAAGCCGGTGCTCGCCGCGCGCGGTCACCGCTTCCGCGGCACCAGCGACACCGAGGCGCTCCTCCATCTCTACGAGGAGCACGGGGACGGGCTGCTCGAGCACCTGCGCGGGATGTTCGCCTTCGCCCTCTACGACCGGCCGCGGCGCCGGATGCTCATCGCCCGCGACCGGCTCGGCATCAAGCCGCTCTACTACCACGACGACGGGCGGCGCCTCGCCTTCGCCTCGGAGCTCAAGGCGCTCCTGCTCGACCCCGACGTGCCGCGGGAGCTGGATCCGCGCGCGCTCGCGGACTACCTCACCTTCCAGTACGTGCCTTCGCCGGGCACGATCTGGAAGGGGGTGCGCAAGCTTCCGCCCGGCCACCGGCTGGTGTGCGATCCGGGCGGGGTGCGGGTCGAGCGCTACTGGACGCTGCCGGTCGAGCCCGATCACGGGCACAGCGAGGAGTACTACCGCGAGCGGCTGCGCGCGCTGCTCGCCGAGGCGGTGCGGCTGCGGCTGGTCGCCGACGTGCCGCTCGGGGCGTTCCTCTCCGGCGGGCTCGACTCGAGCGCGGTCGTCGCGCTCATGGCCCAGGCGGTGGGCGAGCCCATCAAGACATTCAGCATCGGGTTCGAGGAGCAGGAGTTCAGCGAGCTCGCCGAGGCGCGGCGGGTCGCCGCTCATCTCAAGACCGATCATCACGAGTTCGTCGTGCGGCCGCGGGCGCTCGAGCTGCTGCCGCGGCTGGTGTGGCAGATGGACGAGCCGTTCGCCGACGCCTCGATGATCCCGATGCACTACCTGTGCGAGATGGCGCGCCGCGAGGTCAAGGTCGCGCTCTCGGGCGACGGCGGCGACGAGGTTTTCGGGGGCTACGCGACCTACGCGTGGGCGGGGCGCTACGCGGCCTTCGACCGCATTCCGCGGGCGGTGCGCCAGCTGGCCGGCCTGCCGGCGAAGCTGCTCGGGCCCGGTCACCCGGCCGGGCGCCGGCTGCGCCGCCTGGCGCTCGATGCGGCGGGCCGCCACCTCGACATCATGAGCGCCTTCCCGCCCGCCGAGCTCGCGCGCCTGGTCGCGCCCGCGCTGCGCGAGACGCTGGCCGCCCACGCGCCCTACGACGCGGCGCGCCGCCATCACGCGGGCGCCGCCGGGCCGCTGGGGGAGGTGCCGGCGCTGCTCGTCCTCGACGCCCTGACCTACATGACCGACGACGTCCTCACCAAGGTGGACCGCACCTCGATGATGCACTCGCTCGAGGTGCGCGTGCCGCTCCTCGACCACAAGGTGCTCGAGTTCGTGGCGCGCATTCCGTTCGAGTACAAGCTGCGCGGCGGGGTGGCCAAGTGGATCCTCAAGCAGAGCGTGGCCGACCTGCTGCCGCCCGAGACCCTGGCGCGTGGCAAGCAGGGCTTCGGCGTGCCGCTCGAGCGCTGGTTCGACGGCGCCTTCGGGCCGCTGGCGCGCGAGCTGCTCCTCGACCCGCGCGCGCGCGGCCGCGGCTGGCTCGAGCCGCGCGCGGTCGAGCGCCTGGTGAGCGCGCGGCCCCACGATTCCGAGCGCCACGCCCGGCAGGTGTTCACGCTCGTGTGTCTCGAGCTGTGGGCCCAGACCTACCTTGACCGACCGCGCGCGGCCCTGGCGGCCCCGCTCGCGGCGCCGGGGCGGCCCGCCGCCGCGCCGGCGGAGGGCCGGGCCTAAGGCCGGCGCATGATCCGCGTCGCCTTCCTCCAGGCCTCCATGCCGGTCGGCGGCGCGGAGCGCCTGGTCCAGCTCCTCATGCGCGCGCTCGACCCGAAGCGGTTCGAGACGCTGGCGGTGAACCTGTACGCGCCGGGACCGGTGGGCGAGCAGCTCGAGGCCGCGGGCCACAGCGTCGTGAGCGGCCTCGCGGGCGGGCGCTGGGATCCGCGCGTGGGCGGCCGGCTCGAGGCCCTGTTTGACGAGGGCCAGGTCGACGTGGTGTACGTCGCGGACAGCGCGCTGCCGATGTTCTGGGCCGGCTGGCAGCGCCGGCGCCGGCCCAAGCCGCGGCTCATCGTGGGCTTTCACTCGACCGGGAAGCCCGACGACTGGCTCCAGCACACCCTGGCGGGGTGGTCCGCGCGTCCGGTCGCCGACCGCTTCGTCGCGCTCGCGCCCAGCCACGAGGAGTTCCTCATCCGCCGCCAGCGCCTCGACCCGCTGCGCATCACGGTGATCGGGACCGGCGTCGATCTCGAGCGCTTCCACCCCGCCCCGGACCGGGCGGCGGCGAAGCGCGCGATCGGATTCGGCGCCGAAGAGCTCCTGGTCGGCATCGTCGCGGCGCTGCGGCCCGAGAAGCACCACGAGCAGTTCCTGCGCATGGCCGCGCGAGTCGGGGGCGATCTGCCCTTGGCCCGGTTCCTCGTCATCGGCGCGGGCCCCGAGCGCCTGCGCCTCGAGGAGCTGGCGCGCGATCTGAGGCTCGGCGACTCGATCCGGTTCCTGGGGGCGCGAAACGATACGCCCGAGCTCACCCGCGCGCTCGACGTCGCGGTGCTGTGCTCGCTTCCGGTCGTCGAGACCTTTCCGGTCACGCTGCTCGAAGCGCTGGCGAGCGGGACCCCCGCGGTGAGCACGCGCGTGGGCTCGGTCGCGGACATCCTGGACGATGGGGCAACCGGATTCCTGGTCCCCCCGCGCGACGAGGCCGGGCTGGCCACCGCGGTGGGCCGGCTGCTGCGCGAGCCAGTGTTGCGCGAACGCATGGGGCGGGCCGCGCGCGCCGAGGCCGAGCGGCGCTTCGACGCCACCGCCATGGTCGCCGCCTACGAGCGCCTGTTCGAGCAGGTGGCGCGCGGATGAGCGTGCGCGGCCGGGTGTGCTTTCACGCGCCCTACCTCTATCCGCTGTTCAGCCGCGGCGCGATCGAGTTCACCGGCGGCGCGGAGGTCCAGCAGGCGCTGCTCGCGCGCGGGCTCGTGCGGCGCGGCTTCGAGGTGTCGGTCGTGACCTGCGACTTCGGCCAGCCGCCCGAACTCGCCGTGGAGGGGGTGCGGCTGCTGCGCAGCCATCCGCCCCGCGGCGGGATTCCGGTGCTGCGCTTCTTCCACCCGCGTCTGACGCGCTCGCTGCGCGCGCTCGTGGCCGCCGACGCCGAGGTCTACTACGCGCGCGGGCTCGGGGTTGCGGCCGGCGAGGCATTCGAGGTGGCGCGCTGGAGGCGGGCGGCCTTCGTGCTCGGCACCGCCCACGATCTCGACGCGCGCCGCGATCTGCCGCTCCAGCGTCCGGGCCGCGATCGCCTGTGGGCGCGCCGCACGCTGCGCGGGGCGGACCTCGTGATCGCGCAGACCGAGTTCCAGCGCGGCCTCTACGCCCGCGAGCTGGGGCGCGCGTGCGAGGTCATCCCGAACCTGGTCGAGCCGCCCGCCCGGCCGCTCGACCCCGGGCTGCCGGGCGCGGTGACCTGGCTCGGCACCTACAAGCGCTCGAAGCGGCCGGAGTGGTTCCTCGAGCTCGCGCGCCGCATGCCCGAGCAGCGTTTCGTCATGGGGGGCGTGCTGCCGGTGCCGCCCGACACGACCCAAGCCTGGGAGGCGGCGCAGGCCGCGGCGCGCGAGTGTCCGAACCTCGAGGTGCACGGCTTCGTGGATCACGGCCGGCTGGACGCATGGTTCGCGGGGGCGGCCCTGTTCGTCCACACCTCGCCCGCCGAGGGGCTTTCGAACACGTTGCTCGAAGCCTGGGCGCGCGGCCTGCCGGCCATCGCGGCGGTAGACCCGGACGGGGTCATCGCCCGCGAAGGTCTGGGCGAGGTGGTGACGAGCTTCGAGACGCTCGAGCGCGCGGTGCGAAGCTGGATGGCAGATCCCGAGCGCCGGCGCGCGGCCGGGCAGCGCGCGCGCGCCGGGGTGATCGCGCGCCACGCGCCCGAAGCGGTGCTCGACCGGTTCGCCACCCTGCTCGATGCGATGGTCGCGCGCGCCCGCGAGCGCCGCGCCCTTCGCTGAGCCGCGCGCTCTGGTTCGGGCCTCAGCGCCCCCAGCGCGCGACGTAGACCTTCGAGCCGCCGCCCGCGCGCGCGAGCCCGCGCGCGAGCCGGCCCACGAGCACGATGTCGCGCGGCTCCACCTCGATCGTGTTGATGCGGCCCGCGAGCACCCCCTCGACATTGAGCCGGATCGGTGCCCCGGGCTCGGGGCCGCCCTCCGGGCCCGCCCACACGACGTGCGTCACCCCGGCGGCGCGCAGCCAGGCGGCGAGCCCGTCGTGCTCGAAGGCGCGCTGGTAGTCGTAGGTGTTGGCGACGCCGTCCCCGTTGATCCAGGCGCGATCGGCGAAGAAGGCGACCAGGCCGAAGGCGCCGCCGTAGAGCACGTCGTCCGGTTTCGTCACCGCCTGGATCTCCCGGGCCAGCGTCCACTCGTCCCCCGGTTCCGGTCCGGCGAGGTGCCGCGCCATTCCCGCCGCCTTGCCCGCGAACAGCCCGAGGGAGACCGCGATGAGCAGCAGTGCGGCTCCCGCCGCCACGCGTGCGGCGCGCGCCGGCACGCGACGGGCGAGCGCCTCGGCGGCCGCGAAGAAGACCAGCAGGTTGAAGACGTGCGCCAGCATGACGTAGCCGCCCTGGACGTCGGTGCGGCTGAAGGCGAGCATGTAGGTGAAGCGCATGACGAG
>JBGQIE010000096.1:0-10321 GCA_041498315.1 Candidatus Eiseniibacteriota bacterium
CCATCGAGCCATACTCGGAAGCGCATCTTGCCGTTGTCGCCGTCGGGGTCGAACGCGGTCCAGCTCAGCGTGACCGACGCGTAGGTCGTGTCGGTGAGCCGGCGCGGCGTGAGCGTGAGCGTGGGCGGCAGGTTCGTGAACGAGAACTTCTGGGACGCGGGCTCGGACCACAGCGAGTCGTTGTCGATCGCGCGCACCTCGAAGGTGGGCGTCGCGGTGCCGTTGGGGGTATAGACCGAGAATTGCATGTCGGTCTGCGGGGTGCGGTGCCACTCCACGGTGTCCGGCAGATAGCCCGGATAGACGAACCGGTAGCCGTAGCCCACGACGTCGCCGTCCACATCCGTGGCAGACCAGTAGAGATGAACCAGATGATTCACGTCGTGGACACCGCTGGTCGGGTCGTACTGGACGAACACCGAGGCCGTGGGGGGGATCTTGGCGAGCAGCAGGTTCTTCTTCTTCCCGCAGCCCGCGCCGAACGCGAGCGCCAGGGCGAGCGCGAGCGCCACGCCGGTCTGGACGATGCGATCTCGATGGTGGGTCGCTATCATCAGAACTGCTCCCGGTCGGACTTGACGATCAGGAACTTTCCGACCGTGCGCTTGCCGCCCGCATGGTCCTCGACCGAGTAGAGGTAGAGGCCCGTCGCCACCGCCTCGCCCTCGCGCGAGATGAGATTCCAGGCGTAGGATGTACCCCCGAGCGTGGGCGGAGCGACCCCGATGTCGCGCTGCGGATCGTACACTCCGCGCGAACCCTCGCCATGGTAGTTCCGGCCGTCGATCTCGGTGTCGAACACCAGATCGCCCGAAAGCGTGTAGATCCGGAGCGTGCAGCGTTCCGGAAGGTTCGCGAACCACAGGTAGTGATCCCGGGCGAGCTTTCCCTGGTCCCAGCGCGCCTCCACCCGGTAGGGGTTCGGGAACACCGTGACCCCGCGGCCCGAGGCCTGCTTCTCCCCCGGGGTCGCGCCCGGGAAGGCGAGCGCGAGGTTCAGGTTGAGCCCGCTCTCGAGCGATTCGAATTCGGGGGTTCCGGTGTCGAATGAGGTCACGGCGGCGTAGTACTTGAAGCCGTCCCGCAGCCCGCTCACCGTGTACTTGTAGTTGTAGATCACCGTGTCGCCCTCGAACTTGACCGGGGGCGTGAGCTTCACCCGGTCGAATCCGGTGTTGAAGCTGGCGGTGTCGCCGGGCACGTCGAACTGCGCCTGGAGCGTGGGCGCGAGCTGGTTCTCGCCCAGGTAGACCCGGTAGCCCTCGAAATCCCTGGGGTTCGGGCTGGTGGGATCGAAGGTCGACTCGGGCGAGTTCTCCCAGTAGATGTCGATCGCGCCCTCCCGCGGCACGAGCTTGATCAGGGGCGGGTCCGGCGGCCTGGGCACGATGTAGTTGTTGTCGAACGCCCGCTGGGCCACGGCGGCGTGCTTTCTGATCTGCGCGATGTCGTCCCCGCCCACCAGCGCGATGTCGAAGCAGATGCTGTCGCCCTTGTCGATCTGCCTGAACGGCCCGATCGCGATCATCTCGGCCGGATCGCCGGTCCCCGGGCTCAGATCGGCGCTGGTCGTGTCGGGGCGCGCCCCCGAGGCCATGATCGCGTAGCGCTGAACGTCGGCGGCGCGCGCCGGGTCGCCCGGCGCGTAGGTCCACGCCCCGACGCTGATGAGCTGCCCGGGCTTGAGCCGCTGGTTCGTGGCGTCGTTCCGGTCGCGCCCGCCCAGGATCTTGATGCCGATCCAGGGCGGGACGTAGCTGTAGTTGCATCCGGTCGGGAGCGGTCCGCTGTTGCAATAGTGCTCGCGGAACATGCTGTCCGACTCGTCCCACGAGACCCATTTCTTGTTGAACCAGGGTGAATGGTAGGGCCCGCGGCCGCTCGCCAGCTCGGCGTAGAACCCGGTGAAGACGCTGTCGAGCGGGGCGTCCCCGACGTTCTTGATGACGTAGTGGAAGATGACGAAATGCTTGAGGTCGGAGTACGACCACACGTAGTTCTCCTGGCGCACCAGGATCCCGAGCGGGTGGTGGGGCTCGCTGTTGAAATCCGACTTGGTGGACGCGAGGTCGTCGTACTCGCCGACGTAGTCCTGCTCGCTCACCGCGCCGGGAGGAGGCACGAAGTGCTTGTCGTTCTTGAGCGTCGAGCGCAGGCGGATTTCACGCCCCTTGGGCGCGAACTCGGTCGAGTTCTTGATCACGCTGCCGACGGCGCCGTCGAGGGCGCCGGTCGTCACCCCGAAGAAGTCGTCCGCGTTGTTGTGGGCGCCGACCCACAGCCCGCCCCGCACCATGTGCTCGAAGCGCGTGCCGAGCGGGTATTCCAGCGAGGGGGACGCCGAGACGTAGTTGTTGCCGACGAATCCGTAGTTCGTGACACTCACGGCCAGCAGGTTGTTCTTGATGACCTTGAGATCGTAGGCCGAATCGGCGAACGTCGCCTGGGCGCGGAGCGGTGCCGCGACCGGGGCGATGTGGTCCTGGTCCGAGGCGCGCGCCGTCGCGCTCCACGCCGCGGCCGCCGCGGCGAGCCCGAGCGCGACCAGCATCCGGCGGGCGGTCATCGGAGCCTCTTGAGCTTGTAGATGAGCCCGGCGCCCGGATCGGCGATGAACACCAGCGAGTCGTTCGCGGCCACGGCGACCGGATTCGAGAGCGGCCCGGTCCCGCCCACCTCGGCGATGTCCACGCGCTGGACGAAGTTCTTGTCGGCGTCGTAGCGCAGCACCCGCTGGTTGCCGGTGTCGCACACGTACACGAAGCCGGCCTCGTCCGCCGACACATCCCCGGCCTGGAACAGGAACACCCCGGTCTCCGCGCCGTCGATCTGGTAGCTGCCGCTGCTCGACTGGCTGTCGCTCAGGCGCTGGATCCAATTCTTGTCGTAGTCCGAAACGTAGAGGCCCCCCCCGGACGCCGTGTACATCCACTGCATGCCGTGCGGATTCTGGACCGAGCCGACCCCTGAGCCCTCGACCACCTCCCAGGTGTCGTCGCGGTGCCAGTTCGCCCCCGGCATGCGCACGTCGCCGCCCCCGCGCACGTAGCGGTAGATCCGCGACTCGAACGTGCGTGTCGACAGGTGCGGGTTCTCGACGTTCGGGGCCTGAACGATCGCGCTCCCCGCGACGTACACCCGGCCCTCGTAGTCGGCGGCGATTCCCTCGACGTAGCCCATCAGGGTGTCGGTGAAGGTGCTGAGCGTCTCGCCACCCAGCAGGCCGTACTCGCGCACCCGCCAGTAGTGGAACAGATCGGTCACCTCGCCGTTTCCGCCCACGTCGGTGTTGCAGTGCTGGGGGTATTGCGCGACGTTATCAGTGTACTGGTGTCCGCGCGCGACGCAGGTGTCGCATTGGTCGAGCACGTAGATGCGGTTGAGCGGTGCGCCCGTGCCGTCGCCGCCCGCCGTCATGGCCGCCGGATTGTCGAGATGCTGGAAGGCGGTGCTCAGGATCGGCGTCGAGCGCGTGAGCGGAAACGCGTAGGCCTGCCCGTGGGAGTTGATGTCCCGCGGCAGCGGGCGCTCGAACAGGACGAAGAGCTGCGAGCCGTAGCGCTGGGTCAGGACGATGTCGCGCACGTGCGCCATGCCCGACCACACGGCGTCGGTCTTGTAGCTCTTGTAGACCGGGAACGAGCGTTTCACGCGCAGCTCGAGCGGCAGGTCGAACTTGGTGCCGCAGCCGGCCGTCAGGCCGAGCAGGGCCGCGAGGGCGGCGACCGCGAGCAGGCTCCGGGTGGGGCGGATCATCAGAACCGCAGCCCCAGCGACAGGCGGTTGATCGCGCCCAGCACCCCGCCGTCGGTGTAGGCGTAGTCCACGGTCGCCTGGGTCTGTCCGATCGCGGCGTAGAGGCCGGCGCCGGCCGAGAACTTGAGCTGGTCGGCGTTGAAGTTGTAGCCGCTGCGCAGGGCCAGGCGCCGCTGCCAGGCCCACTCGATGCCCATCTTCATGAGCTGGCGGTTGTCCGCGGGCTGATTGAACTCGACCGAGGTGGTGACGCGCTGGTTGGCGTTCTCGATCGGCTCGAAGGCGATCCCGTAGCGGAACATGAGCGGCGGATCGAAGCCGTCGTAGGCGCGCACCTCGCCGGTGTAGGTCGAGACGTACCGTCCGCCCGGGGTGAGCTGGGGTCCGAAGTTCGCGAGCGAAGTGGCGATGCGCACGCTGCCGTAGCCCAGGTAGTAGATCGAGCCCAGGTCGAACAGCACCGCGTTGGTCGTGGGCCCATCCACCTGCGAGCCCAGATCCTCGCGCACGAACTTGACGCCGCCGCCCACCAGCAGCTTGTCGGTCCAGCGGCGCGCGTAGGCCGCCCCGACGACCAGGTCGTAGTAGCTGAAGCTGCGCCCGGTGCCATAGGGGTGCAGCTCGGTGGTCTCGTCGAGCTGGGTCGAGAGCATGCCGAACTGGAACGCCAGCGATCCGCCCAGGCGGCGGGCGGGCACGACCCAGGCGATGTGCTCGTAGTTGATGTCACCCGGCCACGAGAGGTGCGACAGCTCGACCTCTTCGCGCTGGACCGACGCCAGGCCCGCCGGGTTCCAGTAGATCGCGGTCGGGTCGTTGGCGACCGCGACGAACGACTCGCCCAGCCCCACCGCCCGCGCTCCGACGCCGATCTTGAGGAAGGTGCCCGACGAGGTGCCGGTGCGCTGCTCGCCCAGGTTGAACTGGGCGAGCGCCGGCACGGCGGCCAAGGTGGCGGCGAGCGCCAGGGCGAGCCGCGGCCCCCAGCGCCGGGCGCGTCTAGAAGTCGTAGTCAAGCTGGAATCTCCATTGCGCGCCGGGGCCGTAGTTCGAGGGATCGTTGACATCGCCGTCGTGGGCGTACTGCAGGGCCTCGGGCGCGATGGGGCCGAGGTAGCTGGGGCTGTACTGGCCGACCCCCCACACCCGCCCCAGGCCCGTGACCCCGTCCACCCGGTTGATGATGTGGGTATTGAACACGTTGATGGCCGACACGCTCAGGTCGAGCTTCTGGGTCCCGATCATGAACCAGCGATTGGCGCGCAGGTCGGTTGTCATCTGGAAGGGCGCGTTGCGCGAAAAGGGCTCGCCGGAGCTCTTGGTGAGCGGATCGATGGGCGTGTAGGGCTTGCCGGACTGGCCCTGGACGTACGCGTTGAGCCCCCAGTGCTTGAGCATGCTCCAGCGCTCGGGGGCGTCCTTGTCGAAGCGCACGTCGAAGCTCACCGCGATCCGGTGCGGCCGGTTCCAGCTCACGAACGTCTCCGACAGCGGGGTCTCACTGGCGTCGCCGCCGTTGTCCTGAACGATCTTCTGCGCGTTGGGGTCGCTGCTCTTTCCCTTGGTCTGCTGGAACGTGTACACGATCTTGCCCGACCAGTAGCGGCTGCGGCGCTTCTCGAGCTCGAGCTCGAATCCCTTCGAGCGCGCGAAGTGGCCGTTCAGGTAGACCAGGAACTTCGCGAGCGAGTTGCCCTGGGTGGGCGTGAACGTGGTGCCGACCGGATAGTCGTAGGTGTCCTTGACGAAGAAGGTGGCGTTGAAGGCGGCGGTCGGAAGGAACTGGTGCTTGCCCCCGAGCTCGTAGTTGACCGCGACCTGCGGGTTCAGGTCCGGGTTGCCGAGCAGCGGGAACGACTCGCTCGAGACCGAGGTGAGCTTCGAGTAGACGTAGCGGTAGGTCGGGATCTGCGTGTAGAGGCCGTAGTTGAAGAAGAAATTGCTGTGCTCGGTGATCGGGTGGGAGACGCTGAGCCGGGGCGAGAGCCGCGTCTTGTAGCGCTGCCCGAAGAACGACCCGGTGTCCTTGTAGAAGTTGTCGCGGGTGGTGGCCGTGACGTTGATGTTGCCGGTGTCCGCCAGCGCCCGCTCCGCCTCGCGTCCGATGAACCAGTAGTCGGCGCGCAGCCCGAAGTTGGCCTTGAAGCCCTCGTACTCGAGGCGGTCGCGCACGTACACGGCGCCCACCATGGGGTGGGCCTTCCACAGGTCGTGCGAGCCGCCGAGGTTGTTCGGGTCGGACACCCACGGATCCTCGATGGTCACGAACTGCACCGACTGGAACTGGTGGTCGAACCCCACCTCGATCTCGTGCCGGCGGTGGGACTGGATCAGGCTCCACTGGATCTGGTAGCTGGTCGAGCGCCGGTCCTGCCACACGTTGTTGTCGCCGGTGTCCACGAAGAAGTCGGTGTGCTTGGTCGTGTCGGGGAGCGCGAAGTCGTTGGGCTGCTCGTAGTCGAGCCACTGCTTACCCAGCACGTCCTTGCGCTGGGCGCTGAAGTAGCGCGACAGGTGGAGCTCGGTGAAGCCGGTCTTCGAAAGAGTGCGCCGCCATTCGACCGAGGTCTGGACGTTGTCCTCGAGGATGGTCGGGCCGTGATCGACGCGGTGGGCCCACGACCAGGGATAGGCGGGGTCGCCGATGTCGCCCGCCGCGTTGATGAAGCTGCGACTGAATCCCTGGTCGATGTCGATGCGCTTGAAGAGCGTGAAGCTCACCTTGTCGCGGTCGCTGGGCTTCCATCCCAGCCAGTAGCGTGCGGACCAGTGGTTCTCCTCGGAGGGCGCGAAGAAGTCGCCGTAGTGGAACGGGCGGCCGAAGAAGTCGTCGGTGTAGCTGGAGTGAAGCGGCTTCGACAGCGGGGAGCCCTCCCCCCAGGTGCTGGTGAACGAGCCCGGGCGGTCACCGAACAGGTTCTGGAACCGGGTCTCGAACCCCGATCCCGACACGTCGATCAGGCTCGACATCGTGCCCGCGACGCCGAGCCGGTGGAACAACGGTCCCAGCACCCGGTCGGGGCCGCCGGCGGTGAACTGGAGCCCGCGCCCGCCGTAGCTCCCCGCGGTCGAGGTGAGGCCCGCCTCGAACGTGTCCCCACCCTCCTTGAGCTTGATGTCGACCACGCCGGAGAGCGCGTTTCCGTAGCTCACGTCGTAGGCGCCGGTCGCCACGTTGACCTCGGCGACCGAGCGGGCGTTGAGCTGGCCGGCCGAGGACTGCCCGGTCACGAGGTCGCGATTGGTGATGCCGTTGACCATGAACACGGTCTCGTCGGCGCGGCCGCCGCGCACGTGGATCTGGTCGTTCTCCGCGCTCACCCCGGCCTGGCGCTGGAGCACGTCGCTGACGGTCGAGACCGAGAGGTTGCGGATCTCGGCGGCGCCGGCGCTGCGAACCGTGGTGCCCTGCTTGACGTCGACCAGGCGGCGCTCGGCGGTGACCTCGATGGTCTTCTCCTCGCGCACGACGATGTCTTCGAGGCGGAAGTCCATGGTCAGGGGCCGGCCCGGTTCGATCGTGACGCCGGTGCGGGACTCGGGCTTGTAGCCCAGGAACTGGGCCCGAACCTCGTAAGTGCCGGGCAGCAGGCCGGTCAGGACGTACTGCCCCTCGGAGTCCGTGAGGACGCCGCGCTTGGCCTCGACCACGGTGATGCTCGCGAACGGGAGCGCGTGGCCGGTTTTCTTGTCCACCACCCGTCCCGTGAGGCTGCCCTTTTCCTGGGCATGGGCAGGCGGGGCCCCGAGCAGGAGGAGCGGGAGCAGTAGGGCGATCGGGACGATCGGGCGGGTCATAGGGTGTTGGGACGAACCTTCCCCCGGGCAGGTCGAACGACCCTAACCATTGGTGATTAAAGCGTCAAGACACAATCGCGCGTCCCCCGGTCGGACGTCTATTGTTCGCGGTCGGATTTGACGATCAGGAACTTGCCCCGCTGAACCCGGCCCGAGGCGAGGTCCTCGACCGTGAAGAGGTAGAGCCCGGTCGCCACGGCCTCACCCTCGCGCGAGATGAGGTTCCAGGCGTAGGAGGCGCCCGAGAGGGCGGGCGGCGGGGTATCCAGGTTGTGGCGCGGGTCGTAGAGCCCGCGCGCACCCTGACCCTGGTAGGTGGCGCCGTCGAAGTGCACCTCCTGCACCAGGTCGCCCGAGAGCGTGTAGATGCGCAGCCTGGCGCGGGGCGGCAGGTTCGCGAACCACAGGTAATGGTCGCGCGCGAGCCGCCCCTGGTCCCAGCGCGCTTCGACCCGGTAGGGGTTCGGGAACACGGTCACGCCGACCCGGGACTCCGCGGGGCCCGGCATCGGCACCGCCATGAACTTGTTCTGGCTGGTTCCGCTATCGAGGCTCGGGGTCTGGGAGTCGCCCAGGTCGTAACTCGAGACCGCCCCGAAATAGCTGAACCCGTCTCGCAGCCCGTTCACCGTGTACTTGTACTGGTAGGCCACGTGGTCGATCGTGTCCGGGGGCGTCAACTTCACCCGGTCGAGCCCGGTGTTGAATCCGGTCGTGTCGCGCAGGTCGAACTGGGCAACCCGGAGGAGATTGTTCCGGTCGGTCCCCAGGTACACCCGGTAGCCCTCGAAATCCTTGAATCCCGGCGCCTTGCTCGTGGAATCCACGGCGGACTCGGGCGAGTCGTCCCAGAAGAGGTCGAGCCGGTTGGCGCCGCTCTCGACCTTGAGCAGCGGCGAAGGGGGCGCTCGGGGCAGCTTGTAGTTGATGTTGGCCGCGAACTGGGCGTAGTCGGCGTGGTCCAGGAGCCGGCTCTCGTCCTCGCCGCCCACGAAGGCGAAATCCACCGTCAGGCTGTCCCCGTTGTCGAGCGCGTGGTAGATCCCGGCGCGATGGCCCAGCGGCCCGACCGAGAGCAGCATGATGGGCGAGCACGATCCCCCGGGGATGCAGTCGGCCCCGTTCATCGAGGCGCCGTTGCTCATGAGCGCGTAGCGCTGGACGTCGGAGGCCCGCGAGGCGTCGCCGGGGCTGTACGACCACCAGTTGAAGCTCACCGTCGTGCTCTCGAGCGGGGCGCTCGACACCTTGAGGAGCTTGACCGCCGCCCAGGGCGGGCAGGCGGCGAAGTTGCATCCCTGCGGGTAGGACGCCGCGCAGTAGTGCTCCTTGTAGAGCCGGCGCGGCCCGTCGTAGTCCACGTGGGTCTTGTAGTACCAGCCGGTGGGGGGAAAGCTGGCGTAGGCGTTCTTGTTGCCGCTCACGAGCTGGGCGTAGAGCCCGACGTACAACTCCTTGAGGGTCGAGCCCTTGTTGATGATCGTGAAGCGCGTGACGACGAACGCGTTCGCCGGCTCGAGGGTGAAGCCCAGCGTGCGCTGGTGGACCACGATGTCGAGCGGGACGTGGCGTTCCGACTGGTACCCGGAGGGACCGCGCGCCGGCTCGTCCGAGTACCAGCAATCGAGGTCCTGGTCCGAGATCGCGCGGGGCGAGTACTTGGGGCTGTTGGAGATGCCCGAGGACTCGACGAACGTCTTGCTCGCGGGGGTGAACTCGCTCTCGGTCTCGGCGTTGGTGGCCTGCGCGTTGTCCACGATCGCGCTCGAGACCAGCATGACGTCGCCGGTGTCGCCCAGCGCGATCCCGCCCACCCACAGTCCGGCCCGCGACATGTGCTCGTAGCCGTCGCCGAGCGGAAACTCGAACGAGGGATTCTTGTTCGTGAAGTTGGTGCCGAAGAATCCGTAATTCGTGAGGGTGAGCCCGACCCGGTTGACGCGCGCGGTGCTCAGCGCGTAGCGCACCGAATCGGGCAGGACATCGGGGGCGGCGGCCGCCCGCCGCGCCGCGGGGAGGACCGCGACGCCGAGCGCGGCCGCGAGGGCGAGCCGCGCGAGGGCTCCGCCCCGCATCACAGCCCCGTCACGTGCCGGTCGTACTCCTCCGGAAACTCCTCCATGAAGATCCGGTCGATCTCGAGGTTCACCTCGCGCAGCATGCGGGCCTTCTGCGCGTAAGGCAGGAACGAGCTCTTGAAGCCCATGATGATGATGCGCTTGATCTCGTAGGGGCTGAGGCGGAACGCGCGCGCCGCCAGCGCGATCTCCTGGGACACGGTGGTCGCGGACACCAGCCGGCTGTCGGTGTTGATGGTCACGCGCAGCCCCTGCCGGAAGTAGTCGCCGAACGGGTGCTCCTTGATGCTGCGCACCGCCCGGGTCTGGACGTTCGACGACAGGCACACCTCGAGCGGGATGCGGTGGTCGTTGACGTAGTTCATGAGGTCCTGGTTCTCGCCCAGCCGCGTGCCGTGGCCGATCCGATGGGCGCCGCAGTAGTGGAGCGCCTGGGCGATGCTCGCGGGACCGAACGCCTCGCCCGCGTGCACCGTCGAGTTGATGTTGTTCTTGAGGATCAGCTCGAAGGCGGCGCGATGGGCCTTGGCGGGGTAGTCCTTCTCCTGCCCGGCGAGATCGAACGCCAGCACTCCCTGGCCCTTGTAGGCCACGGCCAGCTCGGCGAGCGTCATCGAGACCTTGGGGTCCATCGAGCGGATGCCGCAGATGATGACGCCGGTCGACATGCCGTGCTTGGCCCCGGCATC
>JBGQIE010000097.1:0-10319 GCA_041498315.1 Candidatus Eiseniibacteriota bacterium
GCGCAGCGGCCCTGCTCGCGGAGGTCGCCGGCGCGCCGGTACCACGCGGCCGCGCGCCGGTAGGCGAGCGCCGACTCGCGCGCGCGCTGGAGCCCGCGCAGCACGTGGCCGCGCAGCCGCCACAGCTCGCCGCGCCCGGCCTCGTCGCCGGCGCGCGCGCAGGCTTCGAAGCCCCGCTCGAGCAGCCGCCACGCCCGCTCCGGGTGCGACTTGCGCAGCGCCTCGACGCGCTCGACCAGGCCGCGGCCACGCCGGGGCCGGCGGGTGTCGCTGGGAGGGGTCGCGTGGTCCATGGTGCGGCCTTAGAGGGGGATGGAGAGGGTGATGGGAGGGATTTCGATGGGGTCGCCCGGGCCCTCGATTCGAATCCGGGCTTCTCCGGCCGGAATCCGCTCGAGCGCGAAGCTCCCATCCGCGTCGGCCCACGCGGCGCGCGTCTCGGCGCCCAGCGTGACCACGACGCGGTGAAGCGGGGCGTCCTCGATCGTGAGCCGGCCCCGCAGGGTCGAGAGCCCCGCGGACTCGGTCTCGCACTCGAGCTCGAGCGTGCCGCCCGCGAGCTCGAAGCGCAGCAGCCGCGCCTCGCCCACCGCCCGGCGCGCGGCCGCGGGAAGGGGCGTGGCCCACGAGTCGAACAACAGCCGCGCGACCTGCCGGAGCGCCGCGCGCGCCGGCGCGAGATGCTCGCGACCCGCGAACACCGCCAGCGCGCGGGCATGGAGCGCCGCGGGCACCGGCGGCACCCGATCGAGCCGCATGTGATGGATAAGTGCGCCCAGCTCGCGCACGCGCTCGCGGCAGGCCGGGCATGGAGCCCCGAGATGGGCTTCGACCTCGTGGCGCCTGGAAGGCTCCAGGGTTCCATCGAGGTAGTCGAGCGCAGCCCGCGGCTCCACGTGGCGGTCGGCCGGCGGCCAAGACTTCATCGGCGTTTCTCCACGTTGTGGGGCGCCGCTTCGCCCGGGTCGGGGGATCCGGGCAGCGAGCCTCCACGCTCAAAGGTGGGGCCGGCGGTGGCGCTGATACCTGCCGGGGACCCGGTAAGTCCAAGAAGCACACGCCTCATCCGCTCGATGCAACGTGCCCGGGTGGGGCCCAGGGAGCCGATCGGCATGTGGAGCCGGCGCGCGAGCGCCGCGTAGTCGGGCACCGGGTCGTCGTAGTAGAGGGCGCCCAGCAGCCGCCGGCAGCCCTCGGGCAACCGGCTCAGCGCGAGCCGGATGAGGGCCTGTTCCTCGAGCGTCTCGAGCTCGGCGCCCACCGCGGGCTGGTCGGCCGCGAGGCCCTCGACCGCGCCGGGATCGGGGGCCGTCAGCGCCTGCTCGCGGCGCCGGCGCAGGGCGGTGGCGCGCGCGATGCGCTCGGTCGTGCTCGCGAGCCAGCGCACCAGCGAGCGTGCGTCGCGGATGCGCGGGAGCCCACGCACCAGCGCCGCGAACACCTCCTGGAAGACGTCGCCGAGGTCGGCATCCGAAAGCCGGTAGGAGCGCGCCACCGCGTAGACCAGCCCCTGGTGACGCGACACCAGCGCGGCCCAGGCGCGCGCATCCCCGCCCAGGCACGCCTCGACGAGGCGCGCGTCCTCGCCCGGATCGAGGCCCGGATGCCCGCTCGAGCGGCTCATCCCCGGACTCTATCCCACGGTCCGGAGCGCAACCACCCTGCCCGCGCGCGCTCTGCGGGGGCACCGCTCGAGCCTTGTATCAGGCCGCGGGCAGCTCACACCTGTGTGAGTGCAAGGAGCATGTCGAGGATCCCCCCCCAACACAGTGCTCCCTGCCAAGGAGCGGCCGTCCGAGGGGGCATTCGGATCCGATGCATCCGAGCCCGATAGTCAGGACGGATTCGAGACCCCACGGCCGGCCGATTTTCTGCTCGGACCATCGGCGTCCCATCTCCCCGGTATATCGTCCCCTACCGGTGTGGAATCGGCGACGCCGATGGCCGAGCGGGTTCCGGCGGGGCCCGCCAGCCACGAGCCAGGGCCCCGCTCGGGATCCCGACCCCCGCAATGGGTGTCGCCGTTGGTGGAGGGAACCGGGTGACTGCCAGTCCTACCGGGCCCTCCCCGCGGCGGCAGCGCGCGCCGGCCCGCATCCAGCCATGACATCCTCCGGGGGCGCCGCTCTGCCGCAGGGGGGTGCGGCTCCCGCTCCTGCCCTCGGACTCGGTCCGGGCTAGAGGGCCGGCGGCCGGGCGGGCTCCTCCTCGGCGGCCGCCACGCGGCTGGTCGCGGGCAGCTCGGGCGTGAAGTCCTCGCCCGGATTGATGAAGCGATCGAGCTCGAACCGGTACTGCTTGTCGTAGAGCTGGCGGTAGCGGCCCTGCTTTGCGAGCAGTTCTTCGTGGGTGCCGCGCTCGACGATCTTGCCGCCCTCGAGCACCAGGATCTGGTCGGCGCTGCGGATGGTCGAGAGCCGGTGGGCGATGACGAAGGTCGTGCGCCCCCGCCGCAGCGTGCGCAGCCCGTCCTGGATCATGGACTCGCTCTCGCTGTCGAGGCTCGAGGTCGCCTCGTCGAGGATCAGGATGCGCGGGTCGGCGAGGATGGCGCGCGCGATCGCGATCCGCTGGCGCTGCCCGCCCGACAGCTTGATGCCGCGCTCGCCCACCACGGTGTCGTACTTATTCTCGAACCCCTCGATGAACTCCTCGCAGTGGGCCACGCGGCTCACAGCGCGGATCTGCTCGGGGCTCGCGTCGGGCCGCGAGAACGCGATGTTCTCGGCGATCGTGCCGTCGAACAGGAAGTTGTCCTGGAGCACCACCCCGAGATGGCGGCGGTAGTCCCGCAGCCGCAGGCTCGCCAGATCGCGCCCGTCCACCGTGACCCGCCCCGCGAGCGGCCGGTTGAAGGCCATGACCAGGCTGATGAGCGTGCTCTTGCCCGAGCCGCTCGAGCCCACGAGCGCGGTGGTCGAGCCCGCCGCGGAGCGGAAGCTCACGTGCTCGAGCACGCGCACCCCGGGGTTGTACTCGAAGCTCACCTCCTCGAAGGCGATCTCGCCGCGCACGCCGTCGAGCGCGGCGCGCTCCGCATCCGCGGCGTCCTCGGTCGGGTTCCCCAGGATCTCGCGGATGCGGTCGAGCCCGGCAAAGGCTTCGGTGATCTGGGTGCCGATCGACGCGATCTGGACCATCGGCCCGGCGACCAGCCCGGTGAGGTAGGCGTACATGAGGAAGTCGCCCATCGTCATCCGGCCGGCGAGGATCGAGCGCCCGCCGACCAGCATCATGATGACGCCCACGACGCCGACGATGACCCCCGCGAACGCGCTGGTCGCGGACACGCCGGTGATCGAGCGCGCGACGTTGCGGAACAGGCGGTGGGCGCCGGAGGCGAACACCTTCTGCTCGCGCCGCTCGGCGGTGTAGGCCTTGACGATGCGCACGCCGCCCAGCGATTCGGAGAGCCGGCCCGTGACCTCGGCGTTGATGCGTCCGCGCTCGCGGAACAGCGGCCGCAGGTTCCGGAACGCGAACGACATCGCGATGCCGAAGCCGGCGAGCACGACCAGGATGTAGAGCGTGAGCTGCCAGTTGAGCCAGAACAGCACCGCGAGCGCGAACACCGCGGTGAGGGCACCCCCGACGAGCTGGACCAACCCGTTGCCGACCAGGTTCCGCACCCCTTCGGCATCCGACATGATGCGCGAGATCAGCACTCCGGTCTGGGTCGAATCGAAGAACCGCACCGGCAGCCGCTCGACGTGCGCCTGGACGCGCTTGCGCATGTCGGTGATCGCGCGCTGGGCGGCGACCCCCAGCACCTGCGAGAGCGTGAACGAGATCGCGGCCTGAAGCACGGTCGCGCCCGCGGCGGCGGCGGCGAGCAGCGGCAGCAGCTCTGCGCGGTGCTTCGCGATGACCTCGTCCACCAGCAGCTTGGAGGCGTACGGGAGCACGAAGCCGAGCGGCTGGCTGACCAGCATGAGGCCGAGCCCGAGCGCGAGCCGCGCGCGGTGCGCCCAGGCGAGGTCGCGCGCCTCCTGCCAGGCGGCGGAGGGGTTGGCGAGCTTCTTCTTCTGCTTCTTCTCGGGGGCGCTGCGGCGGGCGGCCTCGTGGCGTTCGATCCGGCTCGAGACGGGCGACATGGAGCGCGAAGCTTACCCGAGAGGCGCCTCCGGCCGCGAGCGCCGGGGTGCGTGCGGTGTCAGAACGAGGTCAAGGCTGACGGTCGCTGAAGCCTCGAAGCACGATCGCGACCGCCCCCCCAGCAGCTCACCAGCTTGCGCGCTTTGCGGCCTGCGCCTGGACCTGAGCGATCTTCTTCTTATCGTTCGGGAACAGGCCCACTTCCGCGAGCCGGGGGACGAGCTGCACCCAGCGCGCCTCGCGCGCGAATACCCGATGGAAGAGGGTGAGTGATTCGGCCTCCCGGCCGTTCGTATACATCGAGACCGCGGCCCAGAACTGAAGCTCGACCACGTCGGGCGCGAGCTGCGCCGCCTGCTCGTACATCTTGAGCGCCTCGTCCGGGTGCTTCGCCGAGATGGCGTTGTCGCCCGCGTCCTCGAAGTTGTAGGCGCGCCGCAGGCGCACCAGCCGGCGCAGCTCGCGGATAGGCTCGGGGCTGTCCTCGACGCGCAGGTCCATGAGCCGGTCCGCCCACGGCTTGCCGCTGGATTCGGCCTTGACCACCAGGATCGCCGCCGACTGGCGGCCGCGGATGTCGCCGCCCGCCGCCTGACCGGCCTCGAGCGCCTGGAGCATGCGCTCGGCGAGGTCGCCCCTCGCACGCTCGTACGCCTTCGCCATCGCCGGCCACACCCGCTCGTTCGCCATCAGGTTCGCCTGGACCGAGTACTGGGGGCCGGTGCGCTGCCCCGCGTCGGGGATGCACGCCGGCCCGGTCCACGTCGCCACGTTGCCGCGCGCGTCCACCATCGCCACCTGGCGGCCGGCGCGCGCGGTGTCGGCGGCCACGAGTTGGTCGAGGGCCTGGCGCGCAGTGAGCCCCTTGCGCATCAGCGCGAGGCCGTCGGGCCCGTAGTCCACGAGCACCAGCGACTGCGTGGCGACCGCGCCGACGCCCGCCTCCGCCCACGGCACCACCGGGCCCACGCTGAAGTAGTGGGACTGGACGGCGACTCCCATCTCGCCGGTCTTGGGATCGCGCGCCACGATCGAGAAGGTGTGCGCGGGAAGCGCCGGCGCCACGGTGGGCGCGGCGGCGAGAATCACGAGGGGAACGAGCAGGCTCGGGAACATGCGGACCTCCGAGGGGGCGGACGGTAGAACGGCAGCGGGACCACCGGCAGGCTAGCAGTGGTCCGCGCGCCCCACCAGAGGAGCGCCGGCGTGGCTCTAGATGCGGGCCACGTCCCCGGTCTGGAGGTTCAGCCGGTAGCGGAAGCGGCCGTTCACGGTGGCGGTCGCGGAGGGCGTGCCGTCGAACGCCACGACGACGACGGCCTCGATGTGAGCCTCGATCCCGCCGCGCGGCGTGTTGGCGTACTTGTCCACCGACAGCTTCCAGGTCGCGGCGCCGCCGAGTGGCCACGGATTGACGCCGCGCTCCTTGAGCGTGCGCACTCCGTCGAGCGTGCGGGTCGCGAGCACGTGGACGTCCGTGGTGCGCGAGCCGTCGAGCGAGGTGTAGCGGGCGTCGGTCGTGTCGGTCGCCGAGCCCTCGAAGACGAGCGTGTCCACGGCCGGGGCGAGACCGCCGACGCCGAGCGTGCCGGTGCGGCCGCGCGTCGCCCGGTAGCGCACGCTGTTGACCGCGCCGCGCAGCCAGGAATGGACCACGGCGCGCACCGCGCTCGGATCCCACGGCTGGAGCGCGTTGTCGTCGACGTCGAAGAACGCGCGCTCGAGCGAGAGCGTGAAGGGGCCGCGCGCGAGCGTGGTGTCGGCCGCGACCAGGCTCTCGATCGGGGCGGGCTCGAGCGTGAGCGGCAGGGCCGAGCGGGCGCCCTCGATCTCGGTCATCATGCCGCCGCCATCGGCGCTTGCCGCGGCGCCGATCTCGACCGCGATGTCGTCCGCGGCCTGGCGCGTGACGGCGCCCACGCCCGTGACGTCCGAGGTCTTGCCGCAGCCTCCGAGGATGACGGCGAACGCCGCCGGCAGGAGCGCGAGCACGGCGCCGCCGCCGCATCGTTTCATCGTCGCGCTCCTCCCTGAAACCAGGTCCGCCGAGGCCCGCCGCCCCCTTAGGGGCCGGGCCCGGACAGGGAACGGGCAAGCCCCATGCCACGCGGGCAGGGGCCCGGTCGAAGCGGGGCGGACGCGCGCGCCGTCCAGTTTGCGTCCGCCGCGCACGAGATTTGACCATCGGGGCGCGGCGGGTCGAGACTCCTATTGGCGTGCCCCTTCCGAACCCCTGCCGGCGAACGATGGACGGGCTCACAGGTATGTCGTCATGACCCTTCCCCTATCGATCCGCGTCCAGCCTGCGCGAACCTCGAACTGCCACCCCTCTGTTCGTTCCCTCGCGGCGCTCCTCTGCGCGCTTGCCTCCCTGCTCGTCTATTCCTGTTCAGGGCCGACCGATCCCGGCACCAACCTCTCTTACCCGTTTCGCCTCGTTCCTGGAAGGATCCAATCCTTCCAGACGTCGCTCTTCCGCGGGGGCCGTCGCTGCTGGGTGCTGCTGCCTTCCGGATATGCGTTCTCGCGCTCCGAGCGATATCCAGTTCTCTACATGCATGATGGCGAAACGCTGTTTGGCCCGGGCAGCGCCTGGCATCTGGACCGCACCTGCCAGTGGCTTACCGAGACGCACCAGATTCCACCCATCATCGTGGTCGGAATCACGGGCGGTGGTCCCCTGCGCATCGACGAGGACGCGCCCTGGAGGGACGCGTCCTATGGCGCGGGTGGCGGGGGCGCCAGCTTCCTGATCGCCATTCGTGACTCGCTCAAGCCCGAAATCGATCGCCATTTTCGAACGATGCCGGACGTGGCTCACACCTACATGGCGGGTGCTTCCCTCGGGGGACTTCTATCGGTCTACGCCGGTTACGCCTTCAGCAGCACGTTCAGCCGGGTTGCGGCCTTCTCACCCCCCTACGTCTGGGCAGGCGGGGCAATGCTCAAGTTCGCCCATGATCGGGGCAGGGGACAGCTCGTGCGCGTCTACCAGGACACGGGCACGGTGCGGGACAATGATCCCTACTTTCTCTATGAAATGCAGCAGGTCGTACTCGATCAGGGCTTCCAGGAGGGCGGTGATCTGTTGACCGTCGTGGGCCAGGGCCAAACGCATGATGGCCACGACTGGGGGGCCCGAGCTCCCGCGATGCTCAAGTTCCTCGTCGGGGAGTGATTCGAAGGAAATGGCTTGTCGCAGGCACCAGTTGTGCAGGGCCGATCTCCGAATCCGAAGAACCAGGTCCTGCGCGCCCCGCGCACGAGATTTGACCATCGGGGCGCCGCTGGCCGAGACTGCCCCGCCATGCGCCTTCCCGTCCCCCACTTGGCGCTGATGCTCGCGGCCATCCTGGCCCTGGCCGGCGCGCGCTGCGCCCTGGCGCTCGAGCGGGTCCAGGTGCCGGCCCTCCGCGCCACCGGCGCGATCCATCTCGACGGGCGGCTCGACGAGCCCGACTGGGCGCGGGCAACCCCGCTCACCGACTTTCGCCTCATCTTCGTGCGCGAGGGCGAGACGCCGTCGGAATCCACGGACGTGCGCGTGCTGTTCGACGACCGGCGCATCTACTTCGGCGTGCGCTGCGGGGCCCACGGACCGGGCGGCGTGCGCGCGAGCCTCGCGCCGCGCGATCAGATCCTGGACGACGACTTCATCGCCATCCAGCTCGACACCTACCGCGATCACCATCGCGCGTTCATGTTTGGCGTCAATCCCTACGCGGTGCAGATCGACGGCATCCTCGATGGCGGCGACGTGAATCTCGACTGGGACGGCGTGTGGGACGCGGAGGCGCGGCGCGACTCGAGCGGCTGGACCGCCGAGATCGCGATGCCGCTGCGCACGCTGCGCTTCCCGGCGCGGGGTCCGGGCGTGTGGGGGTTGTGGATGCGCCGCCAGATCACGCGCGCCGACGAGGTGTGCTCGTACCCGCTGTGGCGCCAGGCCGAGCAGGGCGACATCATGCTCCAGTCGGCCGACCTCACCGGGCTGGGCGGGCTCGCGGGCGGCAGCCGGCTCGAGCTTCAGCCCTACGCCGCGTCGGTGAGCGGCGCCTCACGCGGCCCGGCGGGCGCGGGTCCGGCGCTCACGCCGTGGGCGAAGACCACCGACACCCAGGCGGGCGCGGATCTCAAATACGGAATCACCTCGACGCTGGTCGCGAACGCGACCATCAACCCGGACTTCAGCCAAATCGAGGCCGATGCGCTCCAGATCGACGTCAACCAGCGCTATCCGCTCTACTACGCGGAGAAGCGCCCGTTTTTCCTCGAGGGCGCCGAGACCTTCACGACCCCGTTCAATCTCGTCTACACGCGCCGCATGGCGAACCCCGCCTACGGCGTGAAGGCGGTCGGCAAGAGCGGGCCGTGGCGGATGGGCGCGATCTTCACACGCGACGATGGCGGTGGCAGCCAGGACGGCATCGGCTCCCAAAGCACTTTCGAACCGGGACGCGCGGGCTACTTCGGCGTCGGGCGCGCCACCTACGACATCGGCGAGAACTCGAGCCTCGGCCTGCTCTACACCCATCACGGTCGCGACGCCTTCACCGGGGCGCTGCCGGCGGTGGCCGGACCCGGCGCGCAGGAATCAGGCGGGCACAACTTCGTGCTCGCGGCGGACGCGAAGCTGCGGCTGGCCCGCCGGCTGTTCTTCACCGGCCAGGCGGGGGCGAGCGTGACGCGCAGCGACAGCGCGCATTTCTCCGGCGGGCCGCCGGTCCTCGAGCGGTTCTCGGATGCCGCCTACGACGCCGAGCTGCGCTACGCCGACGGCACCACCGAGGTCTTCCTGATCGAGAACTACCTGGGACCCGACTTCCGCGCCGAGACCGGGTTCCTCGAGCAGGTCGACCGGCGCCGCACCGAGCTTTCGTGGGACGCCACGCTTCGCACCGAGAACCCCTGGCTGCGCTCGTGGGAGCCGATCGTGCGCACCTTCGTGCTTCACGACCACTCCGGCCAGCTCGAGGAGTGGTACGTGAGCCCGATGATCGACTGGAAGTTTCAGAAGCAGAGCCACGTCCACACCATGGTTGAGCGCTTGCGCGAGCGCTGGCTCGACCATGAGTACGACCAGAGCCACTACATCCTGAACCTGGACAACACCCAGCTGCGGGCGCTCGCGCTGACCTTCCAGGGCGAGGTGGGCGAGGGGATCTTCTACGGCGAGACCGATCCCGAGTCCTACCGGGGCTGGCTCGAGCAGTACCTGGCGACGGCGACGATCCGGCCGGCGCCGCGCTTCACGGCCGAGCTGAGTTATACCCGCCACCGGTTCTCGCGCCGCGCGTGGCGCGAGACGGTCTACGACGTGCGGCTGCTGGGCGCCAAGTGCACCTACCAGTTCACGCGCCGGCTCTACGCGCGCATCTACCCGCAGTACGACAGCGGCCGCGAGCACCTCGACGCCGACGGCCTGCTCGGCTACGTCGTTCATCCCGGCACGGTGTTCTACGTCGGGATGAACAACGGTCTCGACCGCATCGACGGTCGCGAGCGCGCGACCGGGCGCACCTGGTTCCTCAAGGCCTCCTACCTGATCCGCCCGTAGGCTCAGGCGATGCCGGCCGCCCAGCGCTCGCCGAGCGCCAGCGTTCCTGCGGGATCGAGCGCCGCCCGGATACTGGCGCGCAGCGCGAGCACCCCGGTCTGCCTCGGAAGCGCGGGCTCGGGCGCATCTGCTCCGCGTGACTCGATCAGGGTGAAGCCGTGCGCCGCGAGGGAGCGCACCTGCTCCTGCGCGCGGCCGGGTTCGACCGGCAGGTGGAGCCGTCCGGCGGGGGCGTGAAAGACGAGCGATGCCGACTCGGGCCCCTCGAGCAGCGGGGTCAGCGCCACGGGCGTGTTGCTCGCGGTCGCGAACGTGAGGAGCGCGCCCTCGCGGTCCTCGAGATCGGCGAGCGTCTGCCACAGCCGTGCGACGTCGGCCCCCTCGAGGCGCGCGGTGGCGGGACCGAGTGCAGCGGTGGCGATCGCCGCCTGGCGCTCGACCCAGCGCGCTTCGTCCTCGAGCCCGACGATCACGGCGAAGGCGCCGGGAGCGCGGGCACCCGGGAGTGCGGCCGTCGCGGCGGGGCCGAGCACGCTGAGTGCCGCGGGCTCGAGGCGCGGGAACGGCGCCCAGCGCGCGGGGTCCGCGAGCTGGGCGGGGCGGGCCTCGAACACCAGCGCCACGCGCGTCTCGGGCGCGGGCTGGAGCTTGAGGCTCGCCTCGAGCA
>JBGQIE010000098.1:0-10245 GCA_041498315.1 Candidatus Eiseniibacteriota bacterium
CCCGTGAGCCCCAGGTTCGCGAACGAGTGCACCGAGAAGTCGGCGAGCACGCCGCTGCGGGTCAGGAACGAGGCGTACAGGACCAGCACGTAGGACGTCACCGCCAGGAAGAAGTTGGTGCGCCGGAGCGACCCGGTGACGCGCTGGACCAGCAGCCCGTGGAGCAGGGCGACGTTGGAGAGCCAGGGGATGAACGAGCCGTTCTCGACCGGGTCCCAGCCCCAGTAGCCGCCCCAGCCCAGCACCTTGTAGGCCCACACCCCGCCCATGATGAACCCGGTCGCGAGCATGCCGGTCGAAAACACCACCCAGGGGAGCGCGAACTTGATCCAGCCGTCGTAGTCGCGCTTGACCAGCGCCGCGAGCGCGATCGCGAACGGCACCACCAGCGACGAGAACCCGGTGAACAGCACCGGCGGATGGATCGTCATCCACGGGTCCTGGAGCAAGGGGTTCAACCCCTGGCCGTCGGGCGGCACCAGGGCGGGCGCGAAGGTCAGGAACGGCCCGCGCATCGCGGTGACCAGGCCGAGCATGACGAGCGGCAGGTTGAGGAAGAACATCGAGGCCCAGCGCAGCCCGTGCTCGAGCCGCATCAGGAGCAGGCCGAGGGTGCAGGTGATGAACGCCCACAGCATGAACGTCCCCTCCTGCCCGCCCCAGAACGCCGCGTACACGTAGTGCTTCGGCATCGCGAGCGAGGAGTAGGAGGCGACGTACTGGTAGCGGAACTGGTGGGTGAAGAGGATGAACCACAGGAAGCCTGCCGCCGCGAAGTAGGCGAGCCACTGGACGCGGAACGCGATGCGTCCCACGCGCGCCGCCTCGGGGCGGCCGCCCGCGGCGGCCAGGAACGCGAGCCCCGCGACCAGCGAGCAGAGGAAGGCGGCCCAGGTCAGCAGCTGACCGGGGTTCAAGAAGCGCTCGCCGCTTTCTGGGCTTCGGCCTGGTACTTCGAGGGACACTTGACGAGCAGCTGCTCGGCCTCGAAGTGGTCGGACTTGTAGCGTCCCAGCGCCACGATCGAGGTGGCCTGATCGAAGTTGCCGGGAATGACCCCGCGGTAGGCGACCGGCAGGAGCTCACCGCGCGTGTCGCGCAGCTTGAACTCGAGGTACTGCTCGTCCTTCTTGAGCACGTAGTTCTTGTCCGCGAGCACCCCGTTGACCTGGACCATCCCGGTGGACTGCTTCGCCTCCGCGAACGAAATGTAGGGCGTGACCGATTTCTTGAAGCTGGTGACGCCGAAATATACGCCCACGCCGACCAGCACCAGGGCGAGGATCCACTTGACGTTCATTTGCGCTCCAGGTCCTTGATGCGGCGCTCGAGGCGCCACAGGTAGACGAACACCAGCCCCCACACCAGCAGGGCCACCGCCATGACGGTCAGGTTCGCGCTCATTGTACCCCTTTCCCGGGGAGGCGGCCCCCGGAGCTTCAGAACTCCTGGCGCGCGCGCTCGATACGGCCCAGGCGCACGCGCAGCGACAGCAGCCAGACGAACAGCGCCGTGACCCCGGCGAGCATCCAGGTGGCGACCAGCATGATGCGCGGATCGATGTCGGGCTTGCCGCGCTGCCCGAGCAGCGGATCCGGATGAAGCGAGAAGTAGATGCGCGGCACCACGAAGATCAGGAACGGCACCGCGACGAACGCGACGCACGAGTAGATGGCGGCCAGCCGGGCGCGGCGCTCGGTGCCGTCGATCGCCGCCCGCAGCGCGAGGTAGGCGGCGTAGATGAGGAACAGGAAGAAGATCGAGGTCTCGCGCGGGTCCCAGTTCCAGTAGGCGCCCCACATCGCGCGCGCCCACAGCGAGCCGCTGATGGTCGCCACGATGCAGAACAGCAGGCCCAGCTCGGCGGCGCCGGCGGCGTGGTCGTCGTGCCCGAGGTCGCGGCGCGCGAGGTAGAGCGCGCTGTGGACCATCGACCATCCGAAGGCGATCGTGGTGACGATGGCGGCCGGGAAGTGGAAGTAGAACACCCGGGTCGTATTTCCGAGCACCGGCACCACCGGCGCCCACGTGAAGCCCGCGACCATCCCCGCCGCCAGCCACAGGAACAGCAGGATCCTCAGGATCACGCTAGTCCTCCCACAGGTGGTCGTACAGCACCAGGCTCATGCCCAGGAGCGCCGCCGCGTAGGCCGCCAGCAATCGCAGCTCGGCGTCCACCGGCACGCCGTTCCACTGGCCGCGCGTGCCGCTCACCGCCCCCGCCATCACCGGCAGCAGGATGGGCAGCGAGACCGCCGCGAACAGGGCCCCCCGCCCCCGGGTCTGGGCGATCACCGCCCCCACCAGGGTGGCCGCGGCCGCGAGCGCCAGGCTTCCCAGCCCCAGCACCTCGAGGAACCGGGCCCAGTGTAACGGCGGCCCCCCCATGAGCACCAGGAACAGCGGCACGGTGACGGCCTCGAGCACGCCCAGGAACAGCAAATTGAAGATGAGCTTGCCGAGGGCGATCGAGGTCGGCGAGGCGATCATGCGCAGCAGGGTGAGCGTGTGCCCCTCGACCTCGCGCACGAAGGTGTGGGCGAGCGAGGCCAGGGCCGCGAACATGAGCACGATCCACAGCAGTGCGGCCAGGATGTCGGTGCGCTCGCCGATGCGGCCGACGACGAAGCTCACCGCGGTGAGCGTCGTCACCGCGAACAGCAAAGCGGAGTTCAAGCCGTAGCGGGTGCGCCACTCGCCGCGGCACTCCTTAATCAGGATCGCCCAGACCGCGCCCACGGAGCTCGATCGTTCGCCCGGCAAGCGTTCTCTCCCGTTCGTCGTTGGTGGCGATGAGGACCAGGCCGCGCTCGCCCTGCTCGCGCACCACGCGCGCGACCATGAGGCGGCCCGCTTCGTCGAGATGGCTGCCGGGCTCATCGAGGAGCAGCACCGGCGGCCGGTGAAGCAGCGCGAACGCCAGGCGCAGACGCTGGCGCATGCCCGAGGAGAGCGCGTCGGCACGATCCCCGACCCGCACCCACAGGCCCACGCGCTCGAGCGACTCACGCACCCGCCCGCGCGGGTCGGCGAGGCCCTGGGTCTGGGCCGCGAACATCAGGTTCTCGCCCACCGTGAACTCGTCGTAGAAGGACAGCTCGGGGGTCGCGAGCCCCACGCTCAGGCGCCGCGCGCCGCGCTCGATCTCGCGCCCGCCGATGCGCAGCGCGCACGCGCCGCGGTTGGGCCGCAGCAGCCCGGCGACGATGCGCAGCAGGGTGCTCTTGCCCGAGCCGTTGGGCCCGGTTACGGCCGCCACCCCGGGGGCCTCGATCTCGAAGCTCACTGGCTCGAGCCCGCGCCGCGGGCTGTAACGGTGGGCCAGCTCGCGCGCGCTCAAGCTCGCGAGTGCCACTGCCGGCGCCGGCAGGACTGCAGCGCTCACGCGCCGCTCCCGACCTTGGCGGGCGGACCCGACTGGATGACGCGGGCGATCTCGGGAAGGATGCGCGCGCGCGCGTCGGCGCGGGTGCCGCGCAACAGCACGCCGGCCGCGTGCGGATGCCCGCCGCCGCCGAGCCCGGTCGCGATCCGGTCGATCGCCACCCGTCCGGTCGAGCGCAGGCTCACCTTGACCTTGCCGGGCTCGACCTCCGAGAACAGCGCCACCACGTCCACCCCCGCGATGTTGCGCGGCATGTCGACCAGCCCCTCGGTGTCCGCGCCCTGAAGGCCGTGGCGCTGAAACTGCTCCGGGCTCGCCTCGAGCACGACCAGGCGGTTGTCTTCGAGCATCTCGAGGGCGCTCAGGACCTCGCCGAAGAAGCGCAGCCGCGCCGCCGAGGCGTTCGAGTGAACCTGGGCGTGGAGGCGCTGCGGGTCGAGCCCGAACGCCAGCAGCTCGGCCGCCATGCGATGGGCGTGGCTGTCGGTGTTCGAGAACCGGAACGAGCCGGTGTCGGTCATGAGCGCGATGTAGAGCGCCTCGGCGATCGCCGGGGTGAGCGTGCCGCCCGCCTCGCGGATCAAGTCGTAGAGGATCTCCCCGGTCGCCGAGGCCTCGGGCTCGATGACATTGACCTGGCCGAAGCCCTGGGCGTGCGAGACGTGATGGTCCACGACCGCGACCGGAATGGTGTAGCGATCGAGCACCGGGCTCAGGCGGCCGATGCGCTGGCGATTGCTGGTGTCGAGCACGATCAGCGCGTCGGCCTGGGTGAAGCGCTCCTCGGCCAGCTCGGGCTCGAACACCTCGAAGGGGTGGTCGCGGGTCAGGAACACGAACCAGGTCGGCACGACCGAGTCGTTGAGCACGTGCACGATCTTGCCCCGGGCCTTGAGCCACAGGGCGAGCGCGACCTCGCTCCCCAGGCCGTCGCCGTCGGGATTGATGTGGGTGGTGAGCAGGAAGCGCTGATGGCGGGCGAGAAAATCGTGGAACGCGGCGCGCTGGGGGCTCGCGGACGTCATCGCGATTCTCCGGCCACAGCACCCCCGGCGCCCGAAGGCGTGGCACTCGCCGCCGGCAGCGCCATCCCCGCGACCTCGCCCAGGAACCAGCGATGGAAGCGCAGGTCGCCCGTCAGCTCGGGATGGAAGCACAGTCCGACCACGGCGCCGCGCCGCACCCCGACCGGCTCCCCGTCGCGCGTCGCCACGACCGTTAGCCCCGAGCCCACGCGGCGGATGCGCGGCGCGCGGATGAACACGCCCATGAACGGCTCTCCCACCACCGGGGCCTCGACCTCGGCGCTGAAGGAGTCGATCTGGCGGCCGTAGGCGTTGCGCTCGACCGCGACATCGAGCACCCCCAGCGCCGGGGCCGGGAGCCCCTCCGACGTCTCGCCCAGCAGGATGAGCCCGGCGCAGGTGCCGAGCACCGGGCGCGAGCGGACGAACGCTTCGAGCGGCTCGCGCAGGCCGGTGGTCTCGAGCAGGCGCAGCATGGTCGTGGATTCGCCGCCCGGCAGCACCAGCGCGGCCACGCCCTCGAGATCGCGCGGCAGGGTCACGCGCACCGCCTCGATCCCCAGCGCCTCGAGCGAGCGCCCGTGGCGCTCGAAGTCGCCCTGGAGGCTCAACACGCCGACGCGCCCGCGCGGCGTCACCGCCCCGCGGGCCTCACCAGCCGCGCTTGGCAAGCAGCTGCTCCTCGGGCAGGTCCTTGACGCTCAGTCCCTTCATCGGCACGCCCAGCCCCTGGCTCACCTGGGCCAGAATCTCGGGCCGGTTGTAGTTCGCCACCGCCTGGACCACCGCGCGCGCGCGGGCCGCCGGGTCATCCGATTTGAAGATGCCCGAGCCCACGAACACCGCCTCCGCCCCCAGCAGCATCATGAGCGCCGCGTCGGCCGGGGTGGCGATCCCGCCGGCGGCGAAGTTGGGCACCGGGAGCTTGCCGGTCTTCGCGACCTGCCGGACCAGCTCGTAGGGGGCACCCAGGTTCTTGGCCTCGGCCATGAGCTCGCCTTCCGAGCGCGTCGCCAGCTGCCGGATCGAGCGCGTCACGGCGCGCATGTGGCGCACCGCCTCGACGATGTCGCCGGTGCCGGCCTCGCCCTTGGTGCGGATCAAGGCCGCGCCCTCGCCGATCCGCCGGAGTGCTTCGCCCAGGTCGCGGCAGCCGCACACGAACGGCACCTTGAAGCCGTGCTTGTCCACGTGATTCTCGTCGTCCGCGGGCGTGAGCACTTCGCTCTCGTCGATGAAGTCCACGCCCAGGGCCTCGAGGATCTGGGCCTCGGCGATGTGCCCGATGCGGCACTTGGCCATGACCGGGATGCTGACCGTGGCCTGGATGTCCTTGATCATGGCGGGGTCGCTCATGCGCGCCACACCGCCGTCGCGGCGGATGTCCGCCGGGATGCGCTCGAGCGCCATGACCGCCGCCGCACCCGCCTGCTCGGCGATCTTGGCCTGCTCGGCGGTCGTGACGTCCATGATGACGCCGCCCTTGAGCATCTCCGCCAGGCCCACCTTGAGGCGGAACTGTTCCTGCTGGTTCATGGTGGCTCCCTTTCCGCGCCCGCTCAGGCGCTGCGCTTGATCGTACCGCGGCCGGCGAGCGATCGCAGGCGCGTAATGACGGACGTCGTCACGTCCAGAATGCGTTCCACGTCGGCGGCCTGGCTTCCGGCACCCAGCGAGAACCGCACGCTCGCATGGGCATCCTCGGGGCGCAGGCCCATCGCGGTGAGGACGTGCGAAGGCCCCGGGGAAGCGGCGCTGCAGGCCGAGCCGGTCGAAACCGTGATGCCCTCGCGGTCGAGCTCGTGCAGCACGGCCTCGCCATCCACCGCGGTGAAGCGCACGTTCGCGATGCTCGCGAGACCGCGGGCCGGGTCGCCATTGACGCGCGTGTCGGCGACGCGGCTCAGGAGCCCCTGCCGGAGATTCGCGCCCAGCGCCTCGAGCCGGCGCGGCCCGTCCGAGGCCAGCCATTCCTGCGCCCGCTCCGCCGCGACGCCGAAGCCCACCAGGGCGGCGAGATTCTCGGTGCCGGCGCGGCGCGAGCGCTCCTGGTGACCGCCATGGACGAGCGGCACGAGCCGGGTGCGCCGCCGCACGTAGAGCGCCGCCGCACCCGGAGGACCGTAGAGCTTGTGCGCGGCGAGGCTCAGGAGATCGGCGCCCAAGTCCGCGACCGCGATCGGCACCTTGCCCGCCGCCTGCACCGCGTCGCAGTGGAAGCGCGCACCCGCCGCGTGGGCCAGGTCCGCGATCGGGGCCACGGGCTGGATCATCCCGGTCTCGTTGTTGACCCACATGACCGACACGAGCGCCACGTCGGGGCCCAGTACTGCGCGCACGCGCTCGGGATCGACGACGCCGCTCTCGCCCACCGGAACGATGGTGAGCGGGAAGCCGCGCGATTCCAGATGGCGCGCGGTCTCGAGCACCGAAGGGTGCTCGATGGCCGAGATCACGAGCCGCCGGCGCTCGGACGTGGCGCCGAGGAGCAGGCCCTTCAGCGCGAGGTTGTTGGCCTCCGAGCCCGTAGCGGTGAAGACGATCTCCTCGGGTGTGCCGCCGATCAGGGTCGCCACGCGGGCGCGCGCCTCCTCGATCGCCTCGCGCGCCGCCTCGCCGCGCTTGTGCACGGACGAGGCGTTGCCGAAGCGGCTTACGAGATACGGCGTCATCGCCGCCACGACCTCGGGCGCCATCGGCGTCGTCGCCGCGTGATCGGCGTAGATCTCGCGCATCAGACCCGTGCCTCCTGCCCCACCCCGATGGCCTGGATCGAAACGCGCTGGGCCAGCGCCCCGGCGATCCGCGCGAGTGTCCTCGCGTAGTCGGAGTCCGGGTGGCCCGCCACGACCGGGCGGCCCTCGTCGCCGCCCGCCCGCACCTCAGGATGAAGCGGAATCGAGCCCAGGAACGGCAGGCCCATGGCGAGCGCCCGCTCCTCGGCCGAGCCGGTGTTGAAGATGTCGTGCTGCATGCCGCAGCCCGAGCAGATGAAGTAGCTCATGTTCTCGATCACGCCCAGCACCGGCACCTGGAGCTTCGCGAACATGCTCACCGCCTTGATCGCGTCCTCGATCGCCACCGCCGAGGGCGTGGTGACGACCACGGCGCCGGCGACAAACGTCTGCTGGATGAGCGAGAGCTGCACGTCGCCGGTTCCCGGCGGCAGGTCCACGAGCAGGTAGTCCAGCTCGCCCCAGTCCACGTCGTGCAGGAAGGTCTTGATCGCGCTGTGGAGCATGGGCCCGCGCCACACCACCGCCTCGCCCTGGTCCACGAGCAGCCCGATGGACATGAAGTGGAGCCCCCAGGCTTCGACCGGAATGATCTTGCCGTCGCGGGTCGAGGGCTGGCGGTGGACCCCCATCATGCGCGGCAGGTTGGGTCCGTAAATGTCGGCGTCGAGCAGCCCCACGCGGGCGCCGGTCCGGGCGAGCGCCACCGCCAGGTTGGCCGCGACCGTGGACTTGCCCACCCCGCCCTTGCCGCTCCCGATCGCGATGACCTGGGCCACCCCCGCAAGCGCCTTGCGGTCGGCCGAGGGGTCGCGGGGCTTGCGCACGCGTGAGGTGGTCGTGAGCTTGAGCTCGCGCACCCCCGGCACGGCCATGACCGCGGCACGGACGTCGGCCTCGATCTGCTCCTTGAGCGGGCAAGCCGAGGTCGTGAGCACGAGCGTGAAGGACACCACGCCCTCCCGGACCTCGACGCCCTCGATCATGCCGAGGGTCACCAGGTCGCGGTGGAGGTCGGGGTCTATGACCTGGCGCAGGGCGCCAAGGATGTCGTCAGGCTTGAGGGACATGGTATCCGGGTGGGTCTCCCCGCTGGCAGGCCTTCCAAGAGCCCTTGGTAGAACAGAATAGGGTATGATTCGGGCCTGGCCCAGTCAAACGCGCTCGGGCCGCGCGAGCGCTCATTCAGGGCGCACCGGGTGATGCACCCGGCGCCTCGGCACTCCTTAGGATGCGCGGTCCCGCGGGGCGACCCACGATGCCTTTGGAATCCATCACTCCCCTGCCGCGGCCTGCCGCCGGGGCCACGCTCGCCCCGGCGGATCAGGTTCCGCTCCAGCCCCTGTTCCATCTCGACGCGCTGTGGATCCAGGTCGCCGGCACGCTGTGCAACCTGAGCTGCACCCACTGCTTCGTCTCCTCGGGTCCGGGCGACGACCACCACGCGCTCATGTCGCGCGATCAGGTCCGCGGGCGCGTCGCCGAGGGGGTGGCCCTGGGCGTGAAGGAGTTCTACTTCACGGGCGGCGAGCCGTTCGTCCACCCCGCGATGCTCGAGATCATCGCCGACACGCTGGTCCATGGTCCGGTCACCGTGCTCACGAACGGCACGCTGTTCACCGTGCCCCGCGCCGCCGCCCTGCGCCGCCTCGGCGAAAAGTCAAGGTATTCGCTCGAGATTCGCGTGAGCCTCGACGGCTGGCGCGCCGCCGACCACGACCGCCTGCGCGGCGCCGGCAGTTTCGAGCGGGCACTCGAGGGAATCCGGCGGCTGAGCGCGGTCGGGCTGCTTCCGATCGTGACCGTGACCCAGCACGACGAGGCCGACGCGCTCGAGTTCCGCGAGCGCTACCTCGCCCTGCTGCGCGACCTCGGGATCGAGCGCCCGCGGCTCAAGGTGCTGCCGCTGTTCCTGCTCGGGCGCGAAGCGGAGCGCAGTCGCGGCTACGATCCCGCGGAAACCCTCGCCGGGCTCCCCGCCGCGGCGTTCGATCCGCACCGGCTCCAGTGCTCGAGCTGCCGCGCCGTGACGAGCCGCGGCGTGTTCGTGTGCCCGCTGCTCGTGGACGAGCCCGAAGCCCGGATGGGCGGGCGGCTCGAGGAGACGCTCCGGCCCTTCCCGCTGTGCCACGGGGCCTGCTACACGTGCTATCTCACCGGCATGACGTGCGGGAACGGCTGAGATGAAGCTCGCGGTCTTCGGTGGCGTCTACAGCAACCATCTGGCGTTGCGCGCCACGCTCGCCGACATCGCACGCCGCGGCGCCGACGCCACCTGGTGCCTCGGCGACCTGGGCGGCTTCGGCCCCCATCCCGATCGCTCGGCCGAGCTGCTGCGCGCTTCCGGCGTCCCGATGCTGCGCGGGAACTACGACGACTCGGTGGGTCACGGGCGCGAGGACTGCGCCTGCGGCTACACCGACCCGCGCGACAACCTGTTCGCCCAGATCGGCTACGACTACACGCTCGCGCGCACCGCGCTCGAGCACCGCGCCTGGATGCGCGATCTCCCCGAGCAGGCGCGGCTCGAGGCTTCCGGCCGTCGAGTGCTGTTGTGCCACGGCTCGCCGCGCCGGGCCAACGAGTTCCTGTGGGAGTCCGCCTGCTCGGATGCGTTCCTCGAGTGGCTGTGCGAAGAGCACGCGGCGGAGGTCGTGTTGTGCGGGCACACCGGCCTGCACTGGCAGCGCCGGCTACCGTCGGGTCGCCTGCTCGTCAACGTCGGCGCCATCGGCCGGCCCGCCAACGACGGGCGCGCCGTGGCGTGGTACGCGATGGTCGAGCTGAATGGCGAGGCGAGGGTGGAGTTCGTGCCGGTGGCCTACGAGCACGAAGCACTGGCATGGGAGATGGAGGGCGAGGGCTTGCCGCGCGAGTTCACTGAGACGATTCGCACCGGCTGGTGGACGACATGCCTCGAGAACCTGCCGGCGAAGGAGCGTGGGCGAGGGAGGTGGTAAACAAGCGCCGTCCGGGACGGCGATCCCGGGGGACCATCCGGGTTGGAAGATCGACCGAAGGAACTTATAGTGCGCGCAGCGCCGGGCAGGCTGCCGCTCCCAGTCAGGATGACCAACGCATGATGCTCGCCAACCAGCAG
>JBGQIE010000099.1:0-10200 GCA_041498315.1 Candidatus Eiseniibacteriota bacterium
GACGAGCGCGCGCTGGCGGTGGTCGAGCGCCTGCTGGTCGTCGATCCCGAGAACGCCGAGGAGATCCGGGACTGCGGCCTGCTGCTGTTCCGGCTCAAGCGCCACGGCCAGGCGCTCGACAACCTGAGCCGCTACCTGGAGCGCGTGCCGCACGCCCACGACCGCGAGACAGTCGAGCGTCACGTGGACACGCTCCGCAGGATTCTCGCCGACCTGAACTAGCGGTCCGGCTTGGGCGGGGGCCCGCCCGCGACCACGTCCTTGAGGTTGGGCGTCTTGATCTGCGAGCCGGTCCAGGCGCAGGTCATGACCTGGCCGCAGCGCGGGCACTCCATCTGGGCCCGCTCTCCCTGCGCGGCGCTGGGCATCCAGCGCTCGAGCTTGGCCTGGCAGCCCGGGGTGTAGCAGAGATACACGCACAATGGCATCCAGAGTCTCCTCGGGAATCGGCACCGTGAACCCGCCCATCCTACCCGAATCGGCGCGCCCGCGCCGCTGGCGCCCGCGAGCCGGCCGCGTTCATCGGTAAAGAGTCTTTATCCTTCCCCACGACGGGCGGTGCGTGGGCGTGCCGCTGCAACAGTCGGCAGTCACGGCGACCGTCGGGGCGGTGCCGAGGAGCTCGCAGGAGTCCACGAGCGGAAAGTCGGGATTCGAGAGATAGGATCGGCACTGCGGGTTGCAGTCGGTGACGAAGAACGAGATCCTGCCCTTCGGGCAGCCGCCGTCGTCCGTGACTCGAACCTGGACGAACGCCTGGCCGAAGATGCAGCAGCCGGGGGGGAATGGAATCACGGCGATGTTGGGTGGCGGCCCGCTGCCATCGTAGAGGTACGAGAACGCCGGGCAAAGCACGGTCGTCGTGTCGGGCCGGGGACAGGCCGCATGGTCGCTGCCCACGACCGAGACCTCGAACGTCACGGGACACTGAGTGTAGAATTGCCATTTCACCTGATTCAAGAGCAGCGGCCCGCCTGCACACGCTGCGCATTCCGCGGGGTTCAGGAACTGCCAGACCGTGAGCCCTTTCATCTGGAGAGAGTTCCACGAGGTGTTCGGTGAATGGGTCTCGCCGATGATGCACGCGTTCGCCGAAGCGCGGGCACCCGCGGCGAACGCAGCGGCGTCCGCAAGTGCGAACGTGGCGGCCAGGACGAGGAGCAAGAGGCGGGCGATCAGGCGTGGGCGGCGCATGCGGACCCCCTTGGATAAGGATCTCACTGGGGCTCCACAAGCATAGAGTGTCGCGCGACGGCTGAAAAGAATTTCCGAGTGCGGTACCGCCGGGTACCTGCACGTCGGAGGTATGAACACCCGCTCTCAATGCCGAATCCCCTAAAGTCATCTAGACTGGCGGCGTCGCGCCGCATCCAAACCCGCCGAGGAACACCTTGAACGAGCCCCTTCGACTGATGGCCGTGCTCGCCCATCCCGACGACGAGTCGCTGGGAACGGGCGGAATCCTGGCGCGCTATGCGGCCGAGGGGATCGAGACCCATCTCGTCACCGCGACGCGCGGCGAGCGCGGGCGCTTCCGGGAGCACCGTGACGGCGACGGACACCCCGGGCCCGAAGCGCTCGGGCGCATCCGCGAAGCCGAGCTGCGCGCCGCGGCCGCGGTGCTAGGGGTGCGCGAGGTGTCGCTGCTCGGCTACCACGACGGCGACCTGGACTGCGCCGATCCGCGCGAGGCGATCGGGCGCATCGTCGAGCGCGTGCGCCGGGTGCGGCCCCAGGTGGTCGTGACCTTCGCGCCCGAAGGCGGCTACGGGCACCCCGATCACATCGCGATCTGCCAGTTCACGACCGCCGCACTGGTCGCGGCGGCGGATCCGGGGCAGACGCCGCGCGAGGCGGGCCCGCCGCCCCATGCGGTCTCGAAGCTCTACTACATGGCGTGGCCGGAAGCCGCCATGGCCGCCTATCAGGCGGCGTTCAAGAAACTGGTCTCGACCGTGGACGGGATCGAGCGCCAGGCGCAGCCCTGGCCCGACTGGGCGATCACGACCATCGTGGACACGCGCGCGCACTGGCCCACGGTGTGGCGCGCGGTCTCCTGTCACGACTCGCAGGTCGCCAACTACGAGCGCCTCGCGCACCTCGCCCCCGAGCACCACGAAGGGCTGTGGGGCCGGCAGTACTTCTACCGCGTCTTCAGCCGTGTCAACGGCGGGCGGCGGCGCGAGACCGACCTGTTCGAGGGGCTGCGGGGGGAGCCGTCCGCGTGACCGAAGCCACGACACCGCCGGGCGCCGCCCTCGGGGGGCGTTACCGGATCGAGGGCGAGCTGGGGCGCGGAGCGATGGGGGTGGTCTATCGCGCGCGCGACCTCGAGCTCGGACGCGACGTCGCGGTCAAGGTGCTCCCCGGCGATGCGCTGGGCAGCGAGGCGCGCGCGCGGCTGCTGCGCGAGGCGCGCGCGGCGGCGCAGCTCAACCACCGGAACATCGTCGCGGTCTACGACGTCGGGGAAGAAGCGGGAGCGCCCTTCATCGTCATGGAGCTGGTCGAGGGGACCAACCTGCGCGGCGCCGGCACGCTGTCGCTCGCCGAGGTCGTCACCCTGGCCCGCCAGCTGTGCGAGGCGCTCGAGCATGCCCACGCCCACGGCGTCATCCACCGCGATCTCAAGCCCGAGAACGTGCTGCTGGCGCGCGGCGGCGAGGGACCGGTCGCGAAGCTCGCCGATCTCGGGGTCGCGGCCACGGGCCACGCCCGGCTCACGGAGGAGGGCGCGATCGTGGGCACGGCCGCCTACCTGGCGCCCGAGCAGGCGCTGGGGCGCCCGGTGGACGGCCGCTCCGATCTCTACGCGCTCGGCGTCGTGCTCTACGAGCTGGTCGCCGGGCGCCTGCCGTTCGCCGGGGAGGACGCGCTGGTCGTGATCTCGCAGCACCTCCACGCGCCGGTCACGCCGCCGCGCGCCTTCCGTGCCGATCTGCCACCCGCCCTCGAAGCCATCATCCTGCGCCTGCTCGCCAAGGATCCGGCGCAGCGCTTCGCCGGCGCCCGCGAGCTGGCGGCGGCGCTCGCCGAGCTGCGCGATATTGGGGCGGTGGGCGCGGACGGCGCCGCGGTGGCACCCGCGACCGCGGATCTGGCCCTGCTCGAGCAGCTGGTGCGCGGCCGTCTGGTGGGCCGCGTCCACGAGCTTCACCAACTCCGCGAGCTGTGGCGGCTCGCCCAGCAGGGCCGCCGCCACGTCGCGCTGGTGTCGGGCGAGCCGGGCGCGGGCAAGACCCGGCTCGCGAGCGAGGCGGTGGTGTTCGCGCGGCTCAACGGGGCGATGGTGCTCCAGGGTGGCTGCTACGAATACGAGGCCTCCTCGCCCTACCTGCCGTTCGTCGAGGGGCTGCGGCGCTGGGTGCACGATCAGCCCACCGAGACGCTGCGCGCGCACGCCGGGCCGGTCGCCGCCGAGCTCGTCAAGCTGGCACCCGAGCTCGAAGCCCGCATCGGTCCGATCCCGCCTCCGCCGGCGCTGGGGCCGAACGAGGAGCGGCTGCGCCTGTTCGACCACGTCGCGCGCTTCTTCCAGTCGCTGGCGGCCGCCGACGGCCTGCTGCTGTTCATCGACGACCTGCACTGGGCGGACGCCGGCAGCCTCGCCCTGCTCCACTACCTGATGCGCAACCTCCAGGACGAGCGGCTGCTGGTGCTCGCGACCTACCGCGAAATCGAGCTGGACCGCGCACACCCGCTGGCGGCCGCCATGGCCGAGTGGGATCGCGAGCGCCTGGTCACGCGGCTGCGGCTCGAGCGCTTCCGGCTCGACGAGACCGGGGCGCTGCTCGCCTCGCTGTTCGGCCAGGCGACGGTCTCCCCCGAGTTCGCGCAGGTCGTCCACCGCGAGACCGAGGGCAACCCGTTCTTCATCGAGGAAGTGGTCAAGGCGCTCATCGAGCAGGGACAGATCTACCGCGCCGGGGACGGGTGGGATCGCCGCGAGGTCCGCGAGCTCGCCATTCCCCAGAGCGTCAAGGCGGCGATCGGGCGGCGGCTCGACCGCCTGAGCCCGGAGTGCGCGGAGACGCTCCACACCGCCGCCGCGGTCGGCAAGGCGTTCGCGTTCGAGGAGCTCGCGGCGAGCTCGACCGCGACGGAGGATGCGCTGCTCGACGCGCTCGACGAGGCGTGCGTCGCCCAGCTGCTGCAGTCGCGCGGCGCCGAGGGGTTCGTGTTCACGCACGACAAGATCCGCGAAGTGCTCATCGAGGAGGTGAATCCCATTCGCCGCCGGCGGATGCACCAGCGCATCGGCGAGGGGCTCGAGAAGCTCTATGGGACGGAGGCGGCGGCGCACGCCGACAAGCTGACCTTTCATTTCACCGAGAGCGGCGATCTCGAGCGCGGCCTGCGCCACGGCATGGAGGCAGGACGCCAGGCGGAGCGGCTGTTCGCGCTCGACGAGGCGCTGGGATACTACGAGCGCGCGCGCGAGTGCGCCGAAGGGCTCGAGCGCCCGGCGGGCCTGTTCGCGGCCGAGCGTGGCATGGCCGGCGTCCACGCCCGGCGCGGGAGCGTCGCGAAGGCGGTCGCGCACTTCGAGCGCGCGCTCGGACTCGCGCCGTCGAGCGCGGAGCGCGCGGCCATCAAGGTCGGTATCGGCGAGATCTACGCGCGCGTGGGCGACGCGCGCGGGCTCGAGTTCCTGAACCAGGCTCTCGTCGAGCTGGATCGCACGACCCAGGTCAGCGACCTTGCGCTGACGCTCGCCCTGGTCGGGCGCTACCACCACTACTGGGGGCACCACGCCCTCGCGATCGAAGAGCTGGAGAAGGCCCGGGCGCTCGCCGAGCCGGTGGACGACTCCGGCACGCTCGAGAAGGTCTACAGCTACCTGGCGGGCGCATATCAGCACCTGGCACGATACGATGACAGTGACGCGTGGGCGCGCCGCGCGATCGCCCTGGGCGAGCGCAAGCACGATCCCCTGGCGGTCGCGGTGGGCTACGAGTTCCTCGCCGAGAACGCCGCCAGCCGCGGCCACGCGGCCGAGGCGCTCGAGTACGCCGCGCGCGACCGCGAGATCGGAGCCAGAATCGGATCTCTCGACCGCCAGGCCTGGTCCTGCCTTCCCACCGCGCTCGCGTACCGGCTCCTGGGCGAGACCGAGGCCGCGGGCGCGGCGATCGACAGGTGCATCGAGCTGTGCCAGCGGATCGGCGAGCGACGGCTGGAGTTCATGATACGGGCCATCGTGCTGTCTCGTCTCCAGGCCGATGGCGGGGATCACGAGGCCGCGCGCGCCACCGCGGAGGGCACGCTCGCCTACGGCGACGAATCGGGGTTGACCTCACTGCGCACCGAGGCCTACGTGGCGCTCGCGTACGTTGCGTTCCGGCGCGGCGAGTGGGAGGCGGTGCTCGAGCACGCGCGCGAGTGCGAAGCCGTTCTGGTCGGAGCCGACAGCCGCTTGACGCGCAGCTTCCTGGGACCGCTCGAGTCCGCCGCCCTGCTCGGGCTGGGGCGCACAGACGAGGCGTGGGCCCGGGTCGAGCGCGAGCTCGCCGAGGCGCGAGCCTCGGGCAACGAGGGCAACGAGGGCGTGCTCGAATCCGTGCGCGGGCAGATCCTCGCCGCGCAGGGGCGCCGGGCCGATGCCCTTGCGGCCTGCGACCGCGGCATCGCCATCCTCGAGCGCCTGGGCGCCCGGCCCGAGCTCGAGCACGCGCGGGCGCGCCGCGCCGCCGCGGGCCCGCTGTGCTAGACTGCGCGCCCGCAACCCCTTCGTGGATTTCCGCGCGCGCATCGTCGCGCGCCCGGCCGCAGTCAGGGAGCCAACCTTCCATGCGCAAGCTCACGATCGCACTGCTCGCCCTCGCGGCGCTCGCCGCCCTCGGCTGTTCCGCCAAGAAGAGCGCCTCGCCCGCGGGCGGCCCGGCGGGCTCGGCCTTCAAGATCGGCATCATGACCGGCACCGTGTCGCAGGGCGAGGAGGACTTCCGCGGCGGCGAGCAGGTCGAGCGCAAGTACCCGGGCCGGGTCAAGCACGTGACCTATCCGGACAATTTCTCGAGCGAGCTCGAGACCGTCGTCGCCCAGCTCACCGGCCTCGCCGCCGACCCCGAGGTCAAGGTCATCATCGTCGGCCAGGCGATCCCGGGCTCGGTCACCGCCGCGCGCAAGATCCGCGAGATGCGCCCCGACATCCTGATCGGCTTCATCGGGCCCCACGAAGACCCGGACGTCGTCAACACCGCGTGCGATATCGCGATCCAGCCCGACCAGGCGGCGCGCGGCACCACGATCATCGAGACCGCGCAGAAGATGGGGGCGCAGAACTTCGTCCACTACTCGTTCCCGCGCCACATGTCGCAGCTCCTGATGGCGCAGCGGCGCGACATCATGAAGCAGGAATGCGACAAGCGCGGCATGCACTTTTATTTCGTCACTGCGCCCGACCCCACCGGCGAGGGCGGACTGCCCGCCGCGCAGCAGTTCATCCTCGAGGACATTCCGCGGCAGCTCAAGAAGCTTGGGCCCCTGACCGCGTTCTACACCACCAACGACGGCATGCAGGAGCCGATGATCAAGGCGCTGCTCACCGCCAAGGCCGGCTACTTCGTCGAGCAGGACGTGCCCGCGCCCACGGCGGGCTTCCCGGGCGCCCTCGGCATCCGCATCCCGCCCGACAAGGCCGGCGACATGGCCTACATCAACGCCGAGAACAAGCGCATCATCGCCGAGCGGGGCATGAGCGGCCACTTCGGGACCTGGTCCCAGCCGGTCGACATGGTCTCGATCCGCGCCTTCACCGACCTGCTCGTGGACGCGGTGGACAAGAAGGTCGATTACCGCGACTCGACGACGGTGCTGCAATACCTCGAGCGCGAGGCGGGCGGACCGGTCAAGATGCGCAAGTACGACCCCAAGGGCAACCAGTGGCTGGTCGTGCTCGATCACGTGACCTACTAGGCTCCGCCGCAGCGTGTCCGCAGCCATGACCACCCCGGTCCTCGAGCTGCGCGACATCACCAAGGAATACGAAGGGATCCGCGTCCTCAAGGGCGTGTCCCTCGCGGTGCGCCCCGGGACCATTCACGCCCTGGTGGGCGAGAACGGCGCCGGCAAGAGCACGCTCATGAACGTGCTGTTCGGCATGCCGGTGATCCGCGAGACCGGCGGCTACGGCGGCACCATCGTGCTCGGGGGCCAGGCGGCGCGCTTCGACTCCCCCGCCGCGGCCATGGCGGCCGGGCTCGGGATGGTCCACCAGGAGTTCATGCTCATCCCGGGCTTTCGGGTCGCGGAGAACATCAAGCTCAACCGCGAGCCCACCCGGCCCAACCTGCTGTCGCGTCTCGCGGGCCCCAAGCTCGAGACCCTCGACCTCGCGGTGATGCGTGCCGACGCGCGCGCCGCGCTCGACCGGGTCGGGCTCTCGATCGACGAGTGGATGCCGCTCGCGGGGCTGCCGGTCGGGCACATGCAATTCGTCGAGATCGCGCGCGAGGTGGACAAGCGCAACGTCCGCCTGCTCATCTTCGACGAGCCCACCGCGGTGCTGGCCGAGAGCGAGGCCCGCACGCTGCTCGCGGTCATGCGCTCGCTCGCCGATTCCGGGCTCGGCATCCTGTTCATCACCCATCGCCTCGACGAGGTGCTCGCAGTCGCCGACGAAATCACGGTGCTGCGCGACGGCGAGGTCGCGGGCCGGCTCGACCCCAAACAGACCACCGTGGTCCACATCGCCGAGCTCATGGTCGGGCGTCCGGCCGCAACCGTGCGCCGCCACGCCGCCGCCCGGCCCTCGACCGCCGGTCCCAAGCTCGAGCTGCGCGACCTGCACGTGGACATGCCGGGCGAGGAGGTGCGCGGCGTGTCGCTGCGGCTCGAGCAGGGCGAGGTGCTGGGGCTGGCCGGGCTCGCCGGCCACGGCAAGGTGGGGATCGCGAACGGCCTGATGGGGCTCTCCCGCGCGCGCGGCGTGGTCGAGAAGGACGGGCGGCCGTTTGCGCTCAACGATCCGCGCGCCGCGATCCACGCCGGGCTCGCGTTCGTGTCCGAGGACCGGCGCGGGGTCGGCATCCTCCCGGACGAGAGCATCGAGCTCAACGTCGTGATCACCGCGATGGAGGCCCACAACCGGTTCCTGCGCCCGGGGCCGGTCGCGCCACTGCGGCTGCTCGACGGGGGCGCGGTGCGCCGGCACGCCCGCGAGATGATCCGCGCGCTCGACATTCGCTGCACCGGCCCGCGCCAGCACGTGCGGCGGCTCTCGGGCGGCAACCAGCAGAAGGTGTGCCTGGCGCGCGCCATGACGCTCGAGCCCGACACGCTGCTGGTCTCCGAGCCCACGCGCGGCATCGACGTGGGCGCCAAGGAGCGCGTGCTCGAGATCCTGCGCGGCTTGAACCGCGAGCGCGGCATGACCCTGCTGGTGACCTCCTCCGAGCTGGCCGAGCTGCGCGCGCTGTGCGACCGCATCGCCATCGTCTACCGCGGCCGCATCGCGGCGGTCCTCCCGCCCGACGCGAGCGATGCCCGCTTCGGGCTGGCGATGGCCGGCGAGCCCGACGCCGCCGGAGCGACGGGTGGCTGAGCCCCGCGGCGACGCGCCCGCCACGGCGACCCCCGCGAGCCCGGCCACCCTGTCCGCCGCGGAACCGCGCCGCTCCCCGCTCGCGTGGGCGCGCGAGACCGTGCGAGAGATCGGCATCCCGCGGCTCCTCATCGGCGTGTTCCTGCTGCTGCTGTTCGCGGTCGCCTTCGTCACCCACATGGACATGCCGGGGCTGTTCACCGACTGCATCCTGCGCATCGCCCGCAACGGGCTCATCGTGCTGGCGCTGCTGCCCGCCATCCAGGGCGGGCTCGGACTCAACTTCGGGCTCCCGATCGGGATCATCTGCGGGCTGGTGGGCTGCGTCGTCACGCTCAACGCCGGCCTCGGCGGCTGGAGCGGGCTCGGGCTCTCGGGCCTCATCGGCGTGGTGCTCGCGGTCCCGGCGGGCGCCGCCTACGGCTGGCTGCTCAACCGCACGCGCGGCCAGGAGATGATGGTCGGCACCTATCTCGGCTTCGCGGTGGTGTCGGGGATGAGCATCTTCTGGACCATGGCCCCGTTTCGGAACCCGCAGCTGGTGTGGGCGATCTCCGGCCGCGGGCTGCGCACCACGCTCACCTTGACCGGCGTCTACGACAAGCTGCTCGACAACCTGGGCAGCTTCACGCTCGCGGGCGTGACGTTTCCCACCGGCACGCTGGGCGTGTTCGCGCTCGGGTGCGTGCTGGTGAGCCTGTTCTTCCGCACCCGCGCCGGGCTCACGATCAGCGCCGCGCGCAGCAGCCCGCGCTTCGCGCTCGCCGCGGGCATCCGCGACGACAGCACGCGCATGCAGGCGAGCGTGCTCTCGACCGTGATCGCGGCCGTCGGCATCGTCGTGTTCTGCCAGTCCTACGGGTTCGTCCAGCTCTACGTCGCCCCGCTCTACATGGCGTTCCCGGCCGTCGCCTGCCTGCTCATCGGCGGCGGCGCGGTGGGGCGCGCGACCCTGCTCCACGTCGTGCTCGGCACGGTGCTGTTCCAGTCCATCCTAACCGTCGCCCTGCCGGTGACCGGCCAGGTCGTGCAGGGCGACATCTCCGACACCGCCCGGCTCATCATCCAGAACGGCATGATCCTGTACGCGCTCACCCGCCGCGAGGGCCGCTAGCGTGTCCGCGCGACGCCTGCGAAACGCCCTCGCCCACGCGGCGGTGCCCCTGCTGTTCACGCTGCTGTGCGTGACCGGCATCCTGGTGGCCCACATCACCCCCGGGTTCCTACTGCGCGAGCTGCTGTCGCGTTTCGCGCGCAACGCGGTGCTGGTGACGGCGCTTCTGATCCCGATCCTCGCCGGGCTCGGGCTCAACTTCGGAATCGTCGTGGGCGCGATGGCGGGACAGATCGGCGCCATCCTCGTGACCTACTGGCGCCTCGGCGGCATCGGCGGGTTCCTGCTCGCGTGCGCGATCGCCGCCCCGCTCGCGGTGCTGTTCGGCCTCGGCACCGGCTGGCTCTTCAATCGGTCCAAGTCGCGCGAGATGGTCACCGGCCTGGTCGCCGGATTCTTCGCCAGCGGCCTCTACCAGCTGCTGTTCCTGTTCGGGATCGGGAGCCTGATCCCGTGGCGCGATGTGTCGATGCTCCTGCCCCAGGGCATCGGGCTGCGCAACACCATCGACCTGTGGCGCATCCAGTACGCGCTCGACGAC
>JBGQIE010000100.1:0-10197 GCA_041498315.1 Candidatus Eiseniibacteriota bacterium
GAGCCCATCCCCCACAGCACGTTGATCCAGTAGGTCGAGAGGATGCCGCCGAACACGGCGAGCGCCTCGTAGTCGCGCGGGGCGCCCAGGGTGCGGTAGAGCAGCACGTAGGCGCACATCCCGAGGTTGGGCAGCACGGCGTCGCCGACGATCCAGGTCCATTCGCGCGTCGATCCCACCACCCGAACGTAGGTGCGCGCCCAGGTCGCGCGCAGGTTGAGCGCCACGTCGTCGCGCCACGCCCCCGTCATTCGGCCACCCCGGTGTCCTCGAGGCCGCGGCCGACCACGGCGATGAACACGTCCTCGAGGTTGGTCTCGCGGGTCGCCACGCCGTCCACCCGCGCGCCCGCGCGCTCGAGCTGGCGCAGCACGCCCACCAGCGGGGTATCGGGCGGCAGTCGGAACTTGAGCGCGCGCGTGCCGCGCTCGGGGTGCGGCGCCCCCCAGGCCGCCTGGACCCCGGCGAGGGCGGCCAGATCGGGGGGCGCGCCGTCGGCGGTCCGCACCTCGAGCTCGACGTGCTGCCCGCCCTGGACCTGGCGCCGCAGGCCCGGCACGCTGTCGCACGCCAGCACGCGGCCGCGGTCGATGATCGCGATCCGGTCGCACAGCTCCTCGGCCTCGGCCATGTAGTGGGTGGTGAGCAGCACGGTGCGGCCGGGCCGCTCGCGCACCCAGCTCGCAATGTAGGCGCGCAGCGAGCGCGCCGCGTTGACGTCCATGCCGAGCGTGGGCTCGTCGAGGAACAACACCTCGGGCTCGCTCACGAACCCGCGCGCGAAGTTCATGCGCTGGCGCTGCCCGGTCGAGAGCCGGTTGATGCGGGTGTGGGCCTGGGGCTCGAGATCGACGATGCGGATGAGCGCGTCGATCCGCGGCCAGGCGATGCGGTTCGGCACGCCGTAGAACTGCGAGAACATCCACAGGCACTCGCGCACCGTGAGGATGCCGTAGCCGCTGGTCTCCCCGCCCGAGACCAGGCTGATGCGGCGCCGCACCTCGCGCGGCTCGCGCACCACGTCGAAGCCGGCGACCCGCGCCGTTCCGGCCGTGGGGTAGAGCAGCGTGGTCAGGATCTTGAGGAAGGTGGTCTTGCCGGCGCCGTTCGGGCCCAGCAGGCCGAAGATCTCGCCGCGCTCGATGCGCGCGTCCACGCCCGCGAGCGCCCGCACCTCGGCCTGGGCGGGGGTTCCGCCCGGCACCTGCCCGTCGCGGGGCGTGCGGCCGCGCGCCTTCGATCCGCGAAAGGTGCGCGTGAGCCCGACGGTCTCGACCGCGGGCGCCGATTCAGTCTCGAGGGCGGGCATGGGGACGCGAAGCTTGCGGCGCGTCCCCCGCGGGTGTCAACCCGCGTCAGCGCACCAGGATGATCTTGCGCATCGCGACCTCGCCCCCGCCACGCGCGCGGTAGAAGTAGAGCCCGCCGGGTGCCGCACTCCCGTCGGCGCGCGCGCCGTTCCACGTGAACGGGTGCGGGCCGGGACCGAGGGGCCCGCGATGGATCACGGTGACCAGCCGCCCGCCCAGGTCGTGGACCGCGATCTCGACGTCGGCCGCGCGGGCGAGACTCACCGTGAAGCGCACCTCGCGCGCGAACGGATTGGGCTCGCCGGGCGAGAGCGCGAGCCCCGCCGGACCCTCGAGACGGAGCGGCGGTGAATCGAGCGCGACCTCGAGCGCGGCGCCGTCCGGCCCCGAGAACTCGCCGCCCGCGATCCGCAGCTCGCCGCCCGCGTTCTGGCCGGGCTTAAGCGCGAGGTGGACGACCAGGTCGAGCGCGGTCGCCCCGGCCGGCTGGCCGGCCTCGATGAGGCCGATCGCGAGCCGGGAGTCCGCGACATCGTGGAGGCTGAGCCAGCCGTCGCCCGGACCCGGCCCGTCGATCCCGGTCAGCTCGAAGCGATCGCTGGGAAACCTGAGTTCGAGGAGCGCCCCGCCGAGGTGATCCGTGCCGCGCACGCGCACCGGCACGTCGAGCCCCGCGGGAGTCGTCACCGGGGCCCCGAAGCGGACCGCGACACCGGGCTCGCGCCGGCCGGGCGGGCTGCCCGCGCTCGTGCCTCGCAGGACCGTGCGCGCGCAGCACAGGACATCCTCGATCGACACCCGGCCGTCCTGGTCGCAGTCGAGCCGGCCGGTGGCGTCCGGCGGGCAGAAGCCCGACTGGAGCACGCAGTGGATCATGAGCACCAGATCGCGCACGTCGGCGCGGCCGTCGCCGTTGAAGTCGCAGGCGGTCGGAGCACCCGCGCAGATGATCGCCGCCGGAGCGATGAGGCGCTCCGGGTCGAGATACAGGATCGGACACTCTTGAACGCTGCCCCCGTTGGCATCGGATCCGAGCAGATCGAGGGCCATGACGTGGGTGAGCGGCGGGGCGGGCAGCCCCGCGTCAAGGGCGGCGGTGATTTTGAGCACCGGCACGCGGTTCTGCGGCTCGCTGGGGAGCACGGCCGGGATGGGAGCACCGCTCTCGGCGAACATCGCGAAGCGCGCACCCTCGGGCGTCGTGTTCCACACCAGGTGCATGCCGGCGGCCGGCCCCACGGGCTCGAGCGCGACGATCCTGAGGCCTGCGGGCGCGAGGCTGAGCCCGCCCTGGAGCCCGGCGAGGGCGACCATGGAGCCGATCTCGAGCGTGACGGAGGCGGGATGTCCCACCCCGACGAACGCGTCGCAGAAGTCCGTCCCGCGTCGGGAGTGGTCCCAGTCCGCCACGAAACAGGACTTGGCTGGCGGGCAGGGCTCGCTGACGTAGAAGGGCACCTGGGCGGAGAGCAGCTCGCCGGGAACCTCGATCCCGCTGCAGTCCCGGGACAGCTTCAGAACCTCGAGCGGCAGCTGCCAGCCACCGGGCGGAAGCCCGGGGATCGTGACGCTGGCGCTCCAGGGCGTCATCACGGTGGCGCAGCCATGCTGCGGGCAAACGTCCTCGGTGACCACGATCCGGACCGTCGGGGGATGCGGGAACGGTGCCATGATCCTGTCGAAGACCTGAACCTCCTTCAGCACGTGACACGGGTCGGGGAACGTGCCCCGGAGGGTCACGACGATCGGAAGCCGGGCGCAGATCGTATCGGGCGCCGGAGGGCCGATCTGGACCGCGTCCACGTAGGGAAGCGGGGGATCGGGCAGCGTGGCCGAGGCCGGGGCGGGCTGGAGCGCGCACACGGCGGCCCCGAGGAGCAGCGGGAAGGCGGATCGGAGTTTCATGGGTGTCCCGTCCGGCCGGCCGGCGGGCGCCAGGCGCCGCCGACCCTGTCGGCTTTCCTGCCCGGTCTTTGAAAGACTTGGTGCGAGAATCTTTCTCCCGGCGCTTCCCGGTGTCAATGGCGTACTCGGGATATGGGCTGCGGGCGGCCGGCACCCGGCGCGGAGGCCGCTTTTCCCGCTGACGCGCCCCGCGACATACCTTAAGGTCCCCTGACTCCCACACCCCCACCCCCGGAGGCCCGATGCGTCCCGAGCGTACCCGACCCCTGCCCGCCCCGCATGCCGTCCTCGCGATCGCCGCCTGGGTCATCGTCCTGGCCGGAGCCATCGGCGTCCGGGAGGCGCAGGCCCTGACCGCCCAGCACCGGCTCGAGAGCGTGGTGGTCCCGACCTCGGAGGCGCTCCGGCTCGACCTGGACGCGTCGAAGCCGGACTACAGCGGCTCGGCGCGCATCGCGCTCCGCGTGAGCGCGGCCACCGACTCGTTCCAGTTCCACGCCCTGGAACTGAACCTCGTGAAGATGACGCTGCGCGGACCCCGCGGGGCGGTCGCGCTCAAGTGGAGGACGGGGCCGCAAGGGGTGGTCACGGCGCGCGCCGGAAGGAAGCTCGCGCCCGGGGCCTACACGCTCGACATCGACTTCACGAACGACTTCGGGACGCGCGCGGATGCGCTCTACAAGCTCCAGGCCGGCGGCGAGTCGTACGTCGCCTCCCAGTTCGAGGCGATCGCGGCGCGCGAGGCGTTTCCGTGCTGGGACGAGCCCGCCTTCAAGATTCCCTGGCAGCTCACGCTGGTCGTGCCGCGCGCGCACCTCGCGATCTCGAACACCCCCGTGGCGCGCGATTCCGTCGTGGGCGCGAAGCGCATCGTCGCGTTCGAGCCCACGCCGCCGCTCCCTGCCTACCTGGTCGCGATCCTCGCCGGACCCTGGGAGACCGTGCCCATCCCGGGCCTCGGCGTGCCGGGGCGCATCGTGACGCCCAAGGGCGCCACCGCGCTCGCGGGCATGGCCGCCGGGGAGACGCCTAAGGTGCTCGCCGCGCTCGAGCGCTACTTCGGCCGCCCCTACCCCTACAAGAAGCTCGACTTGATCGCGGTGCCCGAGTTCTGGGCCGGCGCCATGGAGAACGCGGGCGCCATCACGTTCCGCGATCGCATCCTGCTCGTCGATCCCCGGCAGGCGGGTCCGCGCGAGCGCCGCGGACTCATCACGACCGAGGCGCACGAGCTCGCCCACATGTGGTTCGGCGACTACGTCACGATGCGCTGGTGGGACGACCTGTGGCTCAACGAGTCGTTCGCCTCGTGGCTCGGCGACAAGGTCAGCCAGCAGGTCGCGCCCGAGTTCGATCTGGCGGTGGACGAGCTCGAGGGCACGCAGCGCGCCATGGACCGCGACGCGCAGCGCTCGACCCGGGCGATGCGGGCCCAGGTGGACGGCTTCGACAACCTGGGCGAGCTGTTCGACGAGCTGGCCTACCAGAAGGGCCAGGCGGTGCTGGGGATGATCGAGCAGTGGATCGGCCCCGAGACCTTCCAGAAGGGCGTGCGCGACTACCTCGCCGCCCACGCGTGGGGCAACGCCGAGGGCGCCGACCTGTGGAGCGCGCTGTCCCAGGCCTCGGGCCGCGACGTCTCGAAGACCGTGACCTCGTTCCTCGATCAGGGCGGGGTGCCAATCGTGGACATCGAGCCGGGCGAGGGCGCGACGGTGCAATTCCGACAGGCCCATTTCTACAACCTGGGCGCCCGGCCCCCGAAGATCTCGCACTGGCTGACGCCCGTGACCTTCAAGTACTCGGACGGCAAGACGACGAACACCCGCACGCTCATGCTGGGCGACGCGCCCGAGACCCAGAAGTTCGAGGGCGCCTCGGGCATCGAGTGGATCATCCCCAACCTCGATGAGCGCGGCTACTACCACTGGAACCTGCCGCGCAACCTGCGCTGGACGCTGGTCGATCACTCGGCCGAGATCATGAACGCGCGCGAGCGGGTCGGCCTGGTCAACAACCTGGCGGCCGGGCTCGAGGCCGGGATCATCCCGAGCGACGAGGTGATGCAGATGCTCGGGAGCCTGTGCGCGGATCCGCGACCCGAGGTCGTGGCCGCGGTCATGAACGCCTACGAGAAGATCCGCACCATCTTCATCACGCCCGATCTCGACGAGGAGTTTGCGTTCTACCTCCGCAAGCACCTCGGACCCGCGCTCGAGCGCCTCGGGCCCGCTCCCGCGCCGGGTGAATCGCAGGCGGCGACCCTGGTGCGGCCGCGCCTCATGCAGTGGGTCGGCCGCCGCGGGCGCGACGCGAAGGTCGTCGAGCGGGCGCGCAAACTCGCCGACGCCTACCTGCGGGATCCCGCCTCACTCGATCCCTCGCTGGTCGAGACCGTGCTGCGGCTTTCGGCCCTCGATGGCGACGCCGCGCGCTTCGCCGAGTACCAGCGGCGCTTCGAGCAGGCGGCGACCCCGGTGGAGCGCGCGCGGTTCCTCAACGCGCTCGGCAGCTTCCGCGACTCGACGCTGATCGAGAAGGCGCTCGACTACACGCTGAGCGGCGCGGTGCGGCCCAACGAGATGTACGGCGTGTGGGGCACGGTGAACGCCGAGACCGAGAATCGGGAGCTGAGCTTCAACTGGATGACCCGCCACTACGACGCGCTCGCGAAGCGCATGCCCCCGTTCGCGCTGGCTGGCATGATCCGCTTCGCGGACGGCTGCGCGCCCGAGCGCCTCGACCGGGCGAAGGCGTTCTTCACCCCCGCCCGCCAGGCGGTGGGCTTCGAAGTCGAGCTCGCGAAGACGAAGGACAAGATCACCGATTGCGCCACGCTGCGTCAGCTCGAGGGCGGCACCCTGCGCAAGTTCCTCGACACGCTCGCCGCGCCCAAGTGAGCGCGGGGCGCGGCGGTGCGCCCCCGCGGGCTCAGGCGCGCCGCCGTCCCACCATGACGACGCGGTCGCCGGCGACGTTGAGCAGCCGGGTGAGCGGCAGGTTGAGGGCATCGAGCGCGTAGAGGGCGGCGCGCTCGAAGGGGCTCTTGCGCCCGTGCGGGCGCCCGGGCGGGATCTTGCCCTGCCTGAGCCGCGTGACCTCGAGCCCGGCGCGCCCGAACAGGTCGCGCAGCGAGCGCGGGCTGAACTCCCACAGGTGGTAGGGCGGTTCGCGCAGCACGATCGTGGCGCCGGCCGCGCCGTAGACCGCGAGCGCGAGCCGGCGCGCGAGCGAGTTCGTGGTGATCGGGCCGCGCAGGTAGAGGTGGCCCCCGGGCGCGAGCACGCGCGCGACCTCGGCGAGCGCCGCGCGGCAATCGGGCAGGTGCTCGAGCACGTCGCCCATGTAGACCAGGTCGGCGCTCGCGGCCGGCCGGCGCGCCTCGAGCAGGTCGCCCTCGAACACCTCGAGCCCGAGCGCTCGCGCGTGGGCCACCGCGGCCGACGACAGCTCGACGCCGCGCGCCTCCCAGCCGCGCTCGCGGGCGTGCTTGAGGAGCCACCCGCCCGCGCACCCGACCTCGAGCAGGCGGCGCGGCGCCGGCGGTCGCGGGGCGAGCGCCTCGAAGGCGTCGAGCAGGGCGCGGTTCTCGGCGCGGAAGGCGTCCTCCGAGAAGTAGGCGCTCTCGCTGCGGCCACAGCGGAAGTCGCGCTCGAAGTACTCGGGCGCGTACAGCTCGGCGAGCGATTCGCCGGCGGGCTGGACCTGGAGCAGGCGGAGCCCACAGCCCGGGCACTCGACGAGCGGAAACGTGCCGCGAAACTCGTAGCGGAGCGGGAGCGGCGCGAGATCCGCCCGGCCGCAGGCGGGACAGCGATCGAGCGACCGCGTGCGGAGCGGGCCCGGCCCGCTCATGAGGCGGCGGTGGCGGCGGTTTTGGCTCGGGGGGCGCGGGGGGCTCGGGGTGCGCGCGCGGCCCGCGCGGCTCCGCCGGCCGCGCCGGCATCGCGCCCCGCCGGCGGCGCCTCGTGCAGCGCCCGCTCGATCGAAGCGCCCCCGAGCACGCGCTCGCCGGCGTAGAACACGGCGAGCTGGCCCGGCGTCACGGCGGTCTGCGGGGCGTCGAAGCGGACCTCGACGCGTCCGTCCTCGAGCGGAACCAGGAGCGCGGCGGCCGCGGGATGGTGGGATCGGATCTTGACCTCGGCGCGCGTGCCGGCCGCGGGCGGGGCGGGCAGGAGCCAGTTGGCGCCACCGGTCACGAGCCCCGGGGAGTCGAGTGCGGCCCGCGGGCCCACGACCACGGTGTCCTCGGCGCCGTCGATCGAGAGCACGTAGAGTGGCTCGGCCGCGGCGAGCCCCAGGCCGCGGCGCTGGCCCACGGTGTAGTGGATGATGCCGCGGTGGGTTCCGATCCTCCGGCCCGCGCCATCGACGATGGCGCCCGGCGTCGTGCCGCGCGTCTCCCCCAGGCGGCGCTCCATGGTGCCGGCGTAGTCGCCGTCGGGGACGAAGCACAGGTCCTGGCTCTCGGGCTTGTCCCACACCTTGAGCCCGAGCCGCTCGCCGTGGGCGCGTACCTCGCGCTTCTCGAGATCCCCGAGCGGGAACTCGACCTTCGCGAGCGCCGCGTACGGAATGAGCGCCAGGGCGTAGGATTGGTCCTTGGCGGCATCCACGGCCCGATAGAGACCGAAGGAGCCGTCCGCGAGCGTTCGCGCGCGCGCATAGTGCCCGGTCGCGAGGCGCTCGGCGCCGATGAGCTCCATGCGCGCGACCAAGTCGCCGAACTTGAGGTGCTGGTTGCACAGCGCGCACGGGTAGGGCGTCCGGCCCCGGGCGTAGTCGTCGAGGAACGGCTGGAGCACGCGGGCGCGGAAGATCTCCTCGGCCTCGACCACGAAGTGCGGGAAGCCCATGCGCCGCGCGACCGCCCGCGCGTCGTCGATCGCCTCGAGCGTGCAGCAGGCGCGCTCGCCCACCGGGGCGGCGCCGTAGCACCACAGCTTGAGCGTCACCCCCGTGACCGCCGCGCCGCGCTCGGCGAGCAGGGCCGCCGCCACGCCCGAGTCCACGCCCCCGCTCATCGCGGCCAGCACGGTGCTCATCGCGCCGCCCCGGACGCCGCCGCCGTGGCTCGCGCCGCGCGCGCCGCCTCGGCGAGGGCCGCGACCACGCGGTCCACCTCGTCCGCCGTGGACCCGCGCCCCATCGAGAGCCGGAGCGCGCACACCGCCAGCTCGCGCGGCACGCCCATCGCGGCCAGCACCGGCGAGGGCTCGACCGCCCCGCTCGCGCACGCCGCCCCCGCCGAGACCGCCACCCCGCGCGCATCGAGCGCCATCAGGAGGTGGTCGCTGCGCGCCCCGGGGATGGAGAGGTTCACGGTATTGGGCAGGCGGGGGGCGCGCGCCCCGTGCACGACCACGTCGGGGAGTGCCGCGCGCAGCCCGGCCTCGAGGCGGGCGCGCAGCTCGAGCAGGCGTGCCTGCTCGGCGTCGAGCTCGCGCGCCGCACGCTCGGCCGCCACCCCCAGGCCGACGATGCCGGGCAGATTCTCGGTGCCCCCGCGCCGCCCGCGCTCGTGGGCGCTGCCGCGGAACAGCGGCTCGAGCGGCGCCCCGGCACGCGCCACCAGGGCGCCCGCGCCCTTGGGCCCGCCGAACTTGTGCCCCGAGACGACGAGGAAGTCCACCCCCAGGTCGTCGCGGCGGATCGGGATCTTGCCCGCCGCCTGGACCGCGTCGCATACCACGCGCATGCCGCGCGCGGTCGCAGCCGCCGCGATCGCGGCGACCGGCTGGATGACGCCGGTCTCGTTGTTGGCGAGCATCACCGCCACCACCGTGGTGTCGGCGGGCAGAGCGGCGATCGCCGCCGGGTCCACCAGGCCCTCGGGGCTCACCGGCAGATGGGCGGCCGTGAACCCCAGGCGCTTGAGCACCTCGGCCGCGCCGTGCATCGCGTGGTGCTCTACGCCCGAGACCGCGACCCGCCGCCCGCGCGCCTCGGCCGCCCAGGCCGCGCCGATCAGGCCGGCGTGGTCGCCCTCGGTGCCGCCGCTCGTGAACACAACCTCGTCCGGCCGGGCGCCGACCAGGGCGGCGACCTGCTCGCGCGCGCGCTCGACCGCGGCGCGGGCGCGCTGGCCCTCGCGGTGGCTGCTCGAAGGATTGGCGTAGAGGTCGGCGAGCGCCGCGCGCATGGCCTCGAGAACCTCGGGCCTCACCGGCGTCGATGCGTTGTGGTCGAAGTAGATCATGTCCGCCCCCTTGGGCTCCGTTTGAGAATGCCGCGCGAGCGCGTTGGGGGCGGCGGCGGGGCGCTACTGAACGAACTTCTGCAGCACCTCGATGCTTTCCTTGGCGCTGATCGCCTCCGGGGAGGTGGGCGCGATCTCGACCACCTTCTTCCACATCCGGATGGCGTCGCGATAGATGCCGGCGTCGGCGAACGCCACCCCGAGCGTGAAGTAGGCGCAGTAGGAGCGCGGCTTGAGCTTGATCAGGTCGCGCAGCAGGTTCACCGCGTCGGCGTACTTGGCTTGCGAGTAGAGCGAGCTGGCGAGCCGGCACACCGCCACCGAGTCACCGGGCGAGGCGTTGAGCGCCTTGCGGTAGTAACCCTGCGCCTCCTCGGCGCGGCCGCTCGCATCGAGTGCCGCGCCCAGGTTGACGAGCGTCTTCATGTCCTGCGGCCTGCGCCGGTTCGCCATCTGGAGCATGCGCAGCGCGTCGGGAACGCGGTCGCGGTCGAGGTACATGACGCCCAGGTGGTAGAGCACGTCGAAGTTCGTGCTGTCCTTCGCAAACGAGTGCTCGAGCAGTCCGAGGCTGTCCACGGCGGCGGGGGTCGTGGCCGCGCCCTGGGCGCGGCACTGCGAAGCCCCCAACAGGGCCAGGCTCAGGGCGATGAGCAGCGGGAGAAGTCGCTTCACGGGATTCGTTCCTCCAGTCCGTGGGTCAGCCAATCGGCGGCGAATCCTAGCACGCCGCCGAATCCCCCTCAAAAGCGTGCTGTTCTAACGGTGCAAAGTCGCGAC
>JBGQIE010000101.1:0-10065 GCA_041498315.1 Candidatus Eiseniibacteriota bacterium
ACCTGACCGGCGCCCGCGGTCCCGTTGGGACCGGTTGTGGACGCCGAGTGGTGCCTCGCGCACATGCAGCTGGCGCTCTGGGACCCGGTCGAGCCGGACCGGCTCGGATCGCTCGCCGACTCGCTCGAGTTCCGCGTCAACGGCGAGGTGTTCCGGTTCTCGAGCACGCGCACGCTGCGCCGCTTCATGAAGGCGCCGGTGCGCTGGTGCGGCGTGGTGCGCGACCCGGTGAGCGGCTGCCGGTTCCTGCCCTCGGCGCGCTCGCCCGCCGCCTACTGGATCGGCGGTCCGTACTTCTTCGAGTCCGACTCGACGAAGGAGGCTTTCGTCGCGGACCCGCACCGCTACGAGATCATTCGCCGGAAGTAGCGGGTGAAAGCGGCCGGCCCCGCGTCTCGGGCAGCGCCGCCACCGCCGCGAGCACGGCGAGGTAGGCGATTCCCGCGAAGGCGCCGATCGCCGCGCCGAGCGAGAGCCGGGCGCTCATGAAACCCACGAGCGCGGGGAAGGCGGCTCCCAGGCCGCGCCCGAAGCTGTAGGCGAACCCCATCCCCGAGCCGCGCACTTGCTCTGGAAACAGCTCGGCGAAGAAGGCGCCCACGCCGCTGAAATTGCCCGAGACGAAGAAGCCGAGCGGGAACCCCAGCCACAGCATGGCCTGGTTGCCGATCGGCACCAGCGTGTAGGACACAGCGATAAGAAGCGAGCCGATCGCGAACAGCGTGAACGTGGCGCGCCGCCCGAGCGCATCCGAACTCCAAGCCGCGGTGAGGTAGCCGGCGAAGGAGCCGGCGATGATGACGAGCAGGTAGCCGCCGGTGTCGAGCACCGACAGGCCGCGCGTGGTCTTGAGATAGGTCGGCAGCCAGGTCGTGATCGCGTAGTAGCCGCCCTGCATGCCGGCGGCCATCAGGCTCGCGAGCATCGTGGTGCGCAGCAGTCCGGGCGCGAAGATGCCGAGAAACGCCGCGCGCCGCGCCGCGGGCGCGCGCGACCCGGCCGGACGATGCGGCTCGCGCACGCGGCCGCGGATGTAGAGGATGAGGAGGGCCGGGAGCACCCCGGTCCAGAACAGCACGCGCCACGCGAGCGTGGCGGGCAGGATCGAGAACAGCAGGGCGTAGAGGATGGCGGCCGCGCCCCAGCCCAGGGCCCAGCCGCTCTGGACCGTGCCCACCGCGCGGCCGCGCTCGCGCGCCGGGATGATCTCGGCGACCAGGGCGGCCCCCACGGCCCACTCCCCGCCGAAGCCCAAACCCTGAAGTGCGCGGACCGCCAGGAGCTGCGGATACGAGGTCGTGAATCCGGCGAGGAGCGAGCAGCACGCGAACCAGGCGATCGTGACCTGGAGCATGCGCACGCGCCCGAAGCGATCCGAGAGCGCTCCCGCGAGCCAGCCGCCGGCCGCGGAGCACAGCAGGGTCGCGGTCGCGACCAGGCCCGCCTCCGCCCGGCTGATCCCCCACACGGCGATGAGGGTCGGGATGACCAGGCTGTAGATCATGAAGTCGAAGGCGTCCACCGCCCAGCCGCCGAAGGCGGCCACGAGCGCGGTGCGCTCGTCGGACCGAAGCGGGTGCCACCACGCGCGCCTCGCCATCCCGCGAGTGTAGTCGCGGAGGCGGCGCCGGCACCACCCGAGCGTTGAGCGATGCGCCGCCGTCTGACAAGATGCGGCGGTGAATCCGGACCCCGCGCGCCCTTCGCTCTTCGTCGCGCTCCAGCATCGCAACTTCCGGCTGCTGTGGAGCAGCCAGCTGGTCTCGATGGCGGGCTCCATGATGCAGAACGCCGCCATCCTCTGGCACGTCTCGGTCATGGTGGAGCCCGGCCAGCGCGGCGTGGCCCTCGGCCTGGTTGGACTGGTGCGCGTCGTCCCGATCGTGGTCTTCTCGATCATCAGCGGCGTGGCGGCCGACGCGCTCGACCGGCGCAAGCTCATGCTCATCACCCAGACCGGCATGACGCTCGCGGCCGGTGCACTCGCGGTCCTCGCCTTCAGCGGGGAGCGCGCGCTGTGGCCGGTCTACCTGCTCGCGGCGCTGGGCTCGGCCTTCGGGGCCTTCGACAGTCCCGCCCGCCAGTCGCTCATTCCCAACCTGGTGCCGCGCGAGCACCTGCCCAACGCGATCAGCCTCAACACGATCATGTTCCAGACTGCCTCGGTGGTGGGTCCGGCCCTGGGCGGGATCGTGATCGGAACGCTGGGCATCGGCTGGGCCTACGCGCTCAACGCCGCATCCTTCCTGTTCGTGATCGTGGCCCTGCTCCTCATGCGCCAGGTTCCGGGGCGCGCCGCGGGCGGGCGGGCGCGGATCGACCTGCGCGCGGCGGTCGAGGGCTGGCGGTTCGTGTTCAGCACGCCGCTCATCCGCTCGACCATGCTGCTCGACTTCTTCGCCACCTTCTTCGCCTCGGCGAGCGCGCTGCTGCCGATCTTCGCCCAGGACATCCTGCGCGTGGGGGCAAGGGGCTACGGGCTGCTCTCCGCGGCGCCGTCGGTGGGGGCGCTGCTCACCAGCGTGGCGCTGGTGCCGATGATCGATCGCATCGATCGCCGGGGCGCGACCATGCTGTGGTCGGTCGCGGCCTACGGGCTCGCGACCGTCGTGTTCGGACTCTCGCGCAGCTTCGCGCTCACGTTCCTGTGCCTCGCGCTCACCGGCGCGGCGGACACCGTGAGCATGGTCATCCGCAATATCATCCGCCAGCTCAACACGCCCGATGGGATCCGCGGCCGCATGATCGGGGTCAACATGATCTTCTTCATGGGCGGTCCGCAGCTCGGTGAGCTCGAGGCCGGGCTCCTGGCCGGCGCGCTCGGCGCTCCGTTCTCGGTCGTGAGCGGCGGGATCGGGTGCCTGGTCGCGACCGCCTGGGTGCTGTGGCAGACGCCCGCGCTGCGCGCCTACCGGCGCGAGACGCCGGTGACCACGGGCGGACCGGCGGCGCGGGCCGCGGAGTAGGTCCCCCAGGCGCCCGGCCTGACCCGGACGCGCGCGGCCGGGTTGCCCGAGTCGTGGCGGGGCGGCGCCGCACGACCCCACGCGGCTGCCGGGTTGTCAGTCGCGGCGCCACCCCCGGCAGGTCGCACCGCTCCGCACGCGCGCCGGCGGTCCGCCCTATCGCCGCGGACCCGCGCCGGCGACCCCGATTGCGAGCGCGTCAGCCATGGCCCGGTCGCTGGCATGGGCGATGCTCGACCACTCGAATGTTCCGGGCGGAGGCTGCGTCCGGGGCTGAGAGGAGGCGGTGCCTCATGTTGTTGAATCGCGATTCAAGAGCAGTGGCCCGAAGTTTCCTAGTCGCGGCGGTCGCGATGGGCGTCGCGCTGGCCGCTTGGGGAGCCACGCCGACCGGGGTGGCGGGCAAGAGCCCCGGCCCGGCGGCCCCGCCCCCCGAAGCCGCCGCGCCGGCGGTGGGCAACACCCGCGCCAACCTGCAGGTGGCCTTCGACAGCGAGATCAACGCGAAGGAACGCTACCTGGCGTTCGCGAAGAAGGCGGACGCGGAGGGCTATGCGTACGTCGCGCACCTGTTCCGCGCCTGCTCGCGGGCGGAGGAGGTGCACGCCGCGCAGCACGTGCACGCCATCGCGTGGACCGGCGGCGAGGCCAAGGCGATGCTCCAGCGCCTGTCGCTCGGCACCACGCCCGAGAACGTGCAGATGTCGATCAACCTCGAGACCTACGAGGCGGAGAAGATGTATCCGGCGATGCTCGAGCGGGCCAAGGCGGAACGCCAGGCGGAGGCGGTGCGCAGCATCACCTTCGCGCTCGCGGCCGAACGCGAACACGCCCGGCTGCTGACCGCGGCGCTCCAGTCGATCGACCAGCGGCCGGCGAAGGGGACCTTCTTCGTGTGTCCGACATGCGGGCGCACGACCGCGGCCCTGAGCTTCACGAAGTGTCCGACCTGCTTCACCAGCGCACGCAAGTTCATCCGCGTGACTTGAGGCGAACGATGAATACATTTCCGAACCTGCCTGGCTGGGATGGAATCCATCCCGCGATGGTGCAGTTTCCGATTGTCCTGCTGTTCGTGGCCCCGTTGTTCCTGCTCGTGAGCCTGTTTTCGCCGCGGGCATGGCGCACCTGGGCCGGCGCATCGCTGCTCCTCATGGTGCTCGGAGCGTTCACGGCCTGGCTCGCGGTCGCCACCGGTCATGCGGGCGGCCAGCTCGTGGACAAGACCCCGGCGCTCGAGCAGGCCATCGCGCGCCACGAAGCCTTGGGGCTCCTGATGCGCAACGTCTTCACCGGCCTGGCGGTGGTGTTTGCCGTGCTCATGCTGCTGTCGGCGGCGCTCAAGAAGCCGCTGCCGGGTGGTGCGCGGATCAGCCTGCACGCGCTGTTCCTGGTCGTCTATCTCGGCTGCACGCTGGCCATCGCGAACACCGCGGCCCGCGGGGGCTTCCTGGTTCACAAGCTGGGCGTGCAGGCGATGATCGAGCAGGCGGGCGCGCAGGGCACGGTGACCGCCCGGACACCCGAGCGCTAGCCGTCGCCCGCGCGGCGGGCGACGGATCGCGTCCGGAGGCCACGCTTTCGCGAGCGCGGGGCCTGCCGTATCGTTTCGAACATGCTCGGCGATCTCGGCAGCTATGTGGGCGTGTCGGCTCTGGTCATCGTCACGCCCGGGCAGGACACGGCGCTCGTCATCCGCAACGCGCTGGCCGGCGGCCGGCGTATTCACGGCGCTCGGCGTCGTGGCCGGGCAGGCCACCTGGACCCTGGCGGCGGGCATCGGGCTCAGCGCGCTCCTCATCGCGTCGCGCCCGGCGTTCACGGCCCTCAAGCTCGCCGGCGCCGCCTACCTGGTGTGGCTGGGGGTCCAGTCCCTGCATCGCGCGTGGTCACGGGGCGGGCCGAAACCCGATCCCACGAACGCTGGAAGTCCTGACCTAGCTCGCCGTCCTGCGCCCGCGCAGGAGCAGGTGATCCACGCTGAACGGACCCGGGCCGGCCGCCGACAGGTAGAGGAAGATGAAGCACAGGAGCACCGCCGCCTCGCCGTGGTTCTGGACCGGCAGGAACCCGCGCGGGAAGTGCCCGATGAAGTAGGCGAAGCACATCTCGCCGCTCGCGATGAAAGCGACCGGCCGTGTGAAGAGTCCGAGCATGAGGGCCACGCCCCCCACGACCTCGATCACGGCCGCGGTCATGAGGAGCGGGGTGAGGGTGACCCCGGCCGGCATGCCGCCGAACCATCCAAACAGCTTGAGCGCGCCGGGACAGAACAACAGCAGGGCCGCGACCATCCTGAGCAGTGAAAGCGTCAGACCGGCGAATCGATTCATGGCAGGAGCCCTCCCCGGATCGAGTGGTCCGTCTGGATGACCGCGAACCATAGCACGCCTGGCCGCTCGCGCCCCGGCCCTTGAACTCCGGCGCCGGCCGGAGCACAGTCGGGGGGCGAAACCGCCATGGATGACCAGCCGAGTCGCGTCAGCGCCGTCGCCAGACTGGTCGCGGCGTGCGTGCTGTGCCTTGCCGTCATCGGCGGTCTCGTTCTGCTCGCGCGGAAGCTGTGGAAGTTCTGAGCGACCGCTCGCCGCTCCAGAAGGAGGGCTCTATGACGAAGAACATGGGGACTGTCGACCGCTCCGTCCGCATCATCATCGCGCTCCTGATCGCCGCGGCCTACTTCACCGGAAGGATCAGCGGCACGCTGGCCATCGTACTCGGAATCTTCGCGATCGTCTTCCTGCTCACGAGCTTCGTGGGGTGGTGCCCAGCCTACATGCCCTTCAGGGTCTCGACCCGCAAGCCGCCCGCAGGACCCACGCCGGCCGCCTGACCCGCGCCCGCGGCGCCCGCCCGCCGCGCCTGGAGCACCGTGCTGACGCCGCTCGCACTTGCCGACATGGTGGAGTTCACCGAGGCGGCGGCCTACGCGGACATGTTCCGCGCGGCGCCGCGCGGTCTCGGGCTGGAGCTCGATGAGTCCGATTCGTCGGTTGCCCTGTTCGCCCCGGGCTTCGACGTGCTCCTCTTCAATCGGGTGCTGGGTCTCGGACTGCGCGCGCCGGCCGAGCACGGGTCCGTCGAGGCCTTGATCGCGCGCTACCGCGCGGCCGGTCTACGCAACTTCGGCATCCAGGTGAGCCCCGAGGCGCAACCGCGGGCATTCACGAGCTGGCTCGAAGCCGGCGGACTTCGGGTGCGTGACTTCTGGACGAAGGTCTATCGCCCGCCTGACCCGCGACCCGCAGTGGCGACCGACCTGCGCCTCGCGGCGATCGACGCAACCCACGCCGAGGGATTCGGTGCCGCGTCCTGCCTGGGCTTCGGGATGCCGGCCGCACTCGTCCCCATGATGGCCGCGACCGTCGGAAAGCCGTACTGGCATCACTACGTGGCCTGGGGGGGCTCGACGATCGCTGCGGTGGCCGCGCTCTTCGTCCAGGACGAGGTCGGCTGGCTCGGGCGCGCGGCGACGCTGCCGGAGTTCCGGCGCCGGGGTGCGCAAGGCGCGCTCATGGCGCGACGCATCGCCGATGGGGCGCACCTGGGGTGCAAGTGGTTCGTCACCGAGACCGGGCAGGACCGCCCCGAGAAGCCCAACCCGTCGTTCCACAACATGATGCGCACGGGATTCACGGTGGCCTATCAGCGGCCCAACTACATGCTCCCGAAGCCGCCCGCCTGACGCCGGGGGCGCGTCCGGCCCGGAAATCGAACCCTTACGCGTGCTATAGTCTGCCTCCGCCATGAGCAGCGCGACGGACATCCGGGTTCACGTTCCAGGTGCGCTCCGCCAGTACTGCGCGGGCGCCTCGCAGCTCACGCTTCCGGCCGCGAGCGTGCGCGCCACGCTCGAGACGCTCGAGCGCCAGCACCCGTCGCTCTATAGCAACATCTGCGACGAGACCGGCGCGGTGCGCCGCCACGTGAATCTGTTCGTCAACACCGCTCACGTTCGCGATCGCGAAGGGCTCGACACGATGCTGGTCCCAGGCGACGTTCTCACCATTCTGCCCGCCGTTTCAGGAGGTTGAACATGCCGAAGCGAGTCGTATTGACGATCGGAACCAGGAAGGGCCTGTTCGTGGCCGAGGCGCCGAAAGCCCGCGGCAAGTTCGCCCTGCGCGGCCCGTTTGGATCCGGCGTCGCCGTGTACTCATCCCTGATCGACACGCGCGGCACGCCCCGAATCTACGCCTCGAGCTGCAACGCCTTCTTCGGCATGAAGGTCCTGCGCTCGACCGATCTCGGCAAGACCTTCAAGGAGACCAAGTCGGCTCCCGCGTTCCCCAAGGACGATGGGCGGGCGCTCGCCAACATCTGGTCGCTCGAGGCCGGCGGCGACAAGAAGGACCTGTGGGCCGGCGTCGAGCCCGCGGCGCTCTTCCGAAGCGGCGACGGCGGCGATACCTGGGACATGGTCCCGGGCATCAGCAACCACGAGCATGCCCGCAAGTGGCAGCCCGGAGCCGGCGGGCTCTGCATGCACACGATCCTGCGCGACGGAGACCGCGTGCACCTCGGGATCTCGACCGGCGGGCACTACCTGAGCGAGGACGGCGGGGCGACCTTCAAGGCCTCGAATCGCGGCGTCGGCGCCGGCTTCGCGCCCGATCCTTACCCCGAGTTCGGCCAGTGCGTGCACAAGATCGTGGGCCACAAGGACGCGCCCGGGCGGTTCTACATGCAGAACCACGGGGGCTGGGCCAACTGGGATGGTCCCGGGGGACGGCGGCCCGACATCGGCGTGCTGCGCAGCGACGACCACGGCCGGACCTGGCGCTCGATCGCGAAGGGACTGCCCTCCGACTTCGGCTTCCCGATCTGCGTGCACCCACACGACGCCGACACGGTGTACGTGCTGCCGCTCGAGCCGATGACGCGCACCTGCCCCGGCGGCTCTCCCGGCGTGTGGCGCAGCGAGAACGGCGGCGGGTCATGGCGCAAGCTCGCGAAAGGGCTGCCGAAGAAGGAGAGCTTCTTCACCGTCCAGCGCGACGCGATGGACATCGATGAGCTCAAGTCCCCCGCGCTCTACTTCGGGACCACGACCGGACAGCTCTGGATCGGGCGCGACGGGGGCGAGGAGTGGGACTGCCTGTTCGATTCGCTGCCGCCCATCCACAACGTGAAGGTCGCGGTGGTCTGACGCTCGGGGCGGCGCATTCGACGCACGCCTTTGCATCGAGGTTCCCATGCCTGCGCTTTCGCTCAACGTGCTCGCCGCCATCGGCAACACGCCGCTGGTCCAGCTCCAGAGGGTCGTTCCCGTGGGCTCGGCCCGCATCGTGGCGAAGCTCGAGTCGAGCAACCCGACCGGCGGCATGAAGGACCGGATGGCCCTCTCCGCCATCGAGGCCGCCGAGGCCTCGGGCCGGCTGCGCCCGGGGTTCACGGTCGTCGAATACACGGGCGGCACGACCGGCGTCTCGCTGGCCTTCGTGTGCGCGGTCAAGGGCTACCCCATGGAGATCGTGTATTCGGACGCCTTCAGCGAGGAGAAGGGGCTCACGATGCGCGCCCTGGGCGCCCATCTGACGATCATCCCGAGCGGCGGGACGGGCATCACCGGGGCGTTGATCAAGCGCATGATCGAGGCCGCGCGCGAGCTCAGCTCGCGCCCCGGAGCCTTCTGGACCGATCAGCTCAACAACCACGACGCGATCACCGGCTATCACGCTCTGGGCGATGAGATCTGGGATCAGACCGGGGGAGAGGTGGACACCTTGGTGCACGCCGTCGGTACGGCCCACTCCATTCACGGAGTCGCGCGCGCCTTGAGGAAGCACAAGCCGACACTCGCGGTGACCGCTGTCGAGCCCTCGGAGTCGGCGGTATTGTCGGGCGGGGCGTCCGGCGCGCACAACATCGACGGCATCGGGATCGGGTTCGCGCCGCCGCTGTGGCATGCCGAGGAGGTCGACGAGATCCTGACCGTCTCGACCGCCGAGGCCAAGGCGATGGCGCGGCGGCTGGCGCGCGAAGAGGGGATCTTCGCCGGCACCTCGACGGGCGCCAATGTCGTCGCGGCCCTGCGTGTGGCCAAGCGTTTGGGTCCGGCGGCCACCGTGGCGACGATCGTGGTGGATTCAGGGCTGCGCTATCTCTCGACGGACCTGTTCCGGGATGTCTGATCGCGCCTGTCCGTAGCACGACGCGAAGGGATGCGGCGGCGATCGCGATCCGGACGGTCCTACCGTCAGGCCATCAGTCGCTGTGGCCCTCGCATCGCAGCACGCCGAGGAACGCATCCCACGGCCCGACCTCGCCGCGGTACTGATGCGCCATCGCCCGGGAGATCTGGTGCAGGTGGGTCAGGTCGTGGACGGCCCAGGTCGCGATGAGCTGGCGCAGCGTCACCGGTCCGAGGATCGGATGCGTGCCGCGACGCTCCAGGTCCCCGGCGCCCAGGTTCCAGCCCCGCAGCGTCTCGAGGTTCTTCTTTCTCAGCATCGCGAATTCCGCGAGGAGCAATGCCAGCGACTTTCCCGCGCTCTCGCGGCTCTGGGCGAACCGGTCGTATCGATCGAAGGGCCGCGCCTCGCCCTGCTCTAGGATGATGCGGGCGCGCACGATCCAGTCGGTCTGCTCGCCGTGGATGAGGTGGCCCACGACGTCGTAGGGACTGAAGGTCCCTTCGCCCTCGTTCGAGCGCACCCACTCGTCCGCCAGGCCGTCGAGCAGCGCGGCCAGCGTCCCCGGCGTACGCTCGAGAAGGGCGATCGTTCGCTCGATCGAGAACATCATCGCTCCGGGCTCGTGGTGGCGGTTCGGGCGGCGCCGCCCTGAGGGAGGTCGCGAAGCAGAGGCGTGTTGCTCCTCGCAATCCTAGCGGACTCGAGGGAAAGGGCAACCGTGCGAATCACCGTTCATGGCGCTCGCGACCTGACCTAGGGACCGTTGCGCAGCGTGTCGACAACTCAGGGCGCGCCTGGCATCGCCCACGTGGAGCTTCGTTCCCCGCCGCGCGCGCCACCAGGAGAGCTTGGACAATAGCGGCCAACTTGTGCATGGTGACCGTCGCCCGTCCGCGCCGGCCCGGAGGTGACACACGTTGCTCATGCTGATGTTTTGGCTCATGGTGGCGGTCGTCGCGATC
>JBGQIE010000102.1:0-10045 GCA_041498315.1 Candidatus Eiseniibacteriota bacterium
ACGCAGTATTCGCGGCCCGCGACCGTCTCGGCCATGGCGGGCGCCACGACCCGCACCGTGGGCCGGCTCACCAGCTCGTGCCGCGCCTCGCGCTTGACCAGCAGCCGGTTCGCGATCGCGATCAGCTCCTCCTCCGTGAACGGCTTCTGGACGTAGTCCACCGCGCCGAACTGCATGGTCTCGACCGCGCTCTCGATGGTCCCGTAGCCGGTGATGACGGCGACGTCCATGTCGGGCCGCAGGTGCCGGGCGGCCTTCACGACCTCGATGCCGTTCATCTCCGGCATCTTGAGGTCGGTGAACAGGAAGTCGTAGTCGCGCGAGCGCAGCAGGGTGAGCGCCTCGGGCCCGTTCTCCACGGTGTCCACGCTGAAGCCGGCGAGCACCAGGATCTTGCGGAAGCTGTCGAGGATCACGGGCTCGTCGTCCACGGCCAGGATGCGGGCGCGCGCATTCGGCACCTCCGCGCGCTTCAGGCTCTTGGCCTCGTCGGCGAACGAGAGCTGGAGCGCGCTCCTGAGCACGGCCTCGCGCTCGCGGTGTTCCCGCGCGGCCGCCATGCGCTTCGACACCTGGCGCACGACGACCTCCGTGACGATGAAGATGACGACCAGCAGGACGATCAGTAGGGCGGTCATGGGCTCCGTTCCTCTCTGGCGACGTCCATCGGCGCGAGGACGTGCCGCACCAGGGTCAGCAGTTCCGATTCGTCGAAAGGCTTGGGCAGGAACGCCGTCGCCCCCGCGGCGAGGACGAGGTCGGCGTTCGCGGGCGTGGCGAATCCGGTGATCATGACGATCGGCAGCCCGGGCCGGCGCTCGCGCATGGCGCGCAGCACCTCGAGCCCGGAGCGGCCCGGCAGCATGAGGTCGCAGATCACGAGGCGGCAGTCGCCCAGCGCGGGGTGTTCGAGCGCGGCCTCGGCGTCGGGGACCGCGGCGACCGACAGTCCTTCGTGGCCCAGCACCAGGCGGATCGCGTCGCACACGACCGGCTCGTCATCCACGACCAGCACGTCGATCCCGGGGTTCATGCGGCACCTCGTTCGCCCGGGGCGGAGGCATCCGGCGGGGGCTTGGGCGCCGCGAGCGGCACTCCGGTCTCCGGTCGGGACCGCGGCGAGCGCGTCCGACCGGACTCGGGGTCGCGACCCCCTGCGCCGCGGGCATGCGCGGCCGGACCGCTGCGGAGGCGCCCGGGTCCTGCGCCGGGGCCTCGGGAACCCGGTAGGGCAGCCGCACTGTGAACCGCGTTCCCTTCCCGGGCTCGCTCTCGACCGTGATCAGGCCATCGTGGCCTTCGACGATCCCCCAGGTCACGGCCAGGCCGAGTCCGGAGCCGCGCGGCCCCTTGGTCGAGAAGAAGGGCTCGAACAGCCGGCCCAGGTCCGCCTCCGGGATGCCGCGCCCGTCGTCCTCGACGACCAGCTGCGCGAACGGCTGCGGGCCCAGCGCGTCCATGAAATCCCAGCGCGTGCCCGGGCAGCCCTTGCGGGCGCACCACTCGACGCGGCCCTGCGCGCCGGCCTGGACGCCGAACAGGGGTCCGTCGCACGTGTCGCAGCGGCGTCCGGCCACCTCGAGCCGGGCCCGGCAGGTGGGGCAGAAGTAGCCCGCGATCACGCCCTCGTTGCAGGGCTCGGAGGCGCGATGGTGGCCGCGCCCGTAGATCGGGTCGAGGTGCACGAGCACATCGCGCTCGCGGTCGCGCCGGATCACGCGGATCGCGGGGAGCCCCGCGATGCGCACGTTCTTGTCCAGCAGGTCGCAGCCCTTCGGGCAGGTCGCCGCCCGGATCACGGCATGACCGCGCGGCGGCACGGCGCACGCGGAGGTCTCCACGCGGATCGATCCGCCGGGCGAGGACGCGCCCCCTTCGGCGATGGCGTCGGCCGCGTTGAGCAGCAGGTTCACGACCACCTGCTGCACCTGATTGGCGTCCAGGGGCACTGGCTCGAGGTCGGCGTCGAGCTGGAAGGACAGATTGACGTGGGCGAGCGTGAGCTGGTTCATCACGATCGCCGCCGCCCGCCGGATGATCTCGTTGAGGTCGCTGGGCTGGCGCTGGGGCGGAGTCTGACGGGCGAAGTCGAGCAGGCCGCGCACGATCTCGCGGCAGCGCTTGGTTTCGCGCACGATGACCTCGAGATCGGCCTGGGTCTCGGGCTGGTCCTGCGCGCGCTTGAGCAGGAACGAGGCGTACGTGAGCACCCCGGTGAGCGGATTGTTGATCTCGTGCGCCACCCCGGCGGCCAGCCGGCCCACCGAGGCGAGCTTGTCGGCCTGGGCGAGCTGACGCTGGGCCTCGCTCAGCTGTCGCGTCATGTCGTTGAAGGCCCGGGCCAGATCCCCCAGCTCGTCCTGCGCCGTCGCGGGCACCGCGGTGGACAGGTCGCCCTGCGCCACCTTGCGCGTGCCCGCGATGAGCGCCGCCACCGGGCGCAGGATGAGCCGCCGGCTCAGCCACCACAGCAGCGCGCTGCTCGCCGCGATCGCCAGCACCGCGAGCAGGGTCATCCGCCGCTGGTCGCGGGCGATCACGCCGTCGGCTTCCGCGAGCGAGAGGTTGACGTCGAGCACGCCGAGCACGACCTCGCCCCGGTCGTGGGCGTGGCAGGCGGCACTCCAGCAGCCGGGCTCGTTGTGAATCGGCCGGATCATGCCGAGCACCCGGTGTCCTGCGGTGGTCCGGTAGATGCGCGAGCGGGCCGGGATGGGCAGCCGCTCCAGGGGCCGCCCCGCAGCGTGGCACGCGTAGCAGGCCTCGGCGTTCTTGTCGAGCGCGTGACCGATCTCGGCCTCCTCGGACGAGAACATGATGACGCCCGTGCCGTTGAAGAGCCGCACCTTCTCGATGCCCCGCTGGCGGCCGATGGTCCCGATCTCGCGGTGGACGGCGTCGCGGCGGTTCTCGAGCATGTCGTAGTAGGTGCTGCTCGCGATGGTCTCGCTCAGCTGGTCGGCGCTGCGGGTGAGCTGGGCGATGAGGGCGCCCCGGTGGGCGCTCACGATCAGGATCGACATCATCCCGATCACGGCGGCAGTGATGGCCGCGACCCCCAGGATCGCAAGGGTCCCGATCCTCATCCGCACGGCGTCACCCCCGTCCGGCCGGAGCGGGCGGTTCCTCGCTCGCGGCGAGGGCGCCCGGGCCGTGCCCGCGCGCGGGGAAGATCGGGAGGTAGCGCACCGCGAGCGCGAAGGCCGCGAACCCGATCGCCACCAGCCCCACCGACACCGTGATCTCCATCCACGTCGGGGTGTAGTGGGTTCCGCTCGCGCGCTCGAGACCGGTTACGCTCACGTTGAGCCGGTGCATGATGAACCCCAGCACCGCCAGCGCCGCCCCGGTCACGAGCCCCGCGGGCGAGTTGCGCACGCGCGGCCAGACCAGCAGCGCGATCGGGAGCACGACGCCGAGCCCGAACTCGAGCAGGAACATCCGGCCCTCGTAGGTGGGCTGGAAGGCGAGCGGCAGCGCGCCGCTCGAGTGCAGCAGTTGGAGCCGCAGCACCCCGTACAGGCCGAGCACCGCGACCATCGCGCGCCCGAGCGGCTCGAGCAGGTCCATCTCCAGCTCGCGGCCGAACGCCCGGCCGCTCAGGTGGGACTCCAGGATGATCATGCCGAGCCCGCCGCCGATCGCCGAGATGTAGAACAGCACCGGGAGCGAGGGCGTGTACCAGAGCGGGTGGAGCTTCTCGGGCACGATCAGGAACAGCGAGCCCAGCGAGGACTTGTGGAGGGTGGACAGCACGACCCCGAGGATCACGAGCGGGGTGCTGACCGCGCGCAGCACGCGCCGGGCCCAGTCGATCCGCAGCCGCTCGAACACGATCGGCGCGAACTCGAGCGCTAGCACCGAGGTGTAGAGCATGACGCACCAGGCGACCTCGAACATCACCGAGTGCGGATTCCAGTAGATGATCGCGTGCCAGATGCGCCACGGCTGACCGAGGTCGTAGAGCAGCGCGAGCGACACGAACAGGTAGCCGAGGAACCCGGTGAGCACCGTCGGGCGGACGATCGGCTCGAAGCGGTGAATGTTGAAGATGTGCACGACGGCCATGAGGGTGAAGGCGCCGGCCGCGAGCCCGACCCCGCACAGGATGTCGAATCCGATCCACACCCCCCACGGGAACCGGTCGCTCAGGTTGGTCGTGGCCCCGAGGCCGCGCGTGAAGCGCAGCACGCTCACGTAGAGAAAGACCGCCAGAATGATGAAGAACACCACGGTCCAGAAGCCCATCCGCGCGGGACGCCGCGCTAGCCCCAAGGCGACGCTCATGGCGCCATCCCTCCGGGGCCGGTGTGGCCCCCGTGGCCGCCATCCGGCGGCGTGGGCGGCTCGACCGGCGCGTCGCCCTCCGTCAGCTTCACGAGCTCGCGCCGCTTGGTGATCCAGTGCACGCCGTAGAGCGCGGTCGCGGCCAGGACGACCAGGTCGGGCAGGTGCGAGAGCACGCGCCAGGTCAGGAGCGGCAGCGCCTCGGGCGGCAGGTCGCCGCGCATGCCGAGCTGATCGAACGGGACCCCGGCGAGCAGGAGCACGGAGGTGCCGCCCGCCTCGGTGAGCCCGTACACGTGATCCACGTAGCGCGAGGGCTCGCTTGCGATGCGCTGGCGCGCCTCGCGGATCAGGGCGTCGCGCTCGCCGAACATCGTGGCGCCGGTCGGGCACACGGCCGCGCAGGCGGTCGGCTGGCCGGCCGCGATGCGCGGCGCGCACATCACGCACTTGCCGACGATGGGCACCGGGCGGTCCCACTGGTACTTCGGGACGCCGAACGGGCAGGCCATGATGCAGTAGCGGCAGCCGATGCACAGATCGGAGTCGTACACGACCGGGCCCGTTTCGGTCTTCTTCATCGCGCCCACCGGGCAGACCGAGACGCAGGTCGGGTTGAGGCAGTGCATGCACAGGTGGCGCATGTTCACGCCGCTACGCTTCTCGACCACCGTCCAGGTGTAGGCCGTGGGCTTCGCCTCGATCGTGGGCGGCAGCCCGTTCTGTTCCTTGCACGCCGCCGAGCAGGCGCCGCAGCCGATGCAGCGCGTCGAGTCGAAGAGCAGTCCCCACTTCATGGTTGGGCTCCCGCGCTCGAGTGGCAGCGCGCACACGTCGCGGGGTCCTCGGTGCCGAAGACCTTGGTACCGTCGTGGCACGCCCCGCAGGACGAGGGCTCGTGCATGGCGCCGCCCGGCTTGGGCGGCGAGAACTTCATTGCGAAGAGCTTGCCGTGGCACGTCGCGCACACGGCGCCACCACGCATGTGGGTTTCGTGCTTGAAGGACACCGGGCCCGGCGACAGCTCGCCCGGCGCGTAGGCATGCGGCTTCGGGACCCTGGGGCCGGTGGAGGTTGCAGGCCCCGCTGCCAGAATTTCACTCTTCCTGCCAGAATGGCATGTACCGCACGTCGAGCTGTCCGCGACGCCAAAGGCGTGGCGCCCATCGTGACACGCGCCGCACGAGCGACCCGCGTTCATCTCGGCGTGGCTGGTTCGATGGGAAGGCCGCAGCATCCGGAACAACCCGGTGTGGCATCCGGTGCAACGATTCCCCTCGAACCCGAAGTGAGTCTCGTGGCTGAACACGACCGCCCGCGCCGGTCCAACGGCGCGGTCGAACACGAGATCGGCGGGCAGCTTGACGGAGATGGGAGGGGCGACCCGGGCCGAGTCAGCGCCGGGGGGGGCCGCGGCGGCCGCAACTGCGGGAAGCGAGAGCAGGACGGCCAGCGCGCACCCATGGGCTCCGCGGGTGATTCCTCGCCCGTGGCACCGCACCCCCAACCACCTCCCTCCCGGAACAGTCAATCGCGCTGGATTTCAGTGCAATCGTCGTTCCGCGGAGCGGCGTGGCCTTCGGCCCTCACGAGGCCCGGAATCTGCGGGCCCTGAAGCCGCTGATTCCGGCGCTGTTAGCCCGGCAAAGCTCACGCGCGCGGGCATCGTCTTGCCAAGGAGACAAGCCTGCCGGCGGGGCACCCGGGCATGCCATGCCGGGCGATCGCCGTGACCGCCGGGAGGACGCGCGGGGCGCGCGCTAAATGCGGCGGGCGCCCACCAGCGCGACCGCCGTGAGCGCGACGTTTTCGATCAGCTTCTTGATCCCGATGCGCGTGGCATCGGCATTGCCGAAGCAGCCGCACTCGAAGTTGAGCCCGCGCGACATCGCCAGCACGACGGCGAGCGTGAACACGACCATCATCGCCAGGCCCAGCCACGCGCCCGCGCGGGCCCGCAGGCCGGTGATGAGCGCGAGCCCCGCGAGCAGCTCGATCCACGGCAGCGTCACCGCGAGCAGGGGCTCGAGTGCGGCCGGGAACGCGTGGAAGTGATGGATCTGGGTCGCGAAGGCGGCGGGATTGCCGACCTTGGCGAGCGCCGCGGCGAGCAGCACGAGCCCGAGCGCGATCCGGCACACCCGGATGAACGTACTCGAGGAGACGAGGCGCGCGCGCGCATTCATTGCCGGCTCCCCGCCTCGGCGCCGTGCGCGATCGGGTAGCCGGCCGCCTCCCACGCCTTGTATCCGCCCTCGAAGACCAGCACCTGCCGCTGGCCGGATTCGACCAGGAAGCGCGCCAGGTCCATCGCGAGATCGCACGTGGGGCCGCTGCAATAGACCACGAACGGGCGCCCGCCGGGATCGAGCCGCTTCACGCGCTCGGGGTCGGCGAGCGCGCCGTTGAAGGGCAGGCTGATCGCGCCCGCGACGTGGCCATTCTCGAACTGGCTGGTCTCTCTCGCGTCCAGGATCAGCGCCCCGTCGGCGTCGTAGAGCTGCTTGAACGCCGCCAGCTCGAGCGTGCGCGGAGGCTCGGGTGCCGGGGGAGCCGCCGGCGCGGGCGTCGGCGCGGGAGCCTGCGTCGGAGTCGTTGCCATCCGCGATCGCGGTTCGGACGCGGTCGCGGGAGCCTGCGTCGGAGTCGCCGCCAGCCGCGGCCGCGGTTCGGGCGCGGGGCGCGCGGCGACGGTCGCGGGGCGCGGCGCGGGTGCCGCCACCGTGTCGGCCCGCGCCACGCCACCCGCGGGCGGAACCGCCACGACGCCCGCCGGAGCGGGAGGCCGCGCGATCCACTCGATCCCGTAGGGGGGCCGGCTCGCGAGCCCGAGGGCGTTCCACGCGACGCCGAGCACGACTCCGCCGGCAAGGATCAGCAGCACGCCGCGGAGCGTTCCGCCCGTGCCCGGCTCGCGGCCGCGCGCACCTTCGAAAGACATGAAATCCAGTCTAAGGCTCGGCGCGCGCGCGGCGCAACGGGGTCCCAGGCCGCGTGCCCGGTTGCCCGCCGGGCCGGGAGCCCCTACGGTCTCGACCCTCGGCAGCCCACCGCCCGGAGAACCCCCGACATGCGCGTCCTCGCCCTGATACTCGCGATCACGCTCTTCCCCGTCGCGATCGCGCATGCCCAGCCGGGGGGGGGCGCCCTGGATTCTGGAGCGGCCGTCGCCCCGGTCCCGCCCCGCGACTACGTCGCCCAGATCCGCAACGACTTCACGCCCGAGAGCCGCGCCTATTCCTCGACCCGCACGGCGCTCGCATTCGTGGAGCCGCTCTACACGATCATCGTGGCGCTCGTCCTGCTTTCATCCGGGCTGTCCGCCAGGATGCGCGACCTCGCCGGCGACCTCGCCAAGCGCAGGTACCCGCGCATGCTGGTGTACTTCGTGCTCTACTCGGTCGCGGCCGGCGTGCTCATGCTGCCGTTCCTGTGGGCCGGGGATTTCGCGCTCGAGCATCGCTTCGGACTCTCGAATCAGTCGCTCGGTGGCTGGTTTGGCGACCAGGCGAAGGCGTTCATGCTCCAGATCGTCTTCCTCGGCGTCCTCCCGATCCTGGCGCTCGCCTACCGGCGGCTCGAGTCCAGCCCGCGCCGCTGGTGGCTGTGGTTCGCGGGCTGGTCGTTTCCGCTCATCACCGCGACCGTCCTCATCCAGCCGCTGGTCATCGAGCCCGCCTTCAACAAGTTCACCCCGCTCAGGGACGCGCACCTGCGCGATCGCATTCTCGCGCTCGCGGCCCGAGCCGACATTCCCGCCGGGCGCGTGGACGAGGTCGACCGGAGCGCGCAGACGAACAAGTACAACGCCTACGTGAGCGGGTTTGGAGCCTCGCAGCACATCGTGCTGTGGGACACGACCCTGCGCGGCATGGACGAGCGCGAAATCCTGTTCGTGACCGGGCACGAGATCGGGCACTTCAAGCTCGGCCACATCTGGAAGGGAATCGTGATCGACTCGCTCCTGAGCGTCGGCGTCTTCCTGCTGACCTGGCTCATCGCCCGCGCGCTGGCGCAGCGCTTCGGGCCGTCGTGGGGCTTCACGCAGCTGCACGACCTGGCCTCGCTGCCGATGCTCGCCGCGGTGCTCAACACGGTCGTGTTCATCGTCACGCCCGCGTATAACGCGTTCAGCCGCGAGGCCGAGCACGAGGCCGACGTGTACGCGCTCGAGATCACGCGCGACAACGACGCCGGGGCGCGCTCCTACATCAAGCTCGGCGCGCAGAATCGCTCGGATCCCGAGCCGTCCACGTTCGTGAAGTGGGTCCTGTTCACCCACCCGCCGCTCATCGAGCGCGTTCGGTTCGCGACCGAGTACCGCCCGTGGCGCGAAGGGCGGCCGAACCGCTTCTTCAAGGGGGCGGTGTCGCCGGGGGGGTAGTGCTCCGGGCGGAACCGCGGGTCAGGCGACGCAGCCATTCGCACCCCAAACCGGGAGAGACGATGGCCTTGCAGAGGCGCGAAGGGAGCTGAATCGGACGGTCTCGAAAACTGATTTACGCTGAGAAGGCCAGCACTCGCGGAACACGCGCCAGCACAATCAACTGCACGCCGCCCCACGCGGTTATCGCCGCGCGGGGCGTCTGGTTTCGAGGGGACAGAAGGGGACGCAATGTCCTTGGAGGGGACTTTGAAGGGGTATCCAAGGGGTAGCCAAACCGCGCCGGTTGGCACGGCCCTTCCCGCTTGAAGCCGCAGGCCACGCGGCCTGGCCTCACACCAGGTGCAAGAACCTCGGCCAGCCTGAGGCTCCCAACCGCGGATCGGTCTCGCGTCGTGCCGCGTGGCGGATACCTAAGTACGCCTGCCTGGGCTCCCCGAAGGGGGATAGAGTCATCAGGGATTGTTCCGCGATGGACCATCTCGGCCGCGCCGCTTGCGAGCCGGCGGCGCGGCCGAAGTGGGCCGCGGTGGCCGACGGCTCGCACGCACGAGGTGGAGGTCGCGATGCGAGCCCACGATGCTCATGCTCTGCTCATAGCTGCGCCGCGCCTGGTTTCTGATCGCGGGAAGTCGGACGCGCGACGCGTCGCAATCGATGGCGCTCTCCGGACCGGGCCGCGCCTCGCGCGGCGCGCGAGATGCACCGCGACGCTCGTTGCCGGTGCCTGCGTACTCATGCTTTCTCAGCCGGCGCCGTCGGCCGCGCAGTCATTCACCGTCGGCGTGCGGCTCGACTTCGCGACGGGGGCCTTTCCCGCCTCGGTCGCGATCGGGGACCTCAACGGCGACAGGAACCCCGACCTGGTGGTGGCGAACCAGGTTTCCAACACGGTCTCGGTGCTGCTCGGCAACGGCGCGGGAGGTTTCGGGGTCAAGACTGACTTTGCGGCCGGGACCGGCCCCCAGTCGGTCGCGATCGGGGACGTGAACGGCGACGGCAGGCCCGACCTGGCGACGGCGAACTGGACCTCCAACACGGTCTCGGTGCTGCTCGGCAACGGCGCAGGTGGCTTCGGGGGCAAGACCGACTTCGCGACCGGGGCGAATCCCCTGTCGGTCGCGATCGGGGACGTGAGCGGCGACGGTAAGCCGGATCTGGCGGTAGCGAACTACAACTCCAACACGGTGTCGGTGTTGCCCGGCAACGGCGCCGGCGGGTTCGGGGCCCGGGCCGACTTCGCCACCGGGGGCGGTCCCTTCTCGGTGGCGATCGGGGACGTGAGCGGCGACGGCAAGCCCGACCTGGCGGTGGCGAACTGGACCTCCAACACGGTCTCGGTGCTGCTCGGCAACGGCGCTGGCGGGTTCGGGG
>JBGQIE010000103.1:0-9662 GCA_041498315.1 Candidatus Eiseniibacteriota bacterium
GCACCAGGCGCGCCTCGGCGGGTGGGAACAGGGTCTGGATCGGGATGTGCGGATGGTCGATCCGCAGCAGCCCGTACGGGAAGCGGCCCGCGCGCGTCTCGATCTCGGCCGCGACCGTGGCCGCGGCCGTTGCCCCGCCGGGCGGGGGCGTAACGCTGAAGCGCAGCTCCTGCTGGGTGCGGGCGCCCGCGAGTCGGACCGGCGCCTCCTTGGGGGCGGCGCTCCAGCCGGGCGGCAGCTCGAGCCGCGCCACGCCCTCGAGCGTGGAGTCCGGGCTCTCGACGATCAGCCGCAGCTCACGCGGCCGCCCATCCGGGAACAGGTAGACGCCCTGATCGAAGCGGCACGACGCCGGCGGGGCGATCTCGAGCGGGCGGTAGCGGTCGCCGAGCGCGGGATCGAGCCAGCGGTAGACGATCGGGATCACGAACGTGATGCGCTCGCCGAAGGCGCTCACGACCACCGCGGCCGTGATCGCGGGCGGGTTCTCGGCGCTCCCGATCAAGCCCGCATCGGCGACCTGGTAGGAGCCCTTGAGCGCCGGCAGGCGCAGCCAGTAGGGCTGGCTGATCGGCAGGTCGCGGGGCAACGCGAGCTCGGCCTGGAGGGCGAGCGGCTGATTGGCGCCGAGCGGAAGCTTCGCCACCTCGCGTCGCGCGGCGGTGTCGGCCTTGGAGGGCGGGGCGAGTCGCGCCACTCCGCCGTAGGGCAGATCGATGCGCTCGAGCGTGAGCGGCGCCTCCGAGCGATTGACGATCGAAAGCGTCACGCGCAGCCGCGAGCCGGGCGTCACGGTGGGGCGGGCGGCGAGCGCCTCGATCCACAGCCCGGCGCACGAGCGGATGACCTCGAGCAGCTCGCGCCGTTTGGCGGCGATGAGCGGATCGGGGCCGAGTGCTCCCATCGCGGCGTGCGCGGCGAACAGCGACGACAGGATCGCGGCCGGGTGGTCGGGATCGAAGTTGCGTTCGGCCTTGCTCAAGAAGCCGGCGACCAGCTCGCCGCCCTTGATGCGCGACCATCCCAGATCGACGCCCTCGAACAGGTCCTGGCTCGCAGGGTCGCCCACCCGCTGCTCGAAGGTGTTCTCCCACGTGCCGCGCCGCTCGGGCGTCCCTGCGCCCTGGCTCATGTGCTGGCTGCGGCTCTCGCCCGCGATCTCGGTGTAGGAGCGGCCGAGGAGCGGGTTGAAGGCTCCCACGTCCACGCGCAGGCGGCCGCGCGTCGAATCGGGCGCGGCGTTGCCGAATCGATAGGCGTTCCACAGCAGCCGCTTCGCCCGCCACGGCTTGAGGGTGGTGAGCTGTTCGGTGAAGCGCGCCGGGTCGGCAGCGGCGCTGAACGCCTCCTCGGCCAGGATCGCCGAGGCGGTGTGGTGACCGTGGCCGCCGCTCCCGTCGGTGGCGAAGCGCGTGACGATGATGTCGGGGCGAAAGCTCCGAATCACCCATACCATGTCGGCGAGGATGCGATCGTGGCCCCAGATCGCGAGGGTCTCGTCGGGGTGCTTCGAGTAGCCGAAGTCGAGGGCGCGCGTGAAGAACTGCTCGGCGCCGTCCACGCGCCGCGCCGCCAGCAGCTCCTGGGTGCGGATGACGCCCAGCGCCTCGCCGGTCTCGCTGCCGATCAGGTTCTGCCCGCCGTCCCCGCGCGTGAGCGACAGGTACGCGGTGCGCACCATGCGCCCGCTCGAAAGCCAGCTCAGGAACGCGGTGTTCTCGTCATCGGGATGCGCGCCGATGTAGAGCGCGCTGCCGATCACCTGGAGCTTGCGCAGCGCGAGCTTGATCTCGGCCGCGCTCATGGCGGCGCGCGGCCGCGGGTAGCCACCGGTGACCGGGGTCACCGGACCGGCCGCCGCGGTGGTGAGGACCGCGGCGGCCAGGGCGAGCAACGGGATCAGCGCACGACGCATGCGATACGCCGGAGGCTACTTCTTCCCGGCCTTCGCCTTGTCCGCCTCTTCCTTGCTCGCCGCCTGCTGCTTGGCGGTCCAGGGCGGAACCACGCCGTTCATGCGGGCGTAGGCGATCGACTGCCCCAGGTGCTCGTGGCAGTGCGAGAGCACCAGCAGGAAGCCGCCGCGCACCGTGGTCTTGATGCCGAACAGATCGACCGGCTTCTCGAGGTCGGCATCCGAGAGGCTGGTCCACGCCTGCTCCATGTGCGCGAAGGAGTCCTTGAGCGCCTTCTCGATGTCGGCCTTCTTGGTGAGCGACTTCTCGTACTCCTCCGCGCCCTTGAACCCCGCCGGGGGCTGCACGCCGCACGCGGCCGGGATGCCGAGGTTGGCGGCGGCGACGTGCATGTAGACCTCGCCCACCGAGCGCACGCCCTTGCCGGGGCGCCAGCTGTACTTGCCCTCGGGCATCGCCGCGGAGAGCTGCTCGAGCTTGCTCTCGGCATCCTTCATCCACATCAGCACCTCGCCGCGCATGCCCGCCGGCACGGCGGAAAGCTCGGCGCGCGAGCTGGCGTGCGCGAACAGCATGGCGCCCAGGCAGGCGAGCGCGAAGGCGGTGGCGCGAACGAGCTTCCGTTGCATCATGGTCGGGCTCCTTCGAAGCTGGTCAGACGTAGCTGAAGCGCGGGTCGTCGCGGGATGCGGGTGCCGGGCTGCGCGGGGCATCCTACCGCAACCGCGCGCCGGGTCGCGACCGGCCCGCTCAGAACTCCAGCTTCAGCTCGGTCAGGGCGCTGCGCGTCGCCGCCGGGATGTAGGCCGCGTAGGTCGCGTAGTCCCAGCGGTAGGCGTAGCCGCCGGCGGAATAGCGCTCATCGAGGACGTTGAGCACGCGCACCGAGAGGTCGGCCCGTGTGGTGCCGAGCCGCAGCCTGTAACCGGCGCTCAGGTTGAGCACCCCGCGCGGCGCGATGCTCGCGGCCCGGCTCTCGCTGTTGTCGAGGTAGATGCGACCGGCGAGCTGGGCGTCCGCGCCGAGCGAGAGCGCGCTCCAGGCGGCCCGCGCCCCCAAGTTGCCGAGCAGCGCGGGGAACAGGCCGATGGCCTTGCCGTCCTCGCGGAGCTGTTCGAACACCGCCGGGTCGGCGGTGGGGGCGTATTCCGTGTAGCGCACGAAGTGGTTGTCGCTCACCGTCGCGTTGGCATCAAGGCTCACGCGCGCGGCACCCGCGCGGCCCTCGAGGCGCGCCGCGAGCTCGGCGCCCTGATGGACGCTCTTGGCCGCGTTGCCGGTCACGGCGTAGCCCAGGTCGGTGTTGAACTGTCCCGAATAGACCAGCTCGTCGCTGAAATCCATGCGGAAGAGCCCGGCGCTCGCCGACAGCCCCGTGCCGCGCCACGATCCTCCCAGCTCCCAGTCGTTGACCTGTTCGGGCCGCACCAGCGGATGCCGGTAGTCGGGCAGTCCGCCGACCAGGCGGAAGTTGGGCAGGTTGCCCGGACCTTCGCCGTCGTAGAGATCGCGGAACGCGGGCTCGCGCGCCGCGTAGGCCCACGAGGCGTAGGCGCTCAGCGCCCCCCGCGGCGCGTACGTGAGCCCGAGGCGCGGCTGGAGGAAGCTGTAGTGCTGCTCGAAGCGGTAGCCGTCGAACCGGTCGTCGCGCATGAAATAGTCCTCATGACGCCACCCCAGGTCCGCGCCCAGGGTGACGGCGGGCGCGAGCCGGAGTTCCTCGCGCGCGAACAGCCCGGTCGCGAGGGTGCGGGGGTGATAGTCGTAGTAGCGTGCGTCGGGCCCGGTGCCGGGGGGAAGTGCTACCCCGGCGATCACCTCGCCGTAGTGATGTCCGTCGTGCTGGCGGATCTCGCCGCCCACGGTCAGGGCCCCGCCCGCGTGCTCGAGCCGCACCCGCGGCACCCAGCCGTAGTGCCGGTTCACGACCGTGCGCCGCCGCACGACATCGGTGTTCACGACCGTCACCCGGCCCTGGGCGTCGCGGTCGAGCACGCGGTTCCCATCCGCGTCGAGGTAGTAGAGCAGCGAATCGGCCCCGAACAGCGCCGCGTCGGGAGTGGTCCAGGGGGCGAGCCGGTAGGCCGCGAGCGCGTCGCCGACGCGGCGCTCGTCGTAGTAGCCCCGCCCGTCGAAGAAGAACAAGGTCTGCGAGGCCGTCAGCCCGGCGCGCGGCGACCAGGTATGGATGAGCTCGTAGTGGGGCTCGAAGAAATGATCGCGCTCGCCGGGATAGGTGAGCGGGTTGTCGCGCCGGTCGCGGTCGCGATCGCCGGTGATCCGCCCCGAAAGGTGGTCCGCGTCCGTGCCCAGGTAGGCGAGGTGGGTCTCCTCGGGCCCGCCGAAGAAGTTGACCCGGACGGCGTTTCGGCCGGCTAGCTTGCGCGCCGAGAATGCGTACGACCACAGCTTGGAATCCGAGCGTTCGCGGTAGCCCTGGGTCTCGATCCGCGAGTAGCGCCCGTAGAAGTCCAGCCCGCCGGCCAGCCGCCCGGAGCTCATCTCGGCCATGACACGCTTGGTGTCCCACGATCCGTAGGCGACCACGGCGCTCGCGCGCGGCACGTCGCTGAACGGGGCGGTCTCGAGATTCACGCTTCCGCCCAGCGAGGCCGCGCCGTAGAGCGCCGAGCCGACGCCGCGCTGGAGCTGCACCTCGGCGGTCGAGGCGAGCAGGTCGGGATGATCGATCCAGTAGACCTCGTGGGACTCGGGGTCGTTGAGCGGCACGCCGTCGATGAGCACGCTGATGCGGCGCTGCGGAAAGCCCCGGATGGAGAGGTAGGAGTAGCCGATGCCGTTGCCCGCGTCGGAGTAGGCGTAGGCGCCGGGCAGCGCCGCGAGCGCCATGGGCGTGTCCTGCCCCCAGTTCAAGTGCGCGATCTCGTCGCGCGAGAGCACGGTGCGCGCGATCGGCGCCCGCTCCCCGGCCCGTGCGGTGCTCACCTCGACGCCGGCGATCGGAACGATTCTTTTCAACGTGTCCGTGGGCGCCTCCGCCGGCGCCTGCGCGTGCGCCGGCACCGCCGCGGCGAGGGCGAGCGCGAGCGAGAACGGAATCGCGAGCCGGGTGCTTCTCATGACGCTCTCTCCTTCAAGGACCAGCCGGCCGCGTACACGGCGAGCGAGACGGCGAGGCCCACGTAGATGGGTTCGATGGACAGCGGATAGGCCGGCGGGTGGCCGGGAGGCTGGAACGCCTTCGCCAGGACCGAGCCGAGTGCGGCGAGGAAAGGAAGGACCATCGCGAGCATCGTCAGCCGCGGGCCGATGCGACCGCGCCCGAGCAGGGCCGTGCCCACCGGCAGCAGGAGCGCCGGGGTGGTGATCGAGCCCAGGTCGTGCCACAGGTCCACGACGCTGGGCCGCGCCAGCGCCAGGGCCGCCGCGAACACGGCCGCGATGCCGAGGCCGATCCGGGTGTAGAACGGCACGCGTTCCTCGGCGCCACGCCGCAGCCGCCAGATGACGTCGCGCCCCAGCGTGGTCGCGGCGATGAAGCCGTAGGAGTCGATGGTGCTCATCACGGTCGCGATCATCGCCAGGTAGAAGAGCCCGAGGGCCCCCGCCGGCAGCGTGACGCGCGCCAGGTCGGGAAAGGCGAACACCGGCCGGTCGAGATGGGGCAGCACGGCGCGCGCGTACATGCCGGTGGTGGTGGTGAGGAAGTCGAACACCGCCCAGCAGGCGATCGACCACAGCACCCCGCGCTTCGCGACCCCGGGGTCGCGGGCCGCGTAAGCGCGCTGCCAGAATCCGGGATCGACCAGCGCCGAGAGGGCGATGAAATACCACACCAGGATGTCCTGGGGCGGGTTGCCGCCGTTCCACTGGAAGTGGGTGGCGGGCAGCGAGCGGGCCAGGAACGGCAGCCCGCCGTGCCGCAGCACCAGGGCCACGACCATGACGATGAAGCCCGCGTACATGAGGAGGAACTGCACCTGGTCGGTGAGCACCACCGTCCGGAGCCCTCCGCGGTCGATGTAGAACAGCGAGAACACCGAGGCCGCGAGCACGCAGGGGAGGAGCGGGAGCCCGAACATGGCCGAGAACAGCGTGCCGAGCATGAGCACGTAGGCGGCCGGGGCCGAGGTGATGAACACTGCGATCGCCCCCACCAGCGCCGCCCCCCGGCCGTAGTGGCGCTCGAGCAGGTCGGGCACGGTGTAGAGCGCCGCCTCGCGGGCGCGGCGCGCGAACAGCAGCGCGAACAGGAGCGCCCCTAAGTAGTAGGGCACGCCGAACACCAGCCAGTTCGCGACCCCGTAGCGGTAGGAGTACTCGCCCACGCCCAGGATGCCGCCGTACCAGGTCGCGACCAGCGTGGCCACGAACGCGGGCAGCGTCACGCGCCGCCCGGCGACCAGATAGTCCACCGTGCTCGAGCGACGGCCGAGCAGGCGCAGCCATACCGCGGCGAGGAAACCGAAGTAGGCGACGATCAGCCCCCAGTCGAGGAGGCTGGTGCTGAACATTCGCGTTCCTTCCGGGCGGCCCGCTCGCGAGGCCCGCGGCGCTCACGAAAAAAGCCGCCCGCGAAGGGACGGCATGAAGGCAACCGGAGAGCTCGCTTGTCTTCGCCGTTTCCCTACGCTGGCATGACCCAGTTCAGGTTCGGAGGGTTTGCTCTCAGGCCGGAAGCTTCTTCCGACCACCCCTAACGACGCGCCCGCTTGTCTGCTGCGGGTACGGGGAGCATGGGGGCGAGGGGGCCGGGAGCGCAAGTGGGCTTTCGTTTCCGGGCTTTTTCGGGGCTCCTTCCCAACTATCCCGGACGAACTCCCTCAAGCGGCGCACGGGGAGGGCCGATGACCCCGGCGTTACCAGACCAGCCGTGGCCTCCCCCGGGACTCCCATTCCGGGGGCCGCCCGCGCTTCGGGGGACCGGACCATGAAGGTCAAGCAGCTCATCGCGCAGCTGGATGCGCTTCAATCCTCGGGCGCTGAGTTCGAAGCGATCCTCGAGGCGGCGGTTCAGGGCGTTCACGAGCTCGACCCGCGCTTTCACTGGACCGGCATCTACGAGTTGTTCCCCGACAACGTGCTGCGACTGGGCCCCTTCATCGGCGCCCCGACCGAGCACGTGTTCATCGGTGTCGGCAAGGGCGTGTGCGGCACGGCGGTGGCCGAGAGGCGCAACATGAACATCCCCGACGTGAGCCGCACGCCCAACTACCTCGCGTGCAGCAGCGAAACGCGCTCCGAACTGGTCGTGCTCATCCGCAACGGTGAGGCGATCTACGCCCAGATCGACATCGACAGCCACGAGCTGGCCGCCTTCGACGAGCGCGCGGTGGCGGCGGTCGAGCGGGTCGCCGACTGGCTCGCGCACCAGTACGGCGCGCGCGCCTCCACGCAGCTGCGGCGCCCGGCATGACCTCCGGACCCGGGAAGCCCCCCGATCCTGCCCGCGTGCTCTCGGGCCTCGAGCCCGTGCTCGCCGCCGAGTCGGTCGAAACCCTGCTCGAGCGGGCCACCCACCTCCTCAACACCCTCACCCAGGCGCACGCCACCGCCATCTTCGTCACCGACGGGGCGAACGTCGTGCACGAGGCCTGGCAGCCCGGGAACGAGGCCCGTCGCGCCCGGCTCCGTCCTCACTTCCTGGGGCTCACCCGCCAGTCCGTCGAGGTCGGGGAGCCGGTGGCGTTTCCGTTCCCGGCCGGCATCGCGCCCGACTTCACGCCGCACGTCTTCCTGATCCAGGCGCGGGGCCGCGTCGTGGGCACGGTGTGCTGCGCCTGCAAGCCCGGCGACGAAGCCGACCGGGCCGAGCTTCGGGCGATCGTGGAGCCGCTGGTCCGGCTGGTCGCCCAGCGCCTCGGCGATCTGTCGGAGCTCTCGTCGTCGCGCGTCACGCGCGCCCAATACGAGCGCTGGTTCCGGCAGCTCGACAGCCACATCCGCACCCTCGACCGCGAACGCCAGAAGTTCGCGGCGGTCGTCAACCAGAGCGACGTGTACATCTATGTGGCCGACGCCACGCGCACGATCCGCTGGGCCAACCGCGCCATCGGCGCGCGCTTCCCCCTCGATCCGAACGGCACGAGCTGGATCGGGAGGAGCTGCGGCGACCTGTGCGCGCGCTTCGGGGAGGCGGAGTGCAACGGCACCTGCCCGATCACGCGGGCGCTCGAGAGCAATCAGGCCGCGCACGAGGAGTTCGAGCAGGACGACCCCGACGGCAAGCGCAGCCTGTACGCCACCGCGTTGCCGATCAAGGGCCCCGAGGGGCGGCCGCACGAGGTGATCGTCATGGTGCAGGACCTCTCCGAGATCGAGACCGTGCGCAAGTCCGAGGCGCGCTACCGCGCCCTGTTCGAGGAGCGGCGCCGTGCCGAGGAGGCGCTGGGCCGGCTCGAGCTGCGGCTGAGCACGGTGATCGCGAGCTCGCCGATCGTGTTGTTCTCGGTGGATCGCGAAGGCATCTTCACGCTCTCCGAGGGGCGCGGGCTCCAGGCCCTCGGCCTCGAGCCCGGAAAGGCGGTGGGGCAGTCGGCGTTCGAGCTCTATCGGGACGTCCCGGCCGTCGTCGCGAACATCCGGCGCGCCCTCGTGGGCGAGGAGTTTTCGGCGATGGTCGAGGTGGGCGATGCGTCCTTCGACACCCACTACGCGCCGCTCCGCGACGCGAGCGGCACGATCACGGGCGTGCTCGGAGTTGCCACCGTCCTGACGAACGCGCGCCGGCCGGACCGGCGCGCGGCGTAGCCCCGCCCACCGGGGCCTGGGGCCCTCCCGCCCGCGCCTGGCGGCGCAGCGGCCGTACCTGGTGGCCGCCACTCGCGGCCGGAATTCGCAGCCGCCTGGGCGCTCCGCTATCCTCGGCCCCCATGCGACAGACGCAGGGCTCGATGATCTGCCCCAAGTGCGGCCGCCTGATCGGCGTGAACGAGCCGCAATGCCCGTACTGCGGCGCCTGGCGCCCCGGGCTCTACGGCTGGTCGCCCGCGCTCCAGCGCTTCTTCGGCAACCGCATCGACCTGATCTCGATCATCGTCACGAGCTGCATCGTGCTCTACGTCGCGGCCCTGCTGCTCGAGCCCAGCGCGATGCTCCAGGTGCACGGCTTCCTCGGCATCCTCTCGCCCGGCACGCGCGCGCTCTATCAGCTCGGAATGACGAGCCGCACGGTGTTCCAGATGGGCTGGTGGTGGACCGTGCTGACCGCGATCTACCTCCACGGCGGGCTGCTCCATATCTTCTTCAACCTGATGTGGATCCGAAACCTCGGCCCGGCGGCGACCCAGGCCTACGGTCCCGCGCGCGCGTTCGTCATCTTCAGCATCGCGGGCGCGGCGGGGTTCCTGCTCTCGGATTTCGTGAGCGCGTCGCCCTCGATCGGCGCCTCGGGCAGCATCTTCGGGCTGCTCGCCGCTCTGATCGTGTTCGGCCGGCGCCACGGCCACGCCGGGCTCACCGCCCAGCTCTGGCAGTGGTCGATCATCGTGTTCGCGATGGGCTTCGTGATGCAGGGCGTCAACAACTGGGCGCACGCCGGGGGCTTCGCGGGCGGCTGGGTGACCGCCACGTTCATGCGCTCGAGCGAGGAGAAGCGCGAGAGCCCCGCGGTCCAGGTGCTCGCGCTCGTGCTGCTCGCCGCGACCGCAGTCGGGATCCCGCTCTCGTTCGTGCGCGTGACGACGCTGCTGTTCGCGCACTGAGGGGCGGAGCCTGGTTATCCGCGGTCGGGAAGTGCTTGACGGTGGTGCAACCGGGCTCATGGGTAACAGAACAGACCGGGCA
>JBGQIE010000104.1:0-9601 GCA_041498315.1 Candidatus Eiseniibacteriota bacterium
GCCCACGTCCTCGCCCAGGACGACGACGCGTCGGTCCTCGCGCAGCGCCACGCGCAACGCGTCCTGGATCGCCTGCACCATGGTCATCTGGGGCATGGGGGCTCTCCGTCTCGGCAGGGAAGGACGGCGCAGGTTAGCGGATGGATCGGGGAGGCGGCAAACGCGCGCGGGCTAGGCCTGGCGCGGTACCCGCGGGTGCCGATCGGGCGGCGCGGCGATGTTCGCGATGAGGAGCCCCGCGACCAGCGCCGCGACCATGAGCACCATGCGAAACGCGGCCTCGACGCCGTTCACGACCTCGCGGTCGAGCAGGGCACCGAGGCTGCGAAACCCGATGCTCCCGGGCACGAGCAGGAGCAGGCTCGGCACCAGCGTCACGCTGGGCGAGCGCGCCAGCGCGCGGCCGTAGAGATTGCTCGCCACCCCGGCGACGAGGGCACCCGCGAAGATCCCCAGCTCGGGGCCGAGCGCCCGCGCCCCGGCGAGTCCGCCGAGGTAGCTGAGGAGACCGGCGCCGAGGATCCAGCCGGCATCGCGCGGCGGGGCGCGCAGCAGCACGGTGAACGCGAGCGGCGCCACGAGCACCGCCAGCCCTTCGCTCCAGGGAGGCAGGGGCGTGGGAAGGCCGGCGGGTGGGACCCCGAGGGCGAGCTCGACGGCCCGCCGCCCCATGGCAATGCCGAAGCCGAGCGCGATGAAGGTGACGATCGCGCCGGTGAGGCGCGCGGTGCCCGCCACCAGGTGGTCGGTCGAGACCTCGGTCATGGCGACGGTGAGCGTGAGACCGGGGAGCAGCACGATGATGCCCGCGAGCGTGACGATCGAAGGCGAGAGCGGGCCCACGAGGCGCGCGGCGAGCGCCGCGAGGGTGGCAGCGACGAAGGCGGCGAGCGGCACGACGACGCGCCGGAGCCCCGCGCGCGAGCCCGCGAGCTGACCCAGCAGCCCGACGATCACCCCGATCGCGCCCGACACCAGGACCCCGCGGAGACTCGCGCCCAGGATCCGGGCCGAGGCGGCCGAGGCGACGCCGTAGGCGATCGCGGTGAGGCGCGCCCCGTAGGGCGGCGGGGAATGGATGATGCGCTCGACCTGGGTCAGTCCCGCGTCGGGGGCGAGACGGCCCTGGCTCACGGCGGCGAGCACCGCGTCGAGACGGTTGAGGCGCTCGAGGTGGACCTCGCCGGGCTGGACGCGCAGGAGGTAGGTGCGCTGGCGCTCGTCGGGACCGAAGGCGGCGAAGATCGAGGTCGGGGTGGTAAAGAACTGGCCTTCGAGCCCGAGCCTCGAGGCGGCCTGGGTCATGATCTCCTCGACGCGGGGGGCCGCGTAGCCGCAGGTGTGGACCGCCCGGCCCAGGCGCAGCACGAACAGCACCGCGTCCGGCGTCGGCGGGCCGGGCGCCGTGGCGGTGGAGGCGGGATCGGGCGACATGGGCCGGACCCTACCGTGAATGCCGCCGCGCGGCCACGGGGCCGGCAAGCGCGTCGCGGGAGGGCGGCGTGCCCTCGGGGCGGGCGGCGGTCACGGCGGTCGCGGTGCTCGTGACTTGACCCGGCCGGCGGTTCTATTTAGCCTAGGCTAAATCGCGATGCCCCTCACGCGCTCGAAGCAGGACTACCTCAAGGCGCTGCTCGCCCTCGGCCCCGCAGGCGAGCGCGTGGGCACCTCGCGCCTCGCGGCGCGGCTCAAGGTCTCGGCGCCCTCGGTGACCAACATGCTCGCGCGGCTCACCGACGAGCGCCTGGTCCTCCACGCGCCGCGCGCCGGGGCCCGGCTCACCGCGCGCGGGCGGCGCGAGGCGCTCGCCATCGTGCGCCGCCACCGCATCCTCGAGACCTTCCTGGTGCGCGTCCTCCACCTCGACGGGGCCGAAGTGCACGCCGACGCCGAGGTCCTCGAGCATCACGTCAGCGATCGCGTGCTGGCAGCGATCGACCAGCTCGCGGGGCACCCGGCGCGCGACCCGCACGGGCGCCCGATCCCCGACGCGCGCGGCCGCATCCGCGGGCGCACGGCGGTCCACCGGCGCCCGGCCGGGCCGGGTCGCCCCGCGTGAGCCGCGCCGCCCACGACGCGCGCTCGCTGCCCGAGGTCCACCGCAGCGTCGCGCTGCCCGCCGGCGCCTCGTGGCTGCGGCGCATGTTCGCGTTCGCGGGTCCCGCCTACCTCGTGAGCGTGGGGTACATGGACCCCGGCAACTGGGCGACCGATCTCGCCGGCGGCGCGCGCTTCGGCTACCAGCTGGTCTGGGTGCTGGTCATGAGCAACCTCATGGCGGTGCTGCTCCAGACGCTGTCCGCGCGCCTGGGGGTCGTGACCGGCAAGGACCTCGCGCAGGCGTGCCGCGACTACTACCCGCGGGCGCTCTCGATCCCGCTCTGGCTGCTGTGCGAGATCGCGATCGTCGCCTGCGACCTCGCCGAGGTGCTGGGGGCCGCGATCGGGCTCAAGCTGCTGTTCCGGATCCCGCTCCTGTGGGGGGTGGTCATCACCGCGGCCGACGTGCTCCTCCTGCTCGCGCTCTCGCGCCTGGGCATGAGGCGCATGGAGGCGTTCATCCTCATGCTGATCGCGACCATCGGCCTGTGCTTTGCGATCGAGATCGCGCTCTCGAAGCCCGAGCTGGCCGCGATCCTGTCCCACATCCTGCCGCGCGGTGCCGACGGCTCGCTCACCCTGTTCGCGCGCGGGCCCCAGGGATTCACGGTGCTGGGGCTGAGCGGCGAGTCGCTCTACGTCGCGATGGGGATCCTGGGCGCCACGGTGATGCCGCACAACCTCTACCTCCACAGCTCGCTGGTCCAGAGCCGGGCGGTCGAGGCCTCGACCGCAGGCAAGCGCGATGCCTGCCGCATGAACCTGGTGGACTCCGTGGTGGCCCTCAACGCCGCGCTGTTCGTGAACGCGGCGATCCTGATCCTGGCCGCGGCGGTGTTCCATCGCGGCGGGCATCCCGAGGTCGCGCAGCTCGAGGAGGCGCACCGGCTGCTCGCGCCGCTGCTCGGCACCTCGCTCGCCTCGATCGTGTTCGCGGTCGCGCTGCTGTGCTCGGGCCAGGCGAGCACGATCACCGGCACGCTCGCGGGCCAGATCGTCATGGAGGGCTTCCTGCGCATCCGCATCCAGCCCTGGCTGCGCCGGCTCATCAGCCGCGGCCTGGCGATCGTGCCGGCCGCACTCGTCATCGGGCTGCGCGGCGAGCACGCGGTGGACGAGCTGCTCGTGCTCTCCCAGGTCGTCTTGAGCCTCCAGCTCGCGTTCGCGGTCGTGCCGCTCATCCTGTTCACGAGCGATCGGCGGCGGATGGGCGCGTTCGTGAGCCCGGCCTGGGTCATCGCGCTGGCGATCCTGGTCGCCGCGATCATCATCGGGCTCAACGGCAACCTGGTCGCGCAGCAGGCCGCGGGCTGGATCGCGGCGGCCGGCCCGCGCGCCTGGATGCTGTGGCTGACGCTGGTGCCGCTCGTCGCCGTCGCCTCGTTGCTGCTCGCCTACATGACGTTCGCGCCCGCGCTCGAGCGCCTGTTCCCGGCGCTTGCCGCCCGCGTCGCGGAGGCGGTGCCCGCGCTGCCGCCGGTTCCGAGCCCGGCCCCGGTGCCGGGTGTCGCGGCCTCGTACCACCGGATCGCGCTCGCCCTCGAGCTGGGGGCGGCCGACCGCGCGGTGCTCGAGCACGTCAAGCGCATGGCGCTGCCCGCCGATGCCGAGTTGGTCCTCATGCACGTCGCCGAGAGCGCGGCGAGCCGGTTCCTGGGCCCCGAGTCCTCGGACCTGGAGAGCCGCGAGGACCTGGCGACGCTCGAGTCGCTGGCCGAGGAGCTGCGCGCGCGCGGCCTGCGCGCCTCGGTGCAGCTCGGCCACGGCGACGTGAAGGACGAGCTGGCGCGCATGGCGGAGGAGGCGGGGGCCGATCTCGTCATCACCGGCTCGCACGGACACCGGCTGGTCGGTGACCTGTTCTTCGGCGCCACGACCTCGGGCCTGCGCCACCGGGTCAAGTGCCCGGTGCTCGCCATCCGCTCGGAGTGAGCCGGACGCGCGCACTTGGCGCGCGGCGGAGCGGGGCCTAGAATGCGTCGGTGAGCGATCGACTCCTCCATGGCCGCCTGCATGCCGGCGTTGCCGACGTCGTGGACGCCGGGATCGACCTGCTGCCCCATTTCGAGATGGCCGCCATCCCGGTGCTCGAGAACGCGGATCGCCCCGGCGAGTGGCCCGAGGTCAAGCGCCGGCTGCGCAGCGAGGGGATCCGCAGTCGCCAGCACCGTGGCGTGCTGCTGCTCAAGCCCGGCGAGCTCGACCGGTTCTCATCGGTCGGGATGTTCAACGGGATGGACGAGCTGTTCCTCATGACCGAGTGGAACGACGAGTTCGAGGGTTTCCCCGGCCGCATCACGAGCGACTTGCACGACTTCAACGAGGGCACCGCGCTCGGACTCGAGGAATGGATGATCGATTCCGCCTGCCTGCTCGCGCTCGGTGACGGCCGCGGGCTCAACTTCGCCTGTCTCGATCCCGGGCTGGCCGAGCGGCTGCGCGCGCGCTTCAAGCCCGCGCGGCCCGGATGAGCCGGAGCTCCTCGACCCGGCTCACGCCCGTCACGATTCCCGGGCCCGCCGGCCACCTCGAAGGCCTGCTCCAGGAGCGCGAGGGCGCCCACCCGGCGTTCGTCGCGCTGGTTTGCCATCCGCATCCCCGCTACGGGGGCACGATGCACAACAAGGTCGTCCATCGCGTCGCCTCGACGCTGCACGACCTCGGGGCGGTGGTGCTGCGCTTCAACTATCGCGGCGTCGGAAAGAGCGCGGGCGCCTACGACCGTGGCGAAGGCGAGCTCGAGGACGCGCGCGCGGCCCTGCGCTTCCTCCAGGCGCGTCACCCCGGGGCGCGCCGCTGGGTGGCCGGCTTCTCCTTCGGAGCGTGGATCGCCGCGCGGCTCGCCGCCTCGGAGGCCGGGGTCGAGCGCATGATCCTGGTGGCGCCTCCGGTCGGGACCTCGAGCTTCGAGGCGCTGCGCGGCTCGCCCGTTCCCAAGCACGTCATCCAGGGCACCGCCGACACCGTGTGCCCGATCGCCCTGCTCGAGCGCGAGTTCGCGGCCTGGTCCGAGCCGCGCGAGATCGTCCGGGTGCCGGGCGCAACCCACTTCTTCGACCGCCAGTTGGCGGCACTGTCGGAAGCGCTTTCTCACATGGTCTTGGGGCTCGTTCCGGGAGGGACATCATGAATCACTCGAAGCGTGCCCAGCGCCGTGGACTCGCGGCGCTGGCAGCGCTGGCACTGGTGCTCGCCCGGCCGGCGGTCGCGGAGGTGGCGCGCGGCGGGAGCGCCTTCGCGCTCGCTCCCCTCTGGGACGACGGCAAGGCCGAGTTCTCGACCTATTCCGGAACCACCGAGCGCTACGGCAAGCCGCGCCCGACCCGGGCGCGCATCATCGTGGTCAAGGAGGACCTGCTGCGCTCGACCCTGGTCAAGAGCGATGCCGGGCCGCTGCCCGGCCGGACGATCGAGGCGCTCAAGCTCATCTTCATCGCCGACTTTCCGACCGGGACCTACGCCTACCACCAGCAGGCATCCCTGTTCTTCGAGCGCGCTTCGCTCGAAGCGCTCAAGGAGAGCATGAGCCACACCGAGGGCTGCGGAATCACGTTCGTGCGCGTCGGGCCCAAGGGCGGGCGGCTCACCCACGAGGCGCACTCCTACTGGGACGGCGAGGCCGACCGCGAGACGCCGGTGGTCTGGCCCGCGGGCGACCGGCCGCGCCTGTGGTGGGACGCCCTGCCGGTGGCGCTGCGTCCCTGGGTCGAGGGCCGGGACCGGTTCGAAACCCGGGTGTGGCTGTTGCCGACCCAGGTCTCGGGACGCTCGCCGATCGAGAGCACGCGGCCGGTCGAGGCCACGCTGCGCGGCCAGGGCTCGTGGCCGCTCGACGTCCCGGCCGGACACTTCGAAACGCGCCGCATCGCGGTGATCACGCCCGCGGGGGTCGACCTGTTCTGGTTCGACCGGCGCCCGCCGCACGTGCTCGTCATGGTGCAGACCGCGGCGGGGCGGAGGCTCAAGCTCGAGAGGACCCAGCGCCTCGACTACTGGAACCACCGCGATCCCGGGGACGAGAAGCTCGTGGATTAGTCCGCCCCCCGGCCGCTCGGGTACCATGGATGCGGGAAATTGCGCCGCCAAATGGCACCGTTCGTGGGGGAGGATCGTTGAACCGCTGGATCATCTGGGTCATCGCCGCCCTGGTTGCCGTGGCCCTGGTCTCGTGGTGGGGGCTCAGGCCGCATCGCGGCGCGGCCGTCAAGTACCGCACGGCGACGGTCGAGCGCGGGCCCCTCGAGGCCACGGTGAGCGCCACCGGCACCGTTCAGCCGGTCGAGCAGGTCGAGGTCGGAAGCCAGGTGAGCGGCACGGTGGAGAAGCTGTTCGCCGACTACAACTCGCGCGTCACGGCGGGCCAGGTGCTGTGCCAGCTCGAGCCCTCGTCGCTGCGCGCCCGCATGGTGCAGGCCGAGGCGGCGGTCGCGCGCGCCCAGGCCGCGGTCAGCGACGGCGACCGCGCCCTCAAGCGCGCGCGCGAGCTGCGCGAGCAGAACGTGATCTCCGAGGTCGAGCTCGAGGGGGCCGAGGTCGCGAAGCAGCAGCGCGACGCCGATCTCCAGAGCGCCCGGGCGCAGCTCCAGGTCGCGCGCGTGGACCTCGAGCACACGACCATCCGCTCCCCGATCGACGGCGTGGTGCTCGCGCGCACCATCGATCTGGGGCAGACCGTGGCCGCGAGCCTCCAGGCGCCCAAGCTGTTCGTGATCGCGCGCAACCTCGCCCAGATGCAGGTCGAGACCCGGATCGACGAGGCCGACATCGGCCGCGTCCGCCCCGGCCTGCCGGTGACGTTCACCGTGGACGCCTACCCCGAGATGAGCTTTCACGGCCAGGTCCAGCAGGTGCGGCTCGAGCCCATCGCCGAACAGGGGGTCGTGACCTACACGACGGTCATCGCCACCGAGAACCCCGAGCAGCGGCTCCGCCCGGGCATGACCGCCAACGTCTCGGTCCGGGTCGCGCACCGCGAGGACGCGCTCAAGGTGCCCAACGCGGCGCTGCGCTTCCGGCCGCAGGGCGAGCCGGTGGCGCGGCGCGCGGCGGGACCAGCGCGGAGCGCGGGTGGCGCGAGCGGCACGGGCGGCATGGAAACAGGGGCCGGCAACCGGCGCGGCGTGGGCGGGATGGCGGCGGGCGGGGCGGACCACGCGGACGGCCAGCGCTGGCCGGGAGCGGGGCCCGGGCGCTGGTCGCGCGGGGGCGGGCCTCCCGACTCCGCCGCGGCGGACCCGTCGAGCGCCATGACGCCCGGAACCGTGTACGCGCTGCGCGACGGCAAGCCGGTGGCGGTCCCGGTGCTGAGCGGGATCACGGATGGCGCCATGACCGAGATCGTGGCGGCGGATCTTCGGCCGGACGATCCGGTCATTGTAGGGCTGGAGGCGGCCGCCTCCAGCCCAGGCTCGAATCTCCAGCCGCCGCCCGGCATGGGCGGATTCCGCGGACCGGGCGGGGGCCGGGGCGCGGGCGGGCGGCGATGAACCTGGGCTCGCTGGTCGCGATCGGGCTCCAGGCGCTCACGCGCAACCGCACGCGCTCGGCGCTCACCGTGCTCGGGATCGTGATCGGCGTGGCGGCCGTCATCGCGACGCTGGCCATCGGCCAGGGCGCCCGCGCCTCGGTGCAGGCCCAGATCCGCGCCCTGGGGGCCAACACCCTGACCGTGCTCCCCGGCACGATCACCGCGGGCGGCGCGCACAGCGGCATGGGCTCGACGATCACGCTCACCGTGGAGGATGCCGAGGCCGTGCGCCACGAGTGCCCGGCGATCACGGCCGTGGCGCCCAGCGTGCGCACGGTGGGGCAGGTCGTGTTCGGGTACCAGAACTGGAGCACCCAGATCCAGGGCACGACCGCGGACTTCACGATCATCCGCCAGTGGCCGGTCGAAAGCGGGGTGTTCATCACCGACTCCGACGTCCGCGGCGCGGCCAAGGTGTGCGTCCTGGGGCAGGACGTGGTGCAGCAGCTCTTCCCGGGCGTGGACCCGGTCGGGAGCACGGTGCGCATCAAGGACGTGCCGTTCCGGGTGGTGGGGGTGCTGAGCCGCAAGGGCGGCTCGGGCTTCGGCGGCAATCAGGACGACCTGGTCCTCATCCCGCTCTCGACCGCGCAGCGCCGACTGCTCGGCATCACGCACGTTCAGTCGATCCTGCTCTCGGCGGTGAGCGAAGCCCAGGTGAACACCGCGGTGGACCAGATCACCGACCTGCTGCGCCAGCGCCACCGCATCCGTGCCGGGGAGAACGCCGACTTCTTCATCTTCACCCAGCTCGAGTTCGCGCAGACCGCCGAGTCGACCTCCCGGGTCATGACCCTGCTGCTCGCCAGCATCGCCGCGGTGTCGCTGATCGTCGGCGGCATCGGCATCATGAACATCATGCTGGTATCGGTGACCGAGCGCACCCGAGAGATCGGCATCCGGCGCGCGGTCGGGGCGCGGCGCCGCGACATCCTGCTCCAGTTCCTGATCGAGGCGGCGTTCCTGTCGCTCGCCGGCGGCGCGCTCGGGGTGATCATCGGCGTGGTCGCCGCCAGCCTGGTGTCCTCGATCGCGAAGTGGCCGACGATGGTTCAGCCCGGGGCGGTCGCGCTGGCGTTCGGCTTCGCGAGCCTCATCGGGTTGTTCTTCGGCTTTTATCCGGCACGCCGCGCCGCGCGGCTCGATCCGGTGGACGCCCTGCGCTACGAGTAGCGCTGCAGGGGCCCGCGCTCGCCTATGCTATAAGTAGCGCGGTCCGTTCCACGAGGGGAGGGCCGCGCGTGAACCCTGTCTGGCGCCGACTCAAGGCCGTGGTGCTCGAGAGCGACGACTGGGGCCTGTGCGCCTGGTCGCCCGACGATCAGGCGCACCGCGTGCTGACCGATACGCCCGCCTTCCGGAGCCCCGCCGGCCGCCTCTACGGCCGCTCGACGCTCGAGAGCGCGGCCGACGTGAACCGGCTGGTCGAGACCCTGCTCGAGTTCCGGGGGGGCGACGGCTTTCCGCCGGTGTGGCAGGCGAACACCGTGGTGGCGGCCCCCGACTACGCGCGGCTCGAGCCGCCGTTGTTCGAGGTGCCCTCGATGCCGGTCCTCGAGCTGCCCGCAGCACCCTCGCGCTGGCAGCGCCCCGGGTTGTGGGAGGCGGTGCGGAGCGCCTGCGAGTCCGGGGTGTGGTGGCCCGAGCTCCACGGGTTCCACCACCTGCCCGAGCAGGCCTGGCTCACGGCGCTGCGCCGCAACGAGTCCGACGCGCGGCGCGCCTTCGAGCAGCAGAGCCCGGTGTGCGAGGCGGTGGAGGCGGGCGGGGAGTTCGACGCCTCGGAGCCCGCGGCGCTCAAGCGCGAGCATCTGAGCCGCGCGATCGAGATCTTCACCCGCCTGTTCGGACGCGCGCCGTCCTCGTTCTGTCCGCCCGATTACCGCTGGGACGATGCCTTCGAGGCCGAGGCCGAGCGGCTGGGCGTGACGCTCTGGCAGGGGCGGGCCGAGCGGGCGCGGCGCGCCCTGCCGC
>JBGQIE010000105.1:0-9590 GCA_041498315.1 Candidatus Eiseniibacteriota bacterium
GGGCCCGCTCTCGCTCGGCCTGCTCGTGGCGCTGGGGATGGCGCGCAAGCTGCGGCCGGCGCTGCTGCTCGCGGCACTCGCGGCCGCGCTGGCGCCGCTGGCGGGCTACGCGTATATCGGCTGGAAGGCGTTTCACCGCGGCGGCGTGGTGTGGGACACGCTCGAGCCTTCGCTGCGGAGCGTGCTCGGCCACGTGTCCGGGGAGCGCTACCGCCACTTCCTGGGCTACTTCGCGCCCTCCGAGGAGCATCGCGCCCAGCTCGCGCGCGCGGGCTACCCGCTGCTCCTCCTGGGTCTGGGCCTGATGCTCGCCGCGGGAGCCCGCGCGCGCACTGCCGCGGCGCGCATCCTGTGGGCCAGCCTGCTCGTCGCGGCCGGGGCCGTCACCTACCACGCGTTCCACTACGGCGTGCTCGACCCGGCGCCGTATTTCCTGCCCGCGATCGTCCTGGGCCTGCTCGCGGCCGCGCCGCTCGTCGCGGAATCCCTGGCGGCCGCCCGCCGGCCGGTGGCGCTGGCGTCCGCGGTCGTCATGGCGGTCGCGGTCGGGGCGCTGGTCGTGCCGTGGATCCGCGACACGCTCGAGCGCCGACAATACGTCGTGAGCTTCGACCGGGTCGTGCGCTCGATGTGGTCGTCGGTTCCTTCCGACACCGCCATCGTCCTCTGGCCGGACGACCGTTACATCCGGCTGATCGAGTACCAGGTCCTGCGTCACGAGAAGCCCGCGCTCACGGTGGTCGATCCCGAGATGCTGGCGGACGACGCTCCGCGCGCCCGCTTCATGGCGCGCTTCGGCGTGGATCCGCTCGAAGGGCTGATCGTGCCCCAGATTCCCCCGGGGAGCCCGGGCGAGCAGGAGGCGATCGAGCGCGTCCTGGTCCAGAAGGTGCGCCACATCAACGACCACACCCGGGTGCCGGTCATCCTGTTCGATCTCAAGAAGCCGGCGGTCCGCCGGCTCGCCAAGCCCTGGGAGTGACCCCGCCTGACTCCCCGCGTGACAGATTGACAGGGGTGCCCAGCGCTGAGGCCTGGCCGTCCGGTAGCCCGCGTGGACGAGATCGTGGCCGCAGACCCCGGAAGCACGCGGAGTTGCGGGCGCGCTCGGACTCCGGCCCCTGCCCGCCGCGGCTGGCACGGCCCATGCCCTAGCGTCGTTGGTTCAACCCAGGACTTCGCGGCTCGAGTCACGTACGTCCATCCGGAGGCCCCCATGCGCGAGCTCCGCATCCACGGACGGGGAGGGCAGGGCGCGGTCATCGCCTCGAAGGTGCTGGCCTCGGCGTTCTTCCGCGAGGGCCGCTCGGTCCAGTCGTTCCCGGCCTTCGGCGTCGAGCGGCGCGGAGCCCCGGTCGCCGCGTTTCTGCGGGTCGCCGAGGGGCCCATCCTGCTGCGCTGCGAGGTGCTGGAGCCGGACGATATCGTCGTGCTCGACCCGACGCTGGTGCGGGCGGTGGACGTCACGGCCGGGCTCAAGCCGGGCGGGAGCATCCTCATCAACTCCGAGCGCCCCGCCGCGAGCTACGAGGACTTGAGCCGGCGCTTCCGCGTGGCGACCGTGGACGCGAGCGCCATCGCGCGCCGGCACGGCCTGGGGTCGAAGACCCAGCCCATCGTCAACACCGCGATCCTCGGCGCGTTCGCGGCCTGCTCCGGGCAGGTCGCGCTCGAGTCGGTGTGCGCGGCGATTCGCGAGGAGATCACGATCCGGGCCGACGAGAACGTCGCCGCGGCGCGCGAAGCGGCCGCCGCGGTCCAGCTCGGGAACGCCCAGCCGGTCGAGGTCCAGGTATGAGCGATCGCACGCCCGGCACCGATATCGCCCACGGGGTGCCGCCCGTGGCGGTCAGCAGCACCTCGACGCGGGACAACCTGACCGGCTCGTGGAAGTACATCCGTCCCGCCTACCGGGATCGCGTGGCGCCCTGCAACCAGGGCTGTCCGGTCGGGATCGACATCGAAGGCGCCATGAACCTGGTGCGCGATGGCCGGATCGAGGAGGCTCGCGATCTGGTGCTGCGCGAGAACCCGCTGCCGGCGGTCACGGGACGCGTGTGCTACCACCCGTGCGAGGGCGCCTGCCATCGCGGAGGCTTCGACGGGGCGGTGGCGATCCACGCGGTCGAGCGCATGCTGGGCGACCTGGCGCTCGAGGCGCCGCCCAGCCTTCCCGCACCCCGCACGCGCCACGCCGACGTCGCGATCGTGGGGGCGGGGCCCGCCGGGCTCGCGTGCGCCTACCACCTGGTGCGGCTCGGCTACGGCGTCACCGTGTACGAGGCCGAGGGCGAGCCCGGCGGCATCCTGCGTTACGGCATTCCCGAGTACCGCCTGCCCAAACGGGTCCTCGAGGGCGAGGTCGAGCGCCTGCGCGCCCTGGGCGTGGACTTCCGCTGCGGGGTGCGCATCGGCGCCGACATCACGGCCGGCGAGCTCGACCGCCACGCCGCGGTGTTCCTGGCCACCGGGGCCCACCGGCCGCGGCGGCTGGGGATCGCGGGCGAAGACGCGCGGGGCGTGCGCGACGGGCTCGACTTCCTGCGCGAGGTCAACCGCGGCGGGCGGCCGGTGCTCGGCGAGCGCGTCGTGGTCGTGGGCGGCGGCAACACCGCGATGGACTGCGCCCGCACCGCCGCGCGTTTCGGGGCCGACGTCACCGTGCTCTATCGCCGCGGCCGCGCCGACATGCCCGCCCACCGCGACGAGGTCGAGGACGCGCTCCACGAGGGGGTGCGGCTGATCCAGTTCAGCGCCCCGGTGGCGGTGCGCACCGCGGTCGCGCCCCAAGGGCGCGAGCCGCTCGAGTCGCTCGAATCCATGTTCGACGGGGGCGACGAGCCGCGGCTCGAGCCGCGCGCCATCGGGCTCACGTGCGTGCGCATGGCGCCGGGCGAGCCCGACGCCTCGGGGCGCCGCCGGCCCGAGCCGGTCGCGGGCAGCGAGGCGTTCCTCCCCGCGGACACCGTGCTCACCGCACTGGGCGAGGAGGCGGACCTGAGCTTCCTGCCGGACGACGTCCGGCACGGGGACGGCACGCTCCCCGTCAATCCGCTCGCCGGCACCAGCCGTGCCGCGTGGTTCGCGGGCGGCGACCTGATCGAGCAGCCGCACACCGTCGCCTTCGCGATCGGCTCGGGCAAGCGCGCGGCGCTGGGGATCGACCGCTACCTGCGCATGCGCGACGGCGAGATCGGCGACGGCTCCGACCTGAGCGCGCTGCGCTACGGCCCGGAGGGAAACCTGAGCGCCACGCGCTGGACCGACAGCGACCCGGTGCGGCGCGCCTCACCGGTCAACGAGGTCGTGGGATTCGACCAGCTCAACCTGGCTCACTTCGAGCGCGTCCCGCGCCATCCCGACCGCATGGCCGAGCCGGCCGAGCGGCGCCACTCGTTCGCCGAGAGCAACCGCGGCCTGGCGCGCGAGGTCGCGCTCGCCGAGGCGCACCGGTGCTTCAACTGCGGCGTCTGCAACGCCTGCGAGCTGTGCCTCATCTACTGCCCGGACGTGGCGATCGCGCGCCGCGACGGCGGCGGGTTCGAGATCGCCTACGAGTACTGCAAGGGGTGCGGGGTGTGCGCCGCCGAGTGTCCACGCGGCGCCATCACGATGGTGCGGGAGGGATCGTGAAGAAGGTCATGATCGGCAACCACGCGGTGTCGTGGGGGGTCCAGCTCGCGCGCGCCGAGGTGATCGCCGCCTATCCGATCACGCCCCAGACCCAGATCGTCGAGGAGCTGTCGGAGATGTGCGCGGACGGCCGCCTGCGCGCCCAGTTCCTCAAGGTGGAATCCGAGCACTCGGCCATGGCCGCGTGCGTAGGCGCTTCGGCGACCGGAGCGCGCGCCTTCACGGCCACGTCGTCCCAGGGCCTGCTGCTCATGCACGAGATGCTCCACTGGGCGGGGCTGGGTCGGCTGCCGATCGTCATGGCCGACATCAACCGCGCGGTGGCGCCCGGCTGGTCGATCTGGACCGATCAGAACGACACGCTCGCCCAGCGCGACACCGGCTGGATCCAGCTCTACTGCGAGACCAACCAGGAGGTGCTCGACACCACGGTCCAGGCGTTCCGGCTCGCCGAGACGGTGGATCTCCCGGTCATGATCGTGCTCGACGCCTTCTTCCTCTCTCATACCTCCGAGCCCGTGGACATTCCCGCGGCGGCCGAGGTGGATGCCTTCCTGCCGCGCCGGACGGCGCGCTTCAAGCTCGACGTGGACGATCCGCGCGCCTTCGGCGCGCTCACCACCCCGGCGGTCTACATGGAGATTCGACTGCGCCAGCAGGAGGCCATGGACCAGGCGCGCGGGGTGTTCCGCGACGTGGACCAGGCGTGGGGCCGGCAGTTCGGACGCCGCTACGGCGCGATCGAGTGCTACCGCACCGAGGGCGCCGAGACCGTGCTCGTGACCTCCGGGACCATCACCTCGACCGCGCGGCACGTCGTGAACGAGCGGCGCGAGCGCGGCGAGCCGGTGGGGCTCGTCAAGATCAAGATGTTCCGTCCTTTCCCGACCGCGCTGTTGCGCGAGGCACTCGCCGGCATCCCGCGCGTCGCGGTGCTCGACCGCAACATCTCGCCCGGCCACAGCGGGATCTTCGCCGAGGAGCTGCGCGCCGCGCTCTACGACCTGCCCTCCGGGCGCCGGCCACGGATCGACGGCTTCATCGTCGGGCTGGGCGGACGCGACGTGACGCCCGCGGTGATCGCGGAATGCCTCGACCGTGCGCCGGAGGCCGCGGTGGTCGCGGCCGCGGGGCGGGAGCCCCGGCGCGCGCGCGCCGCCACGCGCGAGGACGTATGGGTGGGGGTCAAGCCATGAGCCAGATCATGATCAAGGACCGAATTCCGCGCGAGGAGCTGCTCGACTCCGGCCACCTCGCCTGCCCGGGCTGCGGGGCGGCGCTCGCGATGCGGCTCGTCCTCAAGGGGCTCGGCGATCGCACCATCGTGGCGCTGCCTGCCTGCTGCTGGTCCATCATCGCGGGACCCTACCCGCAGACCTCGCTGCGGGTGCCGCTCTATCACACCGCGTTCGAGACCGGGGCGTCGGTCGCCGCCGGGATCAAGGCGGCGCTGGTGGCGCGCGGCGACACCGAGACCACCGTCATGGCGTGGGCCGGCGACGGGGGGACGTTCGACATCGGGCTCCAGGCGCTCTCGGGCGCGGCGGAGCGGAACGACGACTTCCTCTATGTGTGCTACGACAACGAGGCCTACATGAACACCGGCATCCAGCGCTCCTCGGCCACGCCCTGGGGCGCCTGGACCACGACCACGCCGGCGGAGCATCCCGAGTCGCGGCCCAAGAAGGACATCCTCGCGATCCTCGCCGCGCACCGCATTCCTTACGCGGCGAGCGCGACCGTGGCCTACCCCGACGACCTGATCGCCAAGGTGCGCAAGGCGAAGGGCATCCGCGGGACGCGCTTCCTCCACATCCTGGCTCCCTGCCCGCCGGGCTGGAAGTCGAACGACGAGGAATCGATCGCGCTGGCGCGCATGGCGGTCCAGTGCCGGGTGTTCCCGCTGCTCGAGGTCGAGGACGGCGAGCGCTGGCGCTTCAGCCGCGCCCCGGGGCCCGCCGAGCCGGTGGCGCCCTACCTCGCGCGCCAGGGGCGCTTCCGCCACCTCACCGAAGCGCAGGTGGCGCGAATCCAGTCGGACGTGGACGCGCGCTGGAAGGCGCTCGAGCGCCGGGTGGCCTCCTCGTAGCTGGCGCCGCGAGCGGAGTCGTGCCCGGAGGGTTGCCCATGTCCACGGTCACCGGCGGCACCCTGGCCCACTACGAGCTGCTCGAGCAGATCGGGCACGGCGGCATGGGCGTGGTGTGGAAGGCGCGCGATCTCACGCTCGGCCGCATGGTGGCGATCAAGGTGCTGCCCGACGAGGTCGCGTGCGAGGACGCCTGGCTCGCCCGGTTCGAGCGCGAGGCGCGGGCGGTCGCGGCGCTCAACCACCCCAACATCGTCACCATCCATTCGATCGAGGAGTCGGGAGGTGTGCGCTTCCTGACCATGGAGCTGGTGCAGGGCGAAACGCTCGCGGAGCGCATCGGTCAGGGCCGGCTCGCGGCGCGCGACCTGCTCGAGATCGCCGTGCCGCTGGTCGAGGCGATCGCCGCGGCGCACGAGCGCGGCGTCGTCCATCGCGATCTCAAGCCCGCGAACGTCATGGTGGGGTCCGACGGCCGCGTCAAGGTCCTGGACTTCGGCCTGGCCCAGTTCGAGGCCCGCGAGGCCCGGGACGACGGGCCGGGGCGCGCGGTGCCCGGGGCGGAGAGCTCGAGCCGGCTGTCGGGCACGCTGGCCTACATGTCGCCCGAGCAGCTCCGCGGGACGGCCGTGGACCATCGCTCGGACCTGTTCGCGATCGGCCTCCTCCTGTTCGAGGCCGCGACCGGGCGCCGTCCGTTCGCCGGGGAGGAGGGACCCACGGTCGTCGCGTCCATCCTGAACGAGCCGCCCGCCGTCTTCGGCGCGTTGCGCCCCGATCTCCCGCCCGCGCTCGGGCGCCTCGTGATGCAGTGCCTCGAGAAGGACCCGGGCGCGCGCCCCGCCACCGCGCGCATGCTGGCCCGCGAGCTCGACGGGCTGCGGCGGGAGCTGAGCGCCGCCCGGCTCGCCGCCGCGCCTTCGATCGGCGTGCTGCCCTTCGCGGATCTGAGCCGCGCGGGGGCCGACGAGCATCTCGGCGAAGGCATCGCCGAGGAGATCATCAATGCCCTCGCCCGGCTCGAGGGGGTGCGCGTCGCCTCGCGAACGTCGTCGGGCCGCTTCAAGGGATCGCGCCTGGGCGCGCGCGCGATCGGCCGCGAGCTGGGCGTGGACACGCTGCTCGAGGGCAGCGTGCGCAAGGAGGGCGGGCGGCTGCGCGTCACGGTCGAGCTCACCGGGGTCGGGGATGGCCTGTGCCGCTGGTCCGAGCGGTTCGAGCGCGAGATCCGCGACATCTTCGCGATCCAGGAGGAGATCGCGATGCGCATCGTCGATTCGCTCGAGGTCGCCCTGAGCCCCTCGGAGCGGCGCGCCCTGGCCCGGCCCGCGACCACCGACGTCGAGGCCTACGACTTCTACCTGCGGGGCCGCCTGTTCTTCCACGAATACAGCCGCCGCGGCGCCCAGCTGGCGCTCGAGATGTTCCGGCGCGCCATCGCCCTCGACCCCGCCTTCGCCCTCGCGCACGCCGGTATCGCCAACGGTCACGCCTACCTGTGGCAGAACGTGGATCGCAGCCAAGCGAACCGCCTGCAGGCGGAGGAGGCCAGCCGGCGGGCACTCGAGCTGGCGCCCGCGCTGGCCGAGGTCCACGTGTCGCGGGGGATCGCGCTCTCGCTGGGCGGCGAGCACATCCGCGCCGAAGCCGAGTTCGAAACCGCGCTCCGGATGAACCCGCGGCTCTTCGAAGCGTTCTACTTCTACGCGCGCGATGCCTTCATCCAGGGCCGGCGCGAGCGCGCGATCGAGCTCTACGAGCAGGCCGGCGCCCTGCGTCCCGAGGACTACCAGGCGCCGCTCCTGATCGCCCAGATCTACGACGACCTGGGGCGGAAGGCCGAGGCGCAGGTCGCGCGCCGGCGCGGCGTGGCCGTCGCCGAGGACCACCTCGCCCGGCACCCCGAAGACGTGCGCGCCCGCTACATGGGGGCCAACGGCCTGGTGGCGCTGGGCGAGCGCGCGCGCGGGCTGGAGTGGGCCGCGCGCGCGCTCGCGCTCGACCCCGACGACGTCATGCTGCTCTACAACGTCGCGTGCATCCGGTCGCTGGCGGGGCAGATCGACGAGGCGATCGAGACCCTCGAGCGCGCGGTGCGCGCCGGATTGCTGTTCCGCGAGTGGATCGAGAGCGACAGCAACCTGGCGCCGCTGCGCGGCCACCCGCGCTATCGCGAGCTGCTGGGCCGGCTGGGGGCGACGCCGCGTTAGCTGTGGGCCGCGCCGGGCTCGAAGGTCGCGGACTCCGAGGAGTGCCCGGGGAAGTAGCGCGCGCTCGGATCCACGATCATCTTGGCCCCGCACACCGCCATCGTCGCCTCGCCGAAGCCGGTCGCGATCAGTTTGAGCTTGCCGGGGTAGGTGACGATGTCGCCGGCCGCGAACACCCCGGGCCGGTTGGTCTCCATCTTCTGGCTCACCGCGATCGAGTTGCCCTGGATCGTGAGCCCCCAGGTCTTGATCGGGCCCAGGTTGGCGACGAAGCCGAAGTTGACGACCACCTCGTCCACCTCGAGCGTGGTCTCCTCCTTCGAGCGGTTGTCGAAGATCACGGCGCGCTCGATGCGATCCCCGCCCTCGATGGTCTTGAGCTCGTGGAACTTGACCACCTTGCAGCGCGAGGCGTGGAGCTGCTTGACGCTGTCCTCGTGGGCGCGGAACTGGTCGCGGCGATGGATCAGGGTGAGTTCCTTCGCCAGCGGCTCGAGGTGGAGCGCCCAGTCCACGGCCGAATCGCCGCCCCCGAGCAGCAGGATGCGCTTGCCGCGAAACGGCTCGAGCCCCGGGAGCACGTAGTGGAGTCCGTGTCCCTCGAAGCGGGCCAGCGCCGCGTTCTCGAGCTTGCGCGGGGCGAAGGCGCCTATGCCCGCCGTGACGAGCACGGTGCGGGTGCGGTGCTCGCGGCCGCTCTCGGTGCGCAGCACGAATCCGTCCTCCACGGTCTCGAGGGTCGCGACCTTCTCCTCGAGGCAGATCTCGGGCTGGAACTGCATCGCCTGCTCGCGCAGTGCGTCGACGAGGTCGCGCGACTTGACCTTGGGGAAGCCCGCGACGTCGTAGATGTACTTGTCGGGATAGAGCGCCGCGAGCTGCCCGCCCAGCTCGGCCAAGCTGTCGATGAGCTTGACGCGCATGCCGCGCAGCCCGGCGTAGAAGGCGGCGAACATCCCGGTCGGTCCCGCGCCGACGATGGTGAGATCGTGGGGCGCCGCGGGGTCGTGGGCGGGCGTGGGCGATGAGGGCGGCGTGGTCGGGTTCATGGTCGGGCGCGCATCCTTCCAGAGCGCCGCGCGCCGGTCAAGACGGCCCGCGACGGCGTGGCCGGCAGGACTTCCCGCGCGCGTTGCGCTGCGCTAGCCTGCGCGGCGACTCGCCGTCCGCCGCCGGGCCCGCGCGAGCCCGAGTCGCGCCCGAGTTCGAGCCCAGGGGCCCCATGGAGACTTTCGCCGTGAATCCCGTCCGCATGGCCGCCGTCACCACCGTCACGCTGGCGCTTCTCATGTACACGGTGGGCACGCTCAAGGAGCAGCGCACCCGGCATGCCAGTCCCGGCGCCCGCGGTTTTCTCACCTTGGGCGTGCTGCTCGACCTCACCGCGACCACGCTCATGGTCGTGGCGACCGGGAAGCTCGCGCTCACACTTCACGGCGCGCTCGGCTACTCGGCGCTCGCGCTCATGCTGATCGATACCGTGCTGCTGTGGCGGCATTGGCGGGTGAGCGGCCCGGCCGAGGTGGGGCGGGGGCTCCATCTGTTCGCGCGCGTTGCCTACATCTACTGGGTGGCGGCGTACGTCACGGGTGCCGCCCTGGTCATGGCGAACCGGGCGGCCTAGCTTGTTCCAATGGGGCAGGGGTTGAGACCCGCCC
>JBGQIE010000106.1:0-9498 GCA_041498315.1 Candidatus Eiseniibacteriota bacterium
CGTCACGACGTTCATCACTGCCGCGCGAACTCAGCGCGCGCTCCCGCAACGCGATTCGAGCGGAACGCGCGCGGCCGCGAACGTTGGTCCACCGATTGCGAAGCCATCCGCTTGAGGTCGAAAGGCCTCGACCACGACAGGCAAGGAGCGGACGGCCGGGCCCGTGGAGGCTGATCGTAATCGGGGGCCGGTTGGCCGAAGCGGTTCCACCTCCGCTGCCTTGTCGGTCGGGGAAGGCGATTCGGCCCGCGGGAAGCGCGGGCCGAATCTCGGAGGACGAAGGCATGCGGCCCGCGGTGGACGCGGGCCGGAGGTGCCGGATGCGCGCCGGGGCGAACCGGGAGCTTCCGCTACCAGCGCGCGTTCAAGCCGGCCGACCAGTTCCGGGGCAGGCCGGGCTCGAAGTACTCGCCGTTGATGCCGTTGATGAACACCGAACCCACGTAGCTCCGGTCGGCGAGATTGTCGCCCGCGACGAACACGCGCAGGGTCGTGGGGCCGATCCGGCGCGCCACGTCGAGCGAGGCGTTCGCGACGACGTAGTCGGGCGACTTCACACTGTTCGCGTCGTCGACGAAGACCCCGCCCACACTCTGCAGGCCGGCCTGGACGCCCACGCCCCACGGGGTGGTGACGCGCGCGAGCGCGGTGACGATCGCGCGCGGGAGCCCCGCGATCTGCTTGCCGGTGAAGTCGCCAAGGTCGTTCACGTACTTGTCGTAGCGCGTGCTCATCAGGTTCGCGGTGCCGGCGATGAGGACCCGGTCGGTGGGCTGCCAGTCCAGGGCCGCCTCCGCCCCGCTCCGATGCGAGCTGCCGGCGGTGAAGAAGTAGGAGCCGCCGTTCCACGGCACGATGTCGTTCGCGACGTCGATGTAATAGCCGGCCAGGTCGTAGCGCAGCCGGCCCAGCGCGCCGGACCCGGCCAGCTCGCCCTTGGCGCCCAGCTCGTAGGTCGTCGAATGCATGGGCTCGAGGAATGGGTTCAGGCTCGTCGCCGGGACCGAGGGGGGCGGGTCGATCTCGTTGAAGGCGGGCGACTCGACGCCGCCGCCGAGCGCGGCGTAGATCGTGTGATCGCCGGCCCGGTACGAGACCGAGCCCTTCGGGGTCAAGCGCGTGAAGTGCTTGGACCCGTCGAGTGTGGGGTCCATGTGGTCGTTGGCGATGTACCACAGGTTGTCGTAGCGCGCCGCCGCGCGCACGGACCAGCGCTCCTTCCAGGTCAGCTCCTGTTCGATGAAGCCGCCCGCGCTGTTCGCGCCCTCGCGCTTGTCGGCCGCCAGGCCCGTGCCGCGGCCGCCCGAGGGCGTCAGGTCGTAGAACATGATCGAGCCGTCCTGGTAGGCCTCGTCGCCGCCCAGGCTGGTGCGGCTCGTGACGTCGCCCGAGAGGCGCGAGCGCAGCTGATAGACGGCGCTTCCCCCCACGTGATAGCGGTTGAAGTCGCGGAACCTGCCGCGCTCCGAGCGCTGCAAGACCTTGGGCTCGACGAACAGGGTGAGCGCCAGGTCCTGCGAGGCCTCGACCGACCGGTCGAGCGTCATCGCCACCCGGCCCACCTTGTTCACGCGCCGATCGTCGCGCGTGACGAAGTTGGGATTGGCCTGCTTGGGGTTCGCGTCGAGCTGGGCCTGCGTGAGCGCGCCCGGGAAACGGTTGAGGTCGCTGGCCGCGTCGAGCAGCACGCCGAGGCGCGTGCCGGAGCCGAGCGGAGCCGACAGGCGCATCTGGGCCTGCGTCGCCGAGCTCGCGCTGTGCGCGCGCCAGCCGTCGAAGCTGGAGTTGGAGAACGAGAACGTGCCCCGCGCCTCGCCGGCGGCGAACCCCACGCGCTCCTGCTCGCGGTGATAGCCGTACGCGCCGGCGCGCGAGCGCAGCTCGAGCCAGGGAGCGGCGAAATCGAGGTTGGTCCTCAGGTTGAGCACGCCGCCCGAAGCGTTGCCGTAGAGCGCCGAGACATTGCTGCGCGAGACCTCGATCCGGTCGACACTGCCGAGATCCACCAGGTCGAGCGAGGTCCGCCCGTCGGGCTCGGTGAGCGGGATGCCGTCGGTGAGCACGCGGATGCCGCGCATGTTGCCGGCGTTCGAGCGCTCGCCGTTCCCGCGCGCACCGAAGCCGCGGATCGTCACGCGCACGTCCTGCGCGCCGCCGCGGCTCTGGACGAACACGCCCGGGGTCGAGCCGAGGGCGTCCTCGAGGCTGATGCCGCGCGTGTTCTCGAAGCGCTCGCGCGGGATGACGCTGATGGCGGCCGGGACGCGCAGGGCAGGCTCGGGAGCACGCGTTCCGGTAACGACGATGCCCTGGATGGGGACGACCAGGGTCTCGGGGGCCGCGGCGGTCGCCACGGCGACGGCGATGATCCATGGATGGAGCACGGGAATCCTCCGGCAAGAGGGGATGCGCCCGCGCGCACGTCGCGCGTTGGGCGAATGACTGAAGGGCGCGATGGGACGCGCCTTCAGTTCCTCTGCGGGAAGAACTCCGGCCCGCCGATCGGGCGCTGGGGCGACAGGAAGGGACCGGACCGGGGTGTGACCGGATCGGCCGCGACCCGGTCCGGTGCGGGCGGTCTCAAGATGGAGCGCCGCGGTGCCTTGGCCACGGCATGCCCCAGATTCCCGATCGTGAGCCGGGTCACGGGGGCGAACGCATCCGCGACCGGCCGACCGGAGCCGGGAGGCACCAGGCCGCCCCACGATGTGCCCTCGTGGAACAGGGGCTCGGGCGGGGACCCCGCGGGTGCCCCGACGATGCGGAACGGCGCCGTTGGCTCGGCCTCGAGCTCGGCGCGCTCGCTCCCGAGCCGCAGGCGCAGGCGCGCGTGCGCCGCGTGGAGCCCGGGCACGCGCCAGCGATAGCGCCGCTCGCGCGCGTCGAGCTCGGGGCTCACGCGCACGGTGTACGTCCGCCCGTCGTCGAGCGAAAGCAGGATCTCGAGCTCCTCGGTCCCGGCGGGCAACTCGCCCCACGAGAGCTCGACGAGCTGTCCGCCCGCGACCTCGGAACCGGGCCAGGCGAGTGCCGGCCCGCGCGCGGACAGCGCCGGGGCGGCCTGCAGGAGGAGCACGATGGCGGCGGACAGAAGCACGCCGTGGGGAGCCCGGTCGTGGCGCATGAGGCCCGGAATCCTACCATGTTTCGGCCGCTCTGGACGGGCGCGTATGCATCCCCTAGCGTGCGCCACCTCTATGTCGCGCCCGCGCCCCGCCCTGCTCCTGCCGGCCCTCGGCCTCAACGTCCTGATCGCGAGCGGCACCTTCCTGGTCGCCAAGAGCACTCTGCGCGAGTTCCCCCCGCTCACCCTGGCGCTGCTGCGCTTCGTGCTCGCGAGCCTCGTGCTGTGGCCGCTCACCCGCTGGCTGCGACCCGGGGTGCGCATCGCGCGCGAGGACCGGGGGCGCGTGGCGCTGCTCGGGCTCCTCGCCGTGCCGCTCAACCAGGGTCTTTTCCTGGTCGGCATGAAGTGGGCGAGCGCCTCGCATGCTTCGCTGCTCTATGCGCTGACGCCCGCCTTCGTGGCGCTCGCGGTCGCGTTCGCCTCGCGCCGGATGCCCGACGCCCGCGCCGGCGCGGGCATCGCGCTGGCGTTCCTCGGCGTGCTCACGCTCATGGTCCAGCGCGGGATCCACTTCGACCGTCATTCGGTCGCGGGCGACGGCATCATCCTGATCGCGGTCGTGGCGTGGGCGCTCTACCTGGCCGCGGGTCGCAGGCTGATTCTCAAGTACGGTCCGCTGGTCGTGACCGCGGAGGCGCTCGGCGTGGGGACGCTCATGTACCTTCCGCTCGGGCTGATCGCCGCGCGGAACTTCGATCCGCGCACGATCTCGCCCGGCGGCTGGGTGGGGCTCGGCTACCTCGCGTGGATGACGTCGGGGGTCAACTACGTCATCTGGTACTGGGGCCTCGCGTACATCCGGCCCACGAGCGTCGCCCTGCTGACCAACCTGCAGCCGATCGTGACCGCCGCGATGGCCTACGTGATCCTGCACGAGTCGCTGCCGGCCGGCTTCGCGCTCGCGGCCGCGCTCGTGCTGGGCGGGGTGTGGCTCGCGCAGTCGGGCCCGCCGCGCGTGGCGGCGGCCCCGCTGGACGCGAGCGGGTCGGGCCCCTAGTCTGTACCGCCCGCCCGGCGCGCCGGGCGGCCCATCGCCCATGGCCACCATGAACGCTCCCGCGACCGCTCCTGCCTCGCCGCTCGCCCGCGCGCGCACCTTCGCGTCGTTCGTGCGCTTCGAGCACACGCTGTTCTCGCTGCCGCTCATCCTGGCCGGGGTCTTCTGCGCCGACGGCCCGGCGCTCTCGGCGACGCGCTGGGCGCTGATCGCGATCGCCGCCGTCGGGGCGCGCACCACGGCGATGGCGCTCAATCGGCTCATCGACCAGCGGCTCGACGCGATCAACCCGCGCACGCGCTCCCGCGAGCTGCCGAGCGGCGCCCTGCGGGGCGTCGAGGCCCGGGCGCTGCTGATCGTCGCGGGCCTGGTCTACCTCGGGGCGTGCGCGGCGCTCGGGATGTGGTACCTCAAGGTCGCGTTCGTTCCGCTGGTCGTGTTCGCGGGCTATCCCTACCTCAAGCGCTTCACGCCCCTGTGCCACTTCGGGGTCGGGGCGGCGCTCGCGCTCGCGCCGCTCGCGGGCTACGCGGCGGCCCACCCCGACCTCGCGCAACCAGGCGCGGCGATGTGGCTGGCCGCGTTCGCGCTCTGCTGGGTGAGCGGCTTCGACATCATCTACGCCACGCTCGACGAGGCGTTCGACCGCGAGCATGGCGTGCATTCGATGGTCGTATGGCTGGGGCGGCGCTGGGCCCTGCGCGTTTCGGCCGGACTCCACGTGCTCGCCTGGGGCTGCTTCACGATGGCGGCGCTGGCGGTGTGGATCGTCGCGGGACCGCCGGTGCGGGCCGGGGCGGGTGCCGCAGACGCGGTGCCCTGGCTGGGCGGCCTGGGCGTCGGGGCGCTGCTCTACCTCGAGCAGCGCTGGGCGCAGAACGTGGACCTCGCCTTCTTCAAGGTCAACGTCTGGGTGGGCTTCGCCGTGCTCGCGACCGTGCTCGCCATCCGTTCCGGGATCGGAGGCTCTTGAGATGGGGCGCTATCTCATCGGCATGACCGGCGCCTCGGGTGCCGCCTACGGCGTGGATTTCCTCAAGCGCTGCCCGGGTGAAAAGTACCTGGTGCTCTCGGACTGGGCGCGCCAGGTGCTGCACGCCGAGACCGGGCTCAAGCCCTCGGACCTCGAGCCGCACGTGAGGAAGATCTTCCTCGACAGCGACCTGGCGGCGCCGTTCTCCTCGGGGAGCAACCGCTACGACGCCTACGTCATCCTGCCGTGCAGCGTGTCGACCCTGGCCAAGATCGCGGTAGGGATCGCCGACACCCTCATCACGCGCGCGGCGGCGGTGGCCCTCAAGGAAGGCATGCGCCTGGTCGTGTGCGTGCGCGAGACGCCGCTCAGCTCGATCGCGCTCGAGAACGCGCTCAAGCTCGCGCGCGCCGGGGTGACCATCATGCCGGTCTCCCCGCCCTGGTACCGCGAGCCGCGCACCCTCGAGGACCTGGTCGCGGGATTCTCCGCGAAGCTGCTGGCCCTGCTGGGCGAGGACGCGGGACCGGGCTGGCGCGAAGCGGAGCTCGAGTGAAGGGCTTTCGCTCGCTGGGCGATTTTCTCGCCGAGCTCGAGCGCCGCGGCGATCTCAAGCGGGTCACGCGCGAGGTCGACTGGGCCTGCGAGGTCACCGAGATCGCCTGCCGCGAGGCGAAGGCCGAGGGCCCGGCGCTGCTGTTCGAGCGCGTGCGCGGCGCCTCGTTTCCGCTCGCGGTCAACGTGCTCGCCGCGCGGCGCCGCATCGATTGGGGTCTGGGCCGCACGCCGGCCGCGGTGGGCGCCGAGATCGAGGAGCTGTTCCACGCCCTGCCGAGGCTCTCGCCCGGCGACCTGTGGAGGATGCGCGGGGCGGCGGGCCGCGTGTTGGCGATGCGCCCCCGGAAGGTCGCGCGGGGACCGGCGCAGGCCGAGGTCCTGGGGGCCGACCTCACGCGGCTTCCCAACCTCCAGCTGTGGCCGAAGGACGGCGGACGGTTCGTGACCTTCGGCCTGGTCCTCACCGAGCACCCGGCCGACCACACCCGCAACCTCGGCATCTACCGCATGCACATCTATGACGCGGCGCTCACCGGCATGCACTGGCAGATCGGCAAGGGCGGAGGATTCCACCATCACGCCGCCGAATCGCGCGGGCTGCCGCTCGAGGTCGCGGTGAGCGTGGGCGCCGATCCCGCGACCCTGCTCGCGGCGGTGGCACCGTTGCCCGAGGGGATCGACGAGCTGTCGTTCGCGGGCTTCCTGCGCGGCGCGCCCACGCGGCTGGCGCGCGCGCGCACCCTCGCGATGCGCGTGCCCGCGGACGCCGAGTTCGTGCTCGAGGGTGTGGTGCCGCCCGGGGAGCGCCGCCCCGAGGGCCCCTTCGGCGATCACTTCGGGCACTATTCGCACGCCGCGCCCTTTCCGGTGTTCCAGCTGCGCGAGGTCTCGCATCGCGAGCGCCCGACCTACCAGGCGAGCGTGGTCGGCAAGCCGCCGCAGGAGGACAAGTTCATGGGCGAGGCGGTCCAGGCGATGTTCACCGGCGCGCTCAAGGTGATCCATCCCGAGATCCGCGATCTGTGGGCCTACTTCGAGGCCGGCTTCCACAACCTGCTCGTGGTCTCGGTCGGGAACCGCTTCGCGAAGGAGGCGAAGAAGACGGCGCTCGGCCTCATGGGCACCGGGCAGCTGTCGCTGACCAAGGCCATCATCCTGGTCGACGAGGACGTCAACCCGCGCGACCGCGCCGCGGTGTTCGGCGCGCTGGCGCGGAACTTCGAGCCCGAGGAGGATTTCATGCTCCTGCCCGGGGTGCCCCTCGACACGCTCGACTTCACCTCGTTCACGATGAACCTGGGAAGCAAGATGGTGCTCGACGCCCAGTCGAAGCCGGGGCGCTCGCCCGGCGCCCCGGCGCCGGCCGCCACACCGGCGCCGGGGCTGCCCGATCCGCGCGCGTTCGCGCCCGGCGCGCAGGCGAGCCGGCTCGCGTGGGGCGGCATGCTCGTGGTCCAGGTGCCCGCCGAGGGGCGCGCCGCGGTCGAGCGCCTGATCCAGCGCCCCGAGTACGCGGCCCTCAAGCTGATCGTCGCGGTGAGCCCCGACGTGCCGCTCGAGGACGACGAGCTGCTCCTGTGGGGCATCTTCACGCGCTTCGACTGCGCGCGCGACATCGTGCCCGCGCGCGTCGAGACGCGCGGCGCCTGGCTCACCTGTCACGGACCGCTCGGAATCGACGCGACCTGGAAAACCGGCTACCCCGAGCCGGTCGCGACCCCGCCCGAGGTGATCGCGCGCGTGAACGGCTGGTGGGGGGTCGCATGAGCGCCTTCACCGGGAGATTCGCGGGGGGACGGGCGCTCATCGGCATGATCCACGTGCGCGCGCTTCCCGGCTCGCCCGCCTCCGAGCTTACGATCGGGGCGATCGTCGAGCGCGCGCTCCTGGAGGCGCGTATCTATCGCGAGGCGGGATTCAATGCACTCATGATCGAGAACATGTTCGATCGCCCCTACCTCGCCGCCGCGGCGGGCCCCGAGGTGGTCGCGGCGATGACCGCGGTCGGGCGCGAGCTTCGGCGCGAGGTGGCGCTGCCGCTCGGCGTCCAGCTGCTCGCCGCCGCCAACCGCGAATCGCTCGCGGTCGCGCTCGCGTGCGGCGCGGCGTTCATCCGCGCCGAGGCGTTCGTGTTCGCCCACGTCGCGGACGAGGGCCTGCTCGAAGCCGACGCGGGGCCGCTGCTGCGTTATCGCCGCGCGATCGGGGCTCAGGACATCCTGATCCTCGCCGACATCAGGAAGAAGCACGCGGCCCACGCGATCACCGCCGACATGAGCCTGGCCGAGACCGCGCGCGCGGCCGAGTTCGCGCTCGCCGACGGCGTCATCGTGACCGGGGTCGCGACCGGGCGCGAGGCCGACCCGGCGGAGGTGCGCGCGGTGAGCGAGGCGGTCGCGATTCCCACTCTGGTCGGATCGGGCCTCACCCCCGAAAACCTGGCGCGCTACGCCGCCGCGGACGGATTCATCGTCGGCTCGTCGCTCAAGCAGGGCGGGGTGTGGTCGAACGCGCTCGATCCGGAGCGCGCCCGCGCGATGGCCCGCGCCTTCGCGGCACTCGAGCGCAAGCGATGACGCCCGACCTGGTCGTGATCGGCAACCTGCTCGTGGACGACATCGTCCTGCCCGACGGCCGCACGCACCTAGGGCTCGCCGGGGGCGCCTCCCTCTACCTGTCGCTCGCCGCGCGGCTGTGGGGCGCCGAGGTGGGGGTGGTGAGTGTCGCGGGCAGCGACTACCCGGCCGCGATGCTCGAGGCCCTGGCCCAGCGCGGCGTGCGGCTCGAGGGCGTGCGCCGGCTTGGCCGACCCGGCGTGCGCACCTGGCTCCTCTACGAAGGCCGCGTACGCCGCGTGGTCCACCGGCTGGGCTCGCCCCGGCACGAGGAGGTCTCGCCCGGACCCGCGGACCTGCCCGCCGCCTGGCACGAGGCGCGCGCGTTCCATCTCTCGCCCATGCCGCTCGAGGTCCAGCGCTCGCTGGTCGCCGCACTCTCGGGCCGCGCGGGGGTCCTGCTCTCGCTCGATCCGCACGAGCCGGTGCGTGAAGACACGCTCGCGCTCTGGCGTCCGGTGCTCGAGCAGCTCGACGTCCTGTTCGTGAGCGAGGACGAGCTCCTGCTCGAGGAGGCGCATCGCTCTCCGCGCGAGGCGCTGCGCCGCCTCGCGGCCGGCCGGCTGCGCGCGATCGCCTACAAGCGGGGTTCCGACGGCGGCCTGCTCTACGATGTGAAGGGCGACGCGTTCATCGAGTGGCCACCGTGTCGCGAGCCGGTCGTCGAGTCGACTGTCGAGCCGACCGGGGCGGGCGACGCGTTCGCGGGCGGATTCCTCGCCGGCCTGCTCGCCGGACTCCCGATGCGCGATTCACTCGAGCAGGCGGCGGTCTCGGCCGGCCTGGCGCTCGCCGCGGCCGGCCCCCAGGGGCTGCTCGGCACCACACGCGAGGAGGCGGCGCGCCGCCGCGACGCGATGCACGGCGCCGCGGGCCTGGGCGCGGCGTTCCGGCCGTGAGCGAACCGATTGCGATCGCGCCCTCGATCGCCGCGGCGCTCGCCGAGCGCCGTCCGGTCGTGGCGCTCGAGACCACGCTCGTCACCCACGGCCTGCCGCGACCCGAGGGGCTCGCGGCCGCACTCGAGCTCGAGGCCGAGGTCACGGCGGGCGGTGCTGTGCCCGCCACGATCGGTGTGCTCGAGGCCCAAGTGCGCGTGGGCCTCGCGCGCGCGGAGCTCGAACGGCTCGCCGCGGCCGAGCGGCCCGCCAAGCTCAACCTCGGCAACCTCGCCGCGGGCGTGGCCTCGGGCCGGCCGGGCTCGACGACCGTCTCGGCGACGGTCCAG
>JBGQIE010000107.1:0-9451 GCA_041498315.1 Candidatus Eiseniibacteriota bacterium
CGATGTTCCGCGTGCTGGTGCGCACGACGGACGAGACCCTCGACGCGCCGGAGCGCGTCCTGTCCCGGCTCAACCGCCAGCTCGCGCACACCCTGCCCGCGGGCTGGTTCGTGACTGCCTGCTACGCGGTACTCGAGCCCTCCAGCGGCCGGCTCGCGTACGCGCTCGCCGGCCACGATCCGCCGCTGGTCCTGCGCGCCGCGGGCGGGCCGCCCGAACGCCTCGATGCATGCGGGGGCACTCCGCTTGGGCCGTTCCCCGATGTCGCCTACGCGTGCGGGCTCACGACCCTGGGCCCGGGCGACACGCTCGTGGTTTATACCGATGGGCTCACCGAGGCGATGAGCCCGGAGCGAGAGCTGTTCGGGGTGGAGCGCGTGGTGGCCGGGCTCACGGAGGGTCGGGGCGAGCCGCTCCAGGCGCTGCGGACCCGCCTGCTCGTCCGGGTCGAGGCCCACACCGCGAGTGGTTCGCTCGACGACGATCTCACCCTGCTCCTCCTGCGCCGCCGGGGCGAGCCGGCGCGCGGCCGGCCGGCCGAAGACCGGGGCCGCGCGCCTCACGCTCAGGAGCTGGACACGCGCACGTAGACGCGCTTGAAGTCGCGGGCCGGGCGATCGCCGCTGGCCTCGATCCGGGTGTGGATCACGAGCGTGTTGCCGCCGTCCTCGAGCGTGATCATCTCGCTCATCCTGCCGCCCCGGCCGCCCGCGCCCTGGACGTCCAGCTCGGCGCCCTTCCACTGACCGGTGAGCCGCATCGCGCCCGGGGCGTGCGCGAACGTGTCGGCCTCGGCGGGCACCGTGGTGATCTCGCGGAGCACGTGGCCGCTGGTGTCCTCGAAGCTCACGACCGTGCTGGTCTCGGTGACGTGCATGAAATCGGGCATCCGCATCGGCCGCGCGTCGCCCCCGCCGGCCCGGCCCTCGCCGCCTCCGGGCCCGCCGCGACCTTCGCCACCACCGCCACCGCGCCGCCCGCCCATCCCGCCCCGGCCCCCGCCGCCTCCCCCGCCCCACCCTCCGCCACCGCGGCCTCCACGGCCCTCACGCCCTCCCTGCGCCTCCGCCTCACCGCCCGGCCGCATCGGGGCGTCGCTGCGCTTGGGATCGAAACGCCAGTCGCCATTCAGATCGGGTGCGGTCTTTCCGTCCGCGCCGATCGCCGCGGCGCCGGCGAGCATGACTCCCGCCAGCACCACACCCCACGCCGTCCACTGCTTCACCGCATGCCTCCTCGTGAAGGGTTGCCCCGAAGGCTCCGTGACCCCGCGCTCGCGCGCGTGATGATTCCTCCGGCGACGTGCGGGCCCGCGCCTGCTGGGGAAGCTACCCGCCCGGGTGTGGCAGAGATGTGGCGCCGGTCTGGAAATGTGAGCGATTCCGACCGGTCGCCGCGGCCATACTCGCCCACCCGAATGACACATCTCTGCAACACCGACCGGGTACAATGCTTCGGAGGCGGCCGACACGTGAGGCGGGCCGCGAACCACGGCCAGCGGAGACCGACGTGACCCAGCGCATTCTGGTGGTCGAGGACGATGCGCGCATCGCCGACCTGATCGGAAAGAATCTGGCGGCGGCGGGCTACGAGTGCCATCAGTCGCCCGACGGCGGGCACGCGCTCGCGGACTTCGCACGCCTCAAGCCGGCGCTGCTCGTGCTCGACCTCGGGCTGCCCGGCCTCGACGGGCTCGAGGTGACGCGTCGCATCCGCCGCGAAAGCGACGTGCCGATCCTCATGGTGACCGCGCGTTCGGGCGAGAGCGACAAGCTGCTCGGCCTCGAGCTCGGGGCGGACGACTACATCACCAAACCCTTCAGCACCGCGGAGCTGGTCGCGCGCGTGCGGGCGCTGCTGCGCCGCTCGAGCGGCGCGGTCACCGAGCGCGTCCTCGAGCTGGGCGGGCTGCGCATCGACCCGGCGCGGCGCACGGTGGCGCGCGACGGCGAGCCCGTGCCCTTCACGACCCTCGAGTTCGACCTGCTCTACTTCCTGGCCTCGCGGGCGGGGCGCGTGTTCAGCCGCGAAGCGCTCATGGAGCAGGTGTGGGGCAGCGACCGCGTGGTCGACGACCGGTCGATCGACAGCCTGGTGAGCCGGGTGCGCCGCAAGCTCGAGAAGGATCCCGCGCGGCCGCGCTTCCTCCAGACCATCTGGGGCGCGGGCTATCGCTTCTCGGAGCCCGCGGCGTGAGGGGCGCGCGGCCCGGCCGCAGCCTGTTCTGGACCGTCGCGGGCCTGTTCCTGCTCGCGCTCGTGCTCGGAACGCTCGCCCAGGCCCTGGTGACGATCGCGGTGCTGCGGCCGCTCGAGGCTCGCGACACCCGGGCGCGTGCCGAGCTCGAGGCCTCGAGCCTCGCGAGCGAGATCGCGGCGACTCCCCGCCTTCCCGAGGGCTCCGAGCTCGACACGCTCCTGCTCCGGCACCGCGGCGAGTTCGGGCCGCGTCCGCCGTGGGTGGTGTGGCGCGCGCGCGATGGACGCATCGTCACGGCGCCGCCGGGCCGCGAGCGCGTGCTCGAGCGGCTGTCCCCCGAGGGCGGGAGCCCGGGGCCGCCGTCCGGGTCGCCGGGCAGGCCGCCGGGCGGGCGCGAGCCCGAGAACCGGATCGAGGTGCTCGCGCGGCGTTCGGTGGTGCGCGGGAGCGAAGTGCTGGGCGAGGTCATGATCCTCCGTCCGGTGCGACCCCCCGAGGGGACCGGCTTCCTGCTCTCGCGCAACTCGCTGCTGTTCCTGCCCATCGCCATGGTGGTCTCGGTCATCGCCGGGCTGGTCATGGTGCGCCTGCTCGTGGGCCGGCTGCGCGCGCTCGAGCTCCTCGCCACCCGGGTCACCGAAGGCGACCTCTCGGTGCGCATCGCCGACAGGAGCGGCGACGAGATCGGAGGGCTCGCCGAGCAGCTCGACCAGATGACGGAGCGGATCGCCGAAGCCCGCGAGCAGATCGAGACCAACGAGCGCCAGCGCCGCCAGCTGTTCGCCGACATCACGCACGAGCTCGCCACGCCGCTCACCTCGATCCGCGGTTACGCCGAGACGCTGCTCGACTCGCGGGTGCCGATGTCCGAGGACGAGCGCACCCGCTACCTTCATGGCGTCATGGACGAAGCGCGGCGGCTCGACCGGCTCATCCGCGACCTGTTCGAGCTGGCGCGCCTCGAGGCGGGTGCCGCGCCGCTCGCCAAGGAGCCGCTCGACTGGGCGGCGCTGTGCCGCAACACGATCGATCGGTTCTCACCGCGGTTTCGCGACGCGCGCCTCGGCCTGGTCTGGCGGCCCGCGCTCGCCGAGGCCTGGATCGAGGCCGACGGCCACCGCATCGAGGAGGTGCTCGAGAACCTGCTGGTCAACGCGCTGCGCTACGTGCCCGCCGGCGGTACGGTCGAGCTCTCGCTCGGGCGCGTGGCCGGGAGCGCGGATCGATTCGCGCTCACGGTCGGCGACGATGGGCCCGGGCTCCCGCCCGAGGAGCTCCCGCACGTGTTCGAGCGCTTCTACCGCGGGGCCGGCGCCCAAGGAACCCAGGGGGCCGGAGCTCCCGACGACCGCGGATCGGGGCTCGGGCTCGCGATCGTGCGCGAGATCGTGGAGCGGCACGGCGGCAGCGCGCGTGCCGAGCCGCGTGACCCGCGCGGCCTGGCGATCATCGTCGAGCTGCCCGGCCGCGCCGCCTGAACCTTCAACCCCGAGGCTGAAATGGTGGAGACCGAACCGCTCATCCGCTGGCCGCAGCCCCTGATCGAGTACCTGGGCTTCGCGGCGGCGTTCCTCGCCACGGGCGCCGTGGGGTTTCGCTACACGGCGCTGCGCCGGCTTCGCGCGGAGGCATCAGGCGCCCCGGCGGCGGACGCGGGAGCCGTGGCCGATGGTGCCTCGGCGCGCGCGGCGGCGCTCGGCTTCGCGGGCGCGATCCTGTCCGCCCTGCTGCTGGCGCTCCGGCTGCCCGACCTGGCGGCCCGGCGCCACCTCCTGGTGCTCGAGTTCGTGAAGCAGACCCCGCCGGTGGCGGTCCAGGTCGCGCTCGCGCTGTTCGCGATTTTCGGGTTCGCGACGGCGCACCGCCGCCGGAAGCCGGGGTGGCCCCTGGCCGCGATCGCGGTCGTGGCCGGGGCGCTGCGGCCCGCGTTCTTCGGGCAGTGGACGCGGGTCGTCAACCCGGTCCACGTCCTCGCCGGCGGGCTCTGGATCGGAACCCTGTTCGTCATGGTCGTGGCCGGGATCTCGCCGGTGCTGCGCTCCGGGCTCCCGCCCGAGCGCCGGGGGGCGCTCGTCGCCCGCATGGTGGCCGGCTTCTCGCCGCTGGCGCTCGCCGCCGCGGGCGTGCTGGCGTTCTTCGGCGTGATCACGGCGTGGCTCCACCTCCAGGCGTGGAAAGCGCTGTGGACCACGCCCTACGGGCTCACGCTGATCACCAAGCTGTGCCTGGTGCTCTCGGTCGCGGGGCTCGGCGCCTGGAACTGGCGCCGCCAGAAGCCGCGCCTTGGAAACGTCGAAGCGGCGCTTGCTCTGCGCCGCTCCGCACGTTTCGAGCTGCTGATGGCCGCCCTGGTGCTGGCGGTGACCGCGGTCCTCGTCAGCCTGCCGACTCCCAAGCCGCCGATCTCCTAGCGGCCGCCCCCCGTCCTAGCCGCGGGAGGCGATGGGCACGTAGGCGCGCTTGACGGCGCCGGTGTAGATCTGGCGCGGGCGCGAGATCCGGAAGTCGGGATCGCGGCGCATCTCGAGCCACTGCGCGATCCAGCCCGGCATCCGCCCCATCGCGAACAGTACCGTGAACATGTTGACCGGCACGCCCAGCGCCTTGTAGATGATGCCGGAGTAGAAGTCCACGTTCGGGTAGAGCTTGTGGCTGATGAAGTAGTCGTCCTTGAGCGCGATCTCCTCGAGCTTCATCGCGATCTCGAGCTGCCGGCTGCGCACGCCGAGCTTGGCGAGCACCTCGGTGCAGGACTTCTTGAGGATGGTCGCGCGCGGATCGTAGTTCTTGTACACCCGGTGGCCGAAGCCCATGAGCCGGCTGTTGTCCTTCTTGTCCTTGGCGCGATCCACGAACTTCTGCGCGTCCCCGCCTTCGGCCTCGATGCGGTCCAGCATCTCGATGACCTGCTGGTTGGCGCCGCCGTGGAGCGGGCCCCACAGCGCGCTGATGCCGGCGGCGATGCTGGCGAACAGGTTGGCGCGCGAGCTGCCCACCATGCGCACGGTGCTGGTCGAGCAGTTCTGCTCGTGATCCGCGTGCAGGATGAGGAGCAGGTCCACCGCGCGGGCGAGCACCGGGTCGACCGTGTACTCCTCGGCCGGCGTGGCGAACATCATGTTGAGGAAGTTCGAGGAGTAATCGAGCTTGTTGTTCGGATACATGAACGGCTGCCCGATCGAGTGCTTGTACGAATAGGCCGCGATGGTCGGCATCTTGGCCATCAGGCGCACGACCGCGTCGTTCGTGTTCTGGTCGGTCTCGGGCTGCTGGTAGAACGTCGCGAGCGCCCCCACCGCCGCCGAGCAGATCGGCATCGGATGGGCGTCCTTGGGCAGGGCTTCGAAGAAGCGCCGGAAGTTCTCGTGGAGCAGCGTGTGCCGCCGCACCTCGCTCGCGAAGCCCTCGAGCTGGGAGCGCGAAGGCAGCTCGCCATAGAGCAGCAGCCAGGAGACTTCGAGGAAGGTGCTCTTCTCGGCCAGCTCCTCGATCGGGTAGCCGCGGTAGCGCAGGATGCCCTTCTCGCCGTCGATGAAGGTGATGGCGCTGCGGCAGGCGCCGGTGTTCCCGTAGCCCGGGTCGAGGGTGATCATGCCGGTCTGGCTGCGCAGGGCCTGGATGTCGATCGCGAGCTCGCCCTCGCTCCCGCGCACCAGGGGAAGGTTGACCGACTTGCCGTCGTAGGTGATCGTCGCGCCGGCCTTGTTCTGCGGCGCCGTGCTGGGCTGGGCTGTAAGAGGCGTGGCCATAGTGGGTCTCCTCATAGTGAATGGGCGTCCCGGCCCGCTGCCCGGGGGTCCGGTCCGCTGCATGTTAGATGGTGGTGTGGCATCTTCCGTGCCTCGGCCGTTAGGGAGTCCGGGGCGCCTGCCCCGGTTGATCCCAAGCCAGTTTCGGGTTCGTCCCCAGCTTGCCCTGTTCGCGAGTGCCCGGCAAGGCAGGTCAGGGATGGCAGGTCGCCCGCCAGACCTGACAGGGATTCCACCCGACGGGGACTCCCCCGTGGGGCTCCGCGGCGGGGGTTCCCCCGGGGGGCTGTCCCAGGGGGTTGTCCTGTCATCGGCAGGCGGGACCCGCCAGCCTAGGCGCCCAGCCGCTGGCGCAGGGCGCGCGCGCGGTTCCGGCTCACCGGCAGCTCGGTGCGCGCCTCGTCCTTGAGCTGGAGCCGCCAGGTGCCGGCGAAGGCGGGACGCAGGGCGGCGGCCCAGTCGAGATTGACGATCACCCCGCGGTGCACGCGGAAGAACCGGCGCGGCTCGAGCCGGCGCTCCAGCTCGTCGAGGGTGAAGTTGACGTAGTGGCGGTGCGTGGCGGTGGCGGCGAAGATGAGCTTCTCCTCGGCCCCGAACCACAGCACCTCCTCGGCGCGCAGGATGAGCTGGCGCGCGCCCAGGCGCACGGTGAAGCGGTCCAGCCGCTCGCCGGGCGCGGCGGTCTCTAGGCCGCCGAGCAGCTGGGCCAGCCGGCGCGAGAGCTCCTCCGGGCGCTCGAGGTCGTGGCGGGCACGGGCCAGGGCCTCGGCCAGGCGCTCGCGGCGGAACGGCTTGAGCAGGTAGTCCACCGCGTTCTCCTCGAACGCGCGCACCGCGTACTGGTCGTAGGCGGTGACGAATACCACCGCCGGGCGCGGGTCGAGACCGCGCAGCAGGGCGAACCCGTCCTCGCCCGGCATCTGGATGTCGAGCAGCATCAGGTCCGGGCGCTCCGCCTTGAGCCGGTCGCGCGCCTCGGCGGCGGAGCCGGCCTCCCCGGCCACCACCACACCGCCGATCTCGCCCAGCAGGCGCCGGGTGCGGGCGCGGGCCAGCGGCTCGTCGTCCACGATCAGGACGCGCAGCGGCGCGGTGCTCATGCCCTCAGGATTACCACGTCAGCCCCACCCCGGCCACCAGCAGCGCGCGGCCGAAGTACGACTCGCGCGTGTAGCGGCGCGAGTAATCGCTGTTGTAGACGTAATCGAGCACGTTCCTCAAGCCCAGCACGTTCATGCCCTCGATGTAGAACACGCTGATGTTCCCCGCCGGCAGGCCGAGCATCGGGGGCATCCGGAAGAGGCGCGTGAGCCGCGCGTCGAGCCGGCGGTACTCGGGGAACCACGCCGACTGGTTCTCGCCGAAGATGGGCCGCCAGATCGCGCGTCCCGGATCCCACATTCTCGCGACCACCGGCGTCCAGGGGTGCCCCGAGCTGTAGCCGTAGCGCAGACCGAGCTGCAGGCGCGGGTCCACCGCGACCTCGAGCACCGCGGTGCCGGTGTGGCGCACGTCGTAGCGCGCAGGCAGCTCGCGCGGGTCGTCCAGCTCCTTGCGCCGCGTGTCGAGCCAGCCATAGGACACCCAGCCGGTCGCGCGCCGCCACGTGCCCTGGACGAAGGCATCCACGCCGCGCGCGTAGCCAAAACCGTGGTTGGACCAGAAGGTGGACGCATCGGTGGTGACCAGGTCGTGGTAGGTCTTGGAGTATCCCTCGAGCCGCAGGTTGAGATCGGGCGTGCTCCACTCGTAGCCGGCGATGAGATGTTCGGCCTCGAGCGGCTGGAGGTCGGGGTTGCCGTAGCGCGGGTCGAGGTAGCGCACCGGCGGCAGCTGGTGGTAGCGCCCGGCGGCCACGCGCAACGTCTGGTGATCGTCCAGGCGCCAGGCCAGGGCCGCGCGCGGATCCACCGTCCACGCTCCGGGGGTGGTGGCGTAATCCGCCCGCCCGCCGATCGTGGCGTAGAGCGGGCCCCACACGCGCAGCTTGTCCTCGAGGTAGAACCCTGGCTCGGCCACCTCCGGCCGCGTGTCGAGCGTGCGCAAGGGTGCCCCGGGCGCGAAATCGGTGCTGTCGTCGGGGGTCAGCCGCGAGATCTCGTCGCTCCGCGCCCGGGCGTTCATGCCGAACGACAGCTCGTGGCGCGGCGATAGCGGCCACACCGCGTCCAGGTTGGCCTGCGCGACGCGCTCGGTCTCGGAGGAGACGATGGGGCCGAACGTCCATCCGGTGTGATAGAGCTGGCCCGCGACCTGGCCGTGCAGCGCCACCTTGCCGTCGAGCACGTCCTTGAACGCGAGCGCCGCGAATTGGTTGCGCGCGCGCTCGTGGTAGGAGCCCTGGAAGTTGAGGTAGTTGCTCACCAGCCTCGCCTCGTCGCCGGCAGCCAGATAGGAGAGCGTGGCGCGCCCGCTGGGCGAGTAGCGCCAGATGAGCTTGCCGGCGCCGTCGTCGCTGACCGGGGCGCTCTCGTAGTCGCTGGAGGAGCCGTAGAGCTTGAACAGGATCGAGGTGATGCTCACGCGCGCCGTGCCCACGAACGAGAGCTTGTCGGGCACGAGCGCCCAGCTCGACGAGAGCCCGGCGCCGGCCATCCCAAGCCCCACCGAAACGGTCTTGAGATTGAGCGGATCCTGAGTCTCGATGTCGAGCACGCCGGAGAGCACGCCGCCGTACTTGGACGAGAAGCCGCCGCTCGAGAAGTAGGCGCTGCGCAGCATGTAGCTGTCCATGCTGCTGAACAGTCCGCCCGAGGCGCGCTCGTAGTGATAGGGATGACCGATCTCGTTGCCATCGAGGCGGATGAGCGTCTCCTCGGGCGGACCGCCGCGCACGAATACCGCCGCGCCCTCGGCCGGGGCGTTGACCCCCGGGAGTGCCCGCAGCGAGACGAAGACGTCGGCGGCCCCGCCGGGCGTCATCATCACGTCGCGGCGGCTCACGACCGCGCCCTCGCTCTTGCCGCGCTTGCCGAACGACGAGGCGGAGACCGTGACCTCGGAGAGCGGCACCGGCTGGTCCGCGAGCGTCACCCGGAGCGCGCTCATGCCCGTGGCGACCCGAACCGCGACCCGCGCGTGCTCGTAGCCGAGCTGGCTCACCTCGAGCACGCATGGCCCGGGCGGCAGATCGAGGGCGAAGCGGCCCTGCTCGTCGGTGGGAGCGCCCCGCTTGAACGACGGGACCGCCACGGTGCCGTACTCGATTGGCTTGCCGGCGCGATCCACGACCACGCCGGTGACGTGCACCAGCGAGGAGTCCTGAGCCAGCGCTGGCCCGCCGAGCGCGATCGTGCCGAGCAGGACGGCGCAAGCCGCGAGGCGCGCGAGCAGCGGGCGGAGACGCATCACCTGGCCGACGTGCCCACTGAGTCGCGGGCGGCGGGAAGCAGCGCGCCGCGCACCCAGCCGTTGTTCGGATTGGCGGCAAGCGCCTGCTCGAACATCGTCACGGCGCCCGGGAAGTCGCGCAGCGCCATCGCCGCCCGCCCGGCCCAGAG
>JBGQIE010000108.1:0-9408 GCA_041498315.1 Candidatus Eiseniibacteriota bacterium
CCCACCCGGCGCCGTATCCCTTTGGATACCGGGGCGGAGTGCTTGAACCCACGCACGCGACGTGGCGACATCGGCTTGAGGGCGCAAGGCCGGCCCTCGCGTCCCGGCAATTCTTCAAGCAGGAATTCTGCGCCCTTCTACTACGCGAAGCGCTCGGCGCCCCGCTACACCGGGACGCCGTACTCCCGGAGCGCCTGATTGAGCGAGGTCTTGAGCTCAGTCGAAGGCTTGCGCATGCCGATGACGAGCGCGCACGGCGTCCCGTAGAGCCCGGCGGGAAACCGCTTGGGCAGCGACCCCGGGATGACGACGGACTGGGGCGGCACCGTGCCGTGGGTGACGACCTGCTCCTCCCCGGTCACGTCCACGATCGGCGTCGAGGCCGTGAGCACGACCCCGGCGCCGATCACGGCGCCGCGTCCGATCCGCACCCCTTCGACGATGACGACGCGCGAGCCGATGAAGGCGTCGTCCTCGACGATCACCGGCCGGCTCTGGGGCGGCTCGAGCACGCCGCCGATCCCCACCCCGCCCGAGAGATGGACGCGCTTGCCAATCTGGGCGCACGAGCCCACGGTCGCCCAGGTGTCGATGAGCGTGCCCTCGCCGACCCGCGCCCCGACGTTGACATAGCCGGGCATCAGGATGACGCCGGGCTCGAGGAAGCTGCCGTAGCGCGCCACCCCCGGCGGCACCACGCGCACGCCGGCGGCGGCGAGGTTGCGCTTGAGCGGGATCTTGTCGTGGAACTCGAACGGCCCGACCTCGTGGGTGCGCGACGAGCGCATGCGGAAGTAGAGCGAGAGCGCCTGCTGGAGCCAGCCGTGGGTGACCCAGCCGGCCGCCGGGTCCTCCGCGGGCTCGGCGACCCTGAGGTCGCCGCAGTCGAGGGCGGCGACCGAGCCCTCGACAGCGCCGCGCGCGACCGGGTCCTCGAGCGGACGGCGGCCTTCGTAGGCCTCGGCGATCGCCTGGCGCCAGCGCTCGAGCGGATAATCGCTCACGGCGCCCCCTCGATCCCCGCTGCCTCGAGGCGCGCGATCGCCTCGCGGCACTGGGCCAGCGTCGGCACCAGCGCCCAGCGCACGTAGCCCTCGCCGCCCGGGCCGAGGTAGGAGCCCGGAAGTGCCACCAGCCCGAGCCGCAGCAGGCGCTCGACAAACGCCACGTCCCGCGTGCCGCGCCCGGCGGTCCCCGCGGGCGGGCGCGGGGCCCGCACCCACAGGTAGAAGGTCGCCTCGCTCGCCTCGATGCGGAAGCCGTGGCGCGCGAAGTAGTCCATGAACAGCTCGCGCTTGGCCGCGTAGCGCGCGCGCTGGTCGCGGGCGTGCGCGTCGTCGCTCCAGGCCGCGATCGCCGCGGTCTGGATGAAGTCCGGGGTCGCGACCCCGACGTTGGGCCGCAGGCGGCGCAGGACGCTGATCAGGCGCTCATCGCCCGCCATGAAGCCCGAGCGGTAGCCGGTCATCGCCGAGCGCTTGCTCAGGGTGTGGAACGCGATGACGTTCTCGGTGCCGCATTCGAGCATCGAGGGTGGGGGCCCGTCGAAGTAGACCTCGGCATAGGCCTCGTCGGCGCCGATCCAGAACCCGTGCCGGCGCGCGCGCTCGGCGATGGCCGTTAGTTGCACGCGGTCCATGACGGCGCCGGTCGGATTGTGGGGCACGTTGAGCCACAGCAGCGCGGTGCGCGCCCACACCTCCTCGGGCACGCGCTCGGGATCGAAGCGCCACCCGTCGGCGGACGAGAGCGGGGCCCGGTGGACGCGCGCCCCCGCGAGCCGCGCGGCCGGCTCGTACACCGGATAGGCCGGGCTCGGGATGACGACCGTGTCGCGCCCGCCCCCATCGCGGCCCACGATCGCGAAGGCGAGCAGGAACACCGCCTCCTTGGTGCCGTTGACGGGCAGCAGCTCGCGCTCGGGATCGAGGCTCACGCCGAAGCGGCGCTGGGCCCAGCCCGCGCACGCGGCGCGCAGCTCGGGCTGGCCCGCGCTCGCGGGGTAGCTCGAGACCGCGGGGATCGCGCGCGCCAGCGTTTCGCGGATGAAAGCCGGGGTCTCCTCGCGCGGGTCGCCGATGCTGAAGTTGATGGCGGCAAGCCCGGGCGGGACCAGCTCCTGGCGCTGGCGCTCGAGCGTGACGAACGGGTACTCGCCCGCCTCGGTGAGCAGCGGGTTGAGCGGCCCGGGGCGCGCGCCCGCCTGGAGGGCGCCCGGATCGGGATCGCGACGCGGGCTCACGCGGCCTCCGCGGTCAGGAACTCGGCCAGCCATCGATAGGCGCGCTCGAGGTTCTCGATCGGGCAGTACTCGCCCGCCTGGTGCGCGAGCTCGGGCACGCCCGGTCCGAAGTTGAACGCCGGCACGCCCGCGCCGGTGAACTGGGCCACGTCGGTCCAGCCCTGCTTGCCCGCGACCGCGGCGTTGAAGCGCCGCACGAACTCGCGCACCGCGGGCCGGTCCGCGCACACCGCGCCGGGTGCCGCGCGGTCGGCGACCCGGAACTCGAACTCCTCGGGCACCAGCGCGCGCAGCCGCCGCTCGGCGGCCTCGAGCGTGCGATCGGGCGGAAAGCGGTAGTTGAGGTTCGCGACCAGCTCGTCGGGCACCACATTGCGGGCGCGCCCGGCGCGCAGCGTCGTGACCTGGAGCGTCTCGCGGAACTCGATGCCCTGGACCTGGACCGCAGTGGCCGGGAAGCGCGTGATCGTATCGAGCCATCCGGCCGCGCGCTCGATCGCGTTGATCCCAAGCCAGGGCCGCGCGCTGTGGGCGCTGCGGCCGGTCACGCGCACCTCGGCGTTCATGCTGCCCACGCAGCCCAGCTCGACCTTGAGGTCGGTGGGCTCGAGCAGGATGGCGAGCTGCGCCTGGGCGAGCCACGGCATCTCGGCGAGCAGCCGCGTGAGCCCGTTGCGCTCGAGCGGCCCCTCCTCGGCGTCGTAGAAGACCACCGCCAGGTCGAAGCGTGTGTGCGCGGACTCCACGCCCTCGACCAGCGCCAGCATCACGGCATCGCCCGCCTTCATGTCGGTCGAGCCCACGCCGTAGAGACGGCCGCCGTCGCGGCGCGCGTGCGCGTTGCCGTTCGCGGGCACGGTGTCGAGGTGGCCGGCGAGCACGAGCAGCGGCCGCCCGCGCGGGACCGCGCGCCACACCAGCGCATGGCCCGAGCGCACGCATTGCCCGCCCGGGACCGGCTCGAGACGCTGCGCGAGCCAGTCGGCGAGTGCCGCCTCGTGGCCGGTCTCGCTGGGGATGTTGACCAGCGTCTCGAGCAGGTCGGCGAGGCTTTCGGCGGTCATCAGGGAGCCCGGGTGGCGCATGAGGGACGGCGAAATCTACCAGAGCCCGCGCGGCTTGCGCCACCGCGGGGGCATCGCTAGCCTCACCGCATGGAATCCCGCGCGATCTCGGGGGCCCGGCCCGGCCAGGCCAGCGGCACGCTGCTGCGGCTCGAAGGCCGCGACGCGCTCGAGCTGCTCCACCGCATCTCGACCCAGTCGCTGCTCGAGCTGGCGCCCGGACAGGCATGCGCGACCCTGTTCTGCGACCCCCGCGGCCGCCTCCTCCACCGCGCCTGGGTGGCGCTGACCGCCGACCGCGCGGTGTGGCTGGTGCGCGACGACGCGCCCGCGCTCCCGCTCGCGGACTTCCTCGATCGCTTCATCTTCCGCGAGGACGTGCGCCTCGGCGTGCCGCGCGCGGACCAGTCGGTGCGCCTGGTCCGCGGCAGCCTCGGGCTCGCGCCGGGCGCGCTGCGCGAGCGCGACGGCCTGCCCTGCGAGATCCAGACCCGCCCGGACTGGGGGCTTCAGCTCGAGTCCGGGGCGGGCCTGCAGCCGGCCTTGGACCTCGAACACGAGCGCATCCTCGCCGGGCTGCCGCGCCACGGGCACGAGATCGCCGAATCGTTCACGCCCTTCGAGGTCGGCCTCGCGCAAGAGGTGCACCTCCACAAGGGCTGCTACACCGGGCAGGAGGCGCTGCTCCGCATGATGACCTACAAGAGCGTGCGGCGCCGGCTGGTGCGCGTGACCGGCGCCGGGGCGCCACCCGCGACGCCGCGCGAGATCCGGCAGGTCGGCGAGGTCGTGGGCTGGATCACGAGTGTGGCCCCCGAGCCGGGCCCACGGGACGAGCCGGGCTGGACCGGGCTCGCGGTCGTGAAGCACGAGGCGTGCGAGCCCGGGGTCCACCTGACCGAGGATGGCCGCCCGGTGGCGATCGCGCACGCCTTCGAGATGCTCCCGCCGCTCGGCCTGTCCTAGACCCGCCGGGGGAACCCCTCCCCCGCCTGCCACGCATCTTGATGCGCTCTTGATGCCGGCGCTCCGATCCTTGCGCCCCCTTGATGCCCCCGCGTGCTCCAATGCCTCCGGGAGCTCCCGAAGTGTGGAGGCGCCATGTGGGACGTGATCGTCATCGGACTGGTCTTGTTGTTCTTCCTCTTCTCCCTCGTGCTGGTGACGGGGGGGCAAGAGCTCCGCTGACCGGTCGATGAACACCCTCTATCTCGTCGGCGCGTTCATTACGATTCTGCTCATCGTCTATCTCCTGTTCGCTCTGCTCCGCCCGGAGAAGTTCTGATGACGGCCAACAGCTGGACCCAGCTGGTGGCGTACCTGTTCGCACTGGTCGTGCTCGCGCGGCCGCTGGGCCGCTTCATGGCGCGTGTTCTGGAGGGGCGCCCGACTCGGCTTTCCAGTGTGCTCGTGCCGCTCGAACGCGCATGCTACAGGCTGGCCGGCGTGCGACCGGAGCAGGAAATGACGTGGACGCGCTTCGCGGTCGCCATGCTGCTCTTCAACGCCGCAGGCCTGCTGCTGCTCTACGCCCTCCAGCGGCTCCAGGGGGTCCTGCCCCTCAATCCGCAACATCTGCCCGGCGTCTCGCCCCATCTCGCCTTCAATACCGCGGCGAGCTTCGCCACCAACACCAACTGGCAGAGCTACTCGGGTGAAGCCACGATGAGCAACCTGACCCAGATGCTCGGCCTCACGGTCCAGAACTTCCTCTCGGCCGCCACCGGCATCGCGGTGCTCGCCGCCCTGGTGCGCGGGCTGGCGCGACACTCCGCCGCGACGATCGGCAACTTCTGGGCGGACCTCACGCGCTCGACGCTCTACATCCTGCTCCCGCTCGCCCTCGTGCTGGCCGTGGTGCTGGTCTCGCAGGGGGTGGTGCAGAGCTTTCGCGCGCCGCACGCCATCGCCCTCGTGCAGCCGACCCTGGATTCGGCGCACCAGCCGGTCGTGGAGCAGGACATCGTCGTGGGCCCGGTGGCCTCGCAGATCTCCATCAAGCAGCTCGGCACGAACGGCGGCGGCTTCTACAACACCAACTCGGCCCACCCGTTTGAAAATCCCACGCCGCTCTCGAACTTCCTCGAGCTGCTCGCGATTCTGCTGATCCCGGCGGCGCTCTGCTTCACGTTCGGCGAGATGGTGGGTGACATGCGCCAGGGCTGGGCGATCTTTGCGGCGATGGCCCTCCTCCTCGTGGCCTTCGCCATCCCGTGCATCCGGGCGGAACAGGCGGGCAACCCCCGGCTCGCGACCCTCGGGGTGGACGCGAAGGCGGGGGCACTTCAGCCCGGCGGCAACATGGAGGGCAAGGAGGCGCGCTTCGGAATCCTGAACTCGGCGCTGTGGGCGACCGCGACCACCGCAGCCTCGAACGGATCGGTGAACGCCATGCACGACTCCTTCATGCCGCTGGGCGGCATGGTGCCCATGGTGCTGATCCAGCTCGGGGAGGTGGTCTTCGGTGGCGTGGGATCGGGGCTCTACGGCATGCTCATGTTCGCGATCACCGCCGTGTTCATCTCGGGCCTCATGGTGGGGCGCACGCCCGAATACCTGGGCAAGAAGATCGAGGCCTTCGAGATGAAGATGGCCATGCTCGTGATCCTCATCCCGCCCATCACCGTCAAGCTCGGCACCGCGATCGGGGTGATCGCCGGCGCCGGGCGCGCAGGCATCTTGAACCCCGGCCCGCACGGGTTCAGCGAGATTCTGTACGCATTCTCCTCGGCCGCCAACAACAACGGCAGCGCCTTTGCGGGGCTCAACGCGAACACGCCCTTCTACAACCTGCTCCTGGGGCTGGCCATGCTCGTCGGCCGCTACTGGCTCGCGATCCCGACCCTGGCCATCGCGGGATCGCTGGCGCAGAAGAAGAAGGTCCCGGCCGGCGCCGGGACCCTGCCGACCCACACCCCGCTCTTCGTGCTGCTGCTCGTGGCGACCGTGCTGATCGTGGGCGCGCTGGCGTTTTTCCCGGCGCTGGCGCTGGGGCCGCTGGTCGAGCACCTGATCGTCCGGGGAGGGTGAAGGCGGTGGCGAAGCTCAGGGCCCAGCCGCTGTTCGATCCCCCCATCGTGCGCCGGGCGGCGTTGGACGCCGTTCGCAAGCTGGATCCGCGGGTGCAGCTTCGTAATCCCGTGATGTTCGTGGTGCTGGTGACTGCCGTGCTGACCACCGTGCTCGGAGTCGAGGCGCTGCGCGGACGTGGCGAAGCGCCCGCGAGCTTCATCCTGAGCGTGTCGGTCTGGCTCTGGTTCACCGTCCTGTTCGCGAACTTCGCCGAGGCGATGGCCGAGGGCCGGGGCAAGGCGCAAGCCGAGGCGCTGCGCCGGGCGCGCGGCGAGGTGTTCGCCAAGAAGCTCGACAGCCCCGCCGACCGCATGGCGTTCGCCGCCGTGCCGGCGACCACGCTCCGCAAGGGCGATCTGGTCGTGGTCGCGGCCGGCGACGTCATCCCGTGCGACGGCGAGGTCATCGAGGGTGTGGCATCGGTGGACGAGAGCGCCATCACCGGCGAGAGCGCGCCGGTCATCCGCGAGAGCGGCGGGGACCGCAGCGCCGTCACCGGCGGCACGCGCATCCTGTCCGACTGGCTGGTCATCCGCGTGACCGCCAATCCCGGCGAGACCTTTCTCGACCGCATGATCTCGATGGTCGAGGGCGCGAAGCGCCAGAAGACGCCCAACGAGATCGCCCTCAACATCCTGCTCGCGGCGCTCACCCTGGTGTTCCTGGTCGGCACGGCCACCCTGCTTCCGTTCTCGCTGTTCAGCGTGGCGGCGGCGAAGGCCGGCACACCCATCACGGTGACGGCGCTGAGCGCGCTGCTCGTATGCCTGATCCCGACCACGATCGGCGGCCTGCTGTCGGCGATCGGGATCGCGGGCATGGACCGGCTGACCCAGGAGAACGTCGTGGCCATGTCGGGGCGCGCCGTCGAGGCCGCCGGCGACATCGACGTGCTGCTGCTCGACAAGACCGGGACCATCACGCTGGGCAACCGCCTGGCGACGCGGTTCGACCCGGCGCCCGGGGTGGAGATCGAGCGTCTGGCGGATGCTGCGCAGCTCGCCTCGCTGTCGGACGAGACGCCCGAGGGCCGCAGCATCGTGGTGCTGGCCAAGGAGCGCTTCGGTCTGCGCGAGCGCGACGTCCACACGCTCGGGGCGGCCTTCATCCCGTTCAGCGCCCAGTCGCGCATGAGCGGCGTCAACCTCGACGGCCGCAAGATTCGCAAAGGCGCCGCCGACGCGGTCGAGGCCTTCATCCAGGCCCAGGGTGGCGCGTTCCCGCCCCCGGTGCGCGCCGCGGTCGAGGCGATCGCGCGCGGCGGCGCGACCCCGCTGGTGGTCGCGGAGAACGGCACCGTGCTGGGCACCATCCACCTCAAGGACGTAGTCAAGGGTGGCATCCGCGAGCGCTTCGCCCAGCTGCGGCGCATGGGCATCAAGACCATCATGATCACCGGCGACAATCCGCTGACCGCCGCGGCGATCGCCGCCGAGGCGGGCGTGGACGACTTCCTCGCCGAGGCGACACCCGAGGCTAAGCTCCGGCTGATTCGCGAGCAGCAGGGCGGCGGGAAGCTGGTGGCGATGACCGGCGATGGCACCAACGATGCCCCGGCCCTGGCCCAGGCGGACGTGGCGGTGGCCATGAACTCCGGCACCCAGGCCGCCAAGGAGGCCGGCAACATGGTCGACCTCGATTCCAACCCGACCAAGCTGATCGAGATCGTCGAGACCGGGAAGCAGCTCCTCATGACGCGCGGGGCGCTGACGACCTTCAGCGTGGCCAACGACGTCGCGAAGTACTTCGCGATCATTCCCGCCGCCTTCGTCACCACCTATCCGGCGCTCGGCGCGCTCAACATCATGCGCCTGAGCACCCCGCAGAGCGCAATCATGTCCGCGGTCATCTTCAACGCCCTGATCATCATCGCGCTCATCCCGCTGGCGCTGCGCGGCGTGCGTTACCGGCCGCTGGGCGCGGCGGCGGTGCTGCGCAACAACCTGCTCATCTACGGCGTCGGCGGCCTGATCGCCCCGTTCATCGGCATCAAGGCGGTGGACATGGTGCTCGCCGCCCTTCACCTGGTCTAGAGGCCCGCATGCGCTCCGAGATTCGCCCCGCGATCGTGCTCCTGCTCCTGCTCACGCTCCTGACGGGTGGCGCGTATCCGCTCGTCGTCACGCTCGTCGGCCGCCTCGTGTTCCCTGGTCAGGCGGCCGGCAGTCTGGTCACCCGCGGCGGACGCGGCGTGGGCTCGCGGCTGATCGGCCAGCCCTTCGACGATCCGAAGTACTTCTGGGGCCGGCTCTCCGCCACCTCGCCCTATCCCTGCAACGCGCTGTCGTCCTCGGGCTCGAACCTCGGGCCGCTCAACCCGGCCTTGCTCGATGCCGCAAGAGGACGGATCGCGGCGCTGCGGGCCGCCGACCCGCTGGCCACGGGCCCGGTGCCGGTGGACCTCGTCACGGCCTCGGGCAGCGGCCTCGATCCCGAGATCAGCCCCGCCGCCGCGCTCTTCCAGGCCGCACGCGTGGCGCGCGCGCGCGGCCTGGACGTCGACCGGGTCTTGTCACTGGTGCGCGCGCACACCTTGGATCGCACCTGGGGCGTGCTGGGCGAGTCGCGCGTCAACGTGCTCGAGCTCAACCTCGCGCTCGACGCCGCAGCGGGATCCGGCTTGGTGGCGCCGCAAGACCGATCACCCGCGGCACGCTGAGACACCCAGGCCGCAACCCACGTACCCCCGAGGAGAACTGATGCGTACTCCGTACTTCCGTCTGCTCGCCCTGCTGATCACGCTGACGGCCGGGCGCCGCCCCGCGGCCGCGCGTGACGGCGCCGACACCGCGTCCGACAGCGTGAAAGCGGGCAAGCCCCAGCAGGCGCCGGCGAGCACGCCGTTCGCGTTCGCCGACTTCTCGTGGGTGCCCGGGAACGCCGGGGCCGGCGAGCGGCCGCTCACGATCGGGCCCTTCACCGGCGAGTTCCGGATGGACGACGTGTACCACTACAGCTTTGCGGATCCCCAGGATGGAACCATCTCCGGATCGAGCGAGGTGTTCCGGCACGGCGAGTTCCAGGTCACCC
>JBGQIE010000109.1:0-9272 GCA_041498315.1 Candidatus Eiseniibacteriota bacterium
CGGGGCGGTCGTTCTGATCATCCGGTTCCGAGTGGCCTCCCGCGTGCTTGCCCGGCGGCTGGTACACTGTTAGCGTGCGTCTTCCTTCCGTGGAAAGGGACTTCCCGTCCGTGAGCCGACCGTCGTGATCACGCAGCCCGCCCTGCCTCCGTGGGTCGCCCATCCGCGTCGTGATGCCGCACGCGCGGCGGAGCTGGCGCGCGCCCTGGGCGCCCCGCTTCCGGTCGGGCACGCGCTCGTCAACCGCGGCATCGGCACTCCCGAGGCGGCCCGCAGCTTCCTCGATCCGGCCGGCGACGACCTCCACGATCCCTTCCGTCTGCGCGACATGGACCGCGCGGTCGAACGGGTGGAGCGCGCGATCCGGAGCGGCGAGCGCATCATGGTCCACGGCGACTACGACGTGGACGGAATCACCGCGACGTTCGTGCTCTACTCCACGCTGCTCGCGCTCGGCGCCCGCGCCGAGTACCGGATCCCGCACCGCACCCGCGACGGCTACGGGCTCTCGCCCGACGCCATGGACGAGGCCCAGCGCCGCGGCTGCACGCTGGTCGTGACCGTGGACTGCGGCATCACCGCGGTCGAGGCGGTCGAACGCGGCCGGGCCCTGGGGATCGACGTCGTCATCACCGACCACCACGAGCCGCCCCACGCGCTTCCGGACGCGTGCGCGATCATCGATCCGCTCCGTCCCGGCTGCGAGTACCCGTTCAAGTCCCTGGCCGGGGTGGGGGTGGCGTTCAAGCTCGCCGAGGCGCTGCTGCGCGAGCATGGCGGCGCGGAGCGCGCGAGCGAGTATCTCGACGCGGTCGCGCTCGGCACCATCGCGGACGTGGTGCCGCTGGTGGGCGAGAACCGGGTGCTCGCGCGGCTGGGGCTCGAGCGCCTCAACCGCGGGAGCCGCATCGGCCTCAACTCCCTGGTCCGGGTCGCCAAGCTGAGCGGGAAGAACATCTCGAGCGGGCAGGTGGCCTTCGTGCTCGCGCCGCGCATCAACGCGGCCGGCCGGATGGGCAACGCCGAGCAGGGGCTGCGGCTGCTGCTCGCCCGCGACGCGGCCGAGGCCGACGCGATCGCCGCCAGCCTCGAGGAGGACAACCAGCGCCGGCGCGGCTTCGACGAGAAGGTGCTCGCCGAGGCGTCGCTGCTGGTCGAAACCAAGCTCGGCTGGCCCGCCTGCAGCTCGATCCTGCTGGCCTCGAACCAGTGGCATGCCGGCGTCATCGGCATCGTCGCCTCACGGCTGGTCGAGCGCTACCAGCGCCCCACCGTGTTGATCGCGTTCGAAGGCGACAGCGACCGCGGCCGCGGCTCGGGACGCAGCGTGAGCGGGCTCGATCTCAACCAGATCCTCGACGACTGCGACGACCTGCTCGAAGCCCACGGTGGACACGCCTTCGCCGCCGGGCTCACGGTTCGGCGCGAGCGCCTCGAGGAGCTGCGGCAGCGCTTCGAGACCCTGGTGGGCGAGCGGCTCGCGCCCGGCAGCGGCATTCCGCCGCTCACGATCGACGGCGATCTGCCGCTCGGCGAGTGCGACCTCCACCTGGTCGAGTGGCTCGAGCGCATGTCGCCACACGGGCTCGACAATCCGGAGCCGCTGTTCCGCAGCGGTGAAGTCGAGCTCGAGTCGGTGTCCGCGGTGGGCGACGGCAAGCACCTGCGGCTCGGCGTGCGGGACGCCTGGGGGGCGGCCGAGGCGATCGGATTCGGGCTCGGCGAGCGCGTCCGCGATCTGACCGCGGGACGCCGCTGCGAGCTGGCGTTCGTGCCGGTGCGCAACGAATGGCGGGGGGAGACGCGGGTCCAGCTCAAGGTCAAGGGGGTGCGGGTGCCGTGACCGCGCCGTCCGCGGGCGGAACGCAGGCCGAGCTGCGCGCGGCGCTGCTCGCCTCGCTCGACGAGCATGCCCCGCGGGTCGACCGTGACCGCGCCGCGGCCTGCTTCGACTACGCCGCCCAGGCCCACGGCCCGCAGCTGCGCGAGTCCGGGGCCCCGTTCATCTCGCACGCGGTCGCGGTGTGCCAGATCCTGCTCGAGCTGCTCGAGTCGCGCATGGACACGACCCTGGCGTGCGCCGCGCTGCTCCACGACGTGGTCGAGGACACGGCGGTCAGCCCCGAGGACGTCGAGAAGCGCTTCGGCAAGGAGGTCGCCGGGCTGGTCGAGGGCGTGACCAAGCTGGCCGGGCTCCACTTCGACAGCCGCGAGGCGGCGCAGGCCGAAAACTTCCGGCGCATGGTGCTCTCGATGTCGCGCGACCTGCGCGTCATCTTCATCAAGCTCGCCGATCGGCTCCACAATATGCGCACCATCGAGTACCTGCGCCCCGAGAAGCGCGAGCGCATCGCCGCCGAGACGCGCGACATCTACGCGCCGCTCGCGCACCGGCTCGGCATGGCGAGCATCAAGCGCGAGCTCGAGGACCTGAGCCTGCGGGTCCTCGACCCCGAGGCCTACCAGGAGCTGTCGCGCCGCATCCAGGCGCGGCGCGAGGAGCGCGAGGCGTTCCTCGCCCAGGTGCGCGAGCGCCTCGAGGAGGGGCTCAAGGCGGCCGGGATCAAAGCCGAGGTGAGCGGCCGGCCCAAGCACTTCTATTCGATCTACGCCAAGGTCCAGGCCGGGCGCGACTTCGAGTCGATCTACGACCTGTTCGGGCTGCGCATCATCACCCACACGCGCAACGACTGCTATCGGGCGCTGGGCGTGGTCCACGACCGCTTCACGCCGGTCGCCGAGCGCTTCAAGGACTACATCGCCACACCCAAGAGCAACATGTACCAGTCGCTCCACACCACGGTGCTCACCGAGGGCGGCCAGATGGTCGAGGTCCAGATCCGCACCCGCGAGATGCACCGCACCGCCGAGACCGGCATCGCCGCGCACTACGTGTACAAGCAGGGCGGACGCGTGGACGAGGAGCTCGACGCCCGCCTGGGCGGCTTCGTGGCCCAGACCGCCGACTGGCAGCGCTCGGCGAGCGACGACGAGTACATGGAGTTCCTGCGCACCGCGCTCTACCAGGAGGAGGTGTTCGTCTATACCCCGCGCCGCGAGCTCAAGCGCCTGCCCAAGGGCGCGACCGCGCTCGACTTCGCGTTCATCATCCACACCGCGGTCGGCCAGCACACCGTGGGCGCGCGCGTCAACGGCGAGCTGGTGCCGCTGCGCTACGTGCTGCGCAACGGCGACACGGTCGAGATCATCACCTCGCCCCAGGCCCAGCCGCACGACGACTGGCTCCAGATCGTGCGCACCGCGGGCGCGCGCGCCAAGGTGCGCTCGTGGCTGCGCACCCGCCGCCACGCGGACAGCGTCACCCTGGGCCGGGAGATGCTCGAGCGCGAGCTCAAGCGCGTGAAGCACAAGGCGAGCGACGCCGAGCTCGAGGAGACCGCGCGCGGCCTCGGGCTCCCCGACATCGACACCTTGTACGCGCGCCTGGGGGAGGGCCAGCTCTCGATCACCCAGATCGTGCGCAAGCTGGTCCCCGAGAAGGAGGGCTTCGCCGAGCGGTTCGCGAAGGGGCCGCTCGAGGCCCTGGGGCTGGGCCGCAGGCCCGCGGGCGGGGTGCGCATCCAGGGCATCGACAACGTCATGCTGAGCTTCGCACGCTGCTGCCAGCCGGTGCCGGGCGACCGCGTCATCGGCATCGTCACGGTGGGCCGCGGCGTGTCGGTCCACCGCCAGGACTGCCCCAACACCTTCGGCGACCGCATCGCGCAGGAGCGCAAGGTCGAGGTGGACTGGGACACGCGCCACGGGGAGACCTTCCCGGTGCGGCTCGTCGTCTACGGGCAGGACCGCACCTCGCTGCTCGCCGACATCGCCAAGGCGATCGCCGCGACCTCGGTCAACATCCGCACCGCCGGGATCGCGAGCGAGGATCGCACCGCGCGCGGGGTGTTCGTGGTCGAAGTCGCGCACTTGAACAAGCTCCAGGAGGTCATGGGCGCGATCCGCGGCGTGCGCGGGGTGACGCGCGTCGAGCGGCGCCAGCGCCTGCTGCGGCCGCCCTCGGCCGACCGCGGGCGCGCGGGCCCGCCCCCCGGAGGCGGGGAGGAATGAAGGCGCTGGTCCAGCGGGTGGCGCGCGCCGAGGTGCGCGTCGGGGGCCGGCCCAGCGGTGCCATCGGCCGCGGGCTCCTGGTCCTGATCGGCGCCACCCACGGCGACTCGGCGGCGGATGCCGCGTGGCTGGCGCGCAAGGTGGCCGGCCTGCGCGTGTTCGGCGACGCCGCCGGGCTCATGAACCTGGATGTGAAGCGGGTTCGGGGCGGCGTGCTGGTCGTGCCCCAGTTCACGCTCTACGGCGATGCGCGCCGCGGCCGCAGGCCCGACTTTACGGGCGCCGCGCGCCCGGAGCACGCCGAGCCCCTGATCGAGGCGTTCTGCGCCGGGCTCGCGGGCTTAGGCGTGCGCGTCGAGCGCGGGGTGTTCGGCGCCCACATGGAGGTCGAGCTGGTGGGCGACGGGCCGGTGACGCTATGCATCGAGAGCCCGGCCGCGGGCGCGCGCGAGGAGGCCGCCTCGTGAGGGGCCGGCCGGGAGCGCTCTTCTACCGCGGCACGGCGGCGGTCGTCCTGGCTTCGGCCTCGCCGCGCCGGGTCGAGCTGCTGCGCCAGGTCGGGCTCGTGTTCACGGTCGCGGACCCGGGCCCCGACCGGGCGTGGCCCGAGGGCGCCGAGCCCCGGCACGGGGTGCGGGCGCTGGCGCTCGACAAGGCCCAGCGCATCGCCGCGCGGCGCGCCACGGCGGTCGTCATCGGCGCCGACACCGTGGTCGTGGTGCGGGGGGACCGCCTCGGCAAGCCGCGCGATGGGGCCGAGGCGCTGGCGATGCTGATGCGGCTCCAGGGGCGCACCCACGAGGTGTGGACCGGGGTGGCTGTGCTTCACCGCGGCGAGCGGCGCACCGCCGCGGAGTGCACCCAGGTCCAGTTCGCGCGCCTCGACGAGGGCACCCTACGCCAGTACGTGCGCACCGGGGAGCCGCTCGACAAGGCCGGCGCCTACGCGATCCAGGGTCTGGCCTCGCAGTTCGTGCGGCGCGTGGTCGGCGACTACGCCAACGTCGTCGGGCTGCCGCTGCGCCGCCTGCGCGAGCTGCTCGCGGAGTTTTCCTGAGAGGGCGCGGGCAGGGCCCGCGCCCGGCGCCGCAGTGCCGCGCGGGCCGTGCGCTTGACAGCATTTCGAGGGGCGTGCTAGCTTCCGTCGCTTCTTGTGGATAGCCTCGGGCGCGCACGCCGCGCGCGCGATGGACGCCGGGCCCCTGCGGGGCGCGGCACGGCCGCGCGAGGCACGCGCCGGCCGGTGATGACCTCGGAGGATCGCATGAAGACGTACACCGCCCGCCCGGCCGACATCCAGCGCCGCTGGTTGCTGGTGGATGCGCAGGGCAAGACGCTGGGGCGGCTCGCCACCCAGGTGTCGATGGTGCTGCGGGGCAAGCACAAGGCGATGTACACGCCCCACATGGACACCGGCGACCACGTCGTCGTGATCAACGCCGAGAAGATCGTCCTTTCCGGCCGCAAGGCCGAGGACAAGCGCTACTTCCACCACACGATGTACCCGGGTGGGGCGACCTGGACCTCGATCCGCGAGGTCATGGCCAAACATCCCGAGCGCGTCGTCACTCGCGCCGTCCAGGGCATGATGCCGCGCACCAAGCTCGGCCGCGCGATGATGAAGAAGCTCAAGGTGTATGCCGGAGCCGCCCACCCGCACGAGGCGCAGCAGCCCGAGGCCTGGGTGCCCGCGACCGCGAGCCCGAACACCCGAACGAACTGACCGAGGGGACGATGGCGATCGACATGGCGAACAAACCGAGAACCGGACGGCGCAAGGAGTCGGTGGCGCGCGTGCGTCTGATCGCCGGCCCCGGCAAGCACACGATCAACGACCGGGCCCCGCTCGAGTACCTGCGGCGCGAGACCCTGGTCCAGGCGGCGTTCGAGGCCCTCACCCTCACGAGCACGGCGGGCAAGTTCAACGTGGTCGCGCGCGTGAGCGGCGGTGGGCTCACCGGCCAGTCGGGCGCCGTGCGGCTCGCGGTGGCGCGCGCGCTGGCGCGCGAGGACGAAGCGCTGCGGGGCCAGCTGGGGCGCGCGGGGATGCTCACCCGCGACCCGCGGATGAAGGAGCGCAAGAAGTACGGACAGCCGGGCGCGCGCAAGCGCTTCCAGTTCAGCAAGCGGTAAAAAGACTCGAAGCGACCATCTCACACGCGACGTCCGAGGCGCCGGGGTGTCCGGTGCGGCGCCGCCCCCGCAGGGGCGGCACGGGCCGGGTGGAAGGCGCAGGTTCAGACCCGGGCGGCGCGGAGGCATCAACCCCGAGGAGGAAGTTGTGGCGGAAGTGACGATGAAGGACCTGCTCGAAGCGGGGGTGCACTTCGGGCATCAGACCCGGCGCTGGAATCCGCAGATGAAGAAATTCATCTTCATGGAGCGCAACGGGATCTACATCATCGATCTGCAGAAGACGCTCAAGTGCGTCCAGGACGCGCGCGCGGCCCTCGAGCGCGTGGTGCGGGGCGGCGGCCACGTGCTGTTCGTCGGCACCAAGAAGCAAGCCAAGCCGATCGTCGTCGAGGAGGCGCATCGCTGCGGCATGTACTACGTCACCGAGCGCTGGCTGGGCGGGATGCTCACGAACTTCAAGACCATCCGCACCAGCGTCAAGCGGCTCCACGACCTCGACCGCATGGCGACCGACGGCACCTTCGAGAAGCTGGCCAAGAAGGAGGTCTCGCGGCTGGCGCGCGAGCGCGCGCGGCTCGAGTTCGCCTTCGCGGGTATCAAGGAGATGCCGGGGCTGCCGGCGGCGGTGTTCGTCATCGACACCAAGAAGGAGAAGATCGCGATCGCCGAGGCCAACCGGCTCGGCCTGCCGATCATCGGCGTCGTGGACACGAACTGCGATCCCACGGTCGTCAACTTCCCGATTCCGGGCAACGACGACGCCCTGCGCTCGATCCGGCTGTTCGCGCGGATGGTCTCGGACACCGTGCTCGAAGCGCGCGCGACCGCGCACGAGGGCGGCGACCAGGAGACGGTGTCGTTCGGAGGCGACGGCGTCGAGGCCGAAGGGGAGACGCATCCCGCAGGCGTCTGACGCCGGGGCATCGCTCATCGTGGATCACCGAAGCGCCCGCCCGGGCTTGAGCAAGCGGGCGGGCGTTGCGACAACCAGGCAGGGGAGACTCATGACGGTCACGGCGGATCAGGTCAGACAGCTCCGGGAGCAGACCGGGGCGGGCATGATGGAGTGCAAGAAGGCGCTGGTCGAGTCGGCGGGCGACTTCGACAAGGCGATTGACGCGCTGCGCAAGGCCGGCGCCGCGAAGGCCGAGAGGCGCGGCGATCGCGTGGCCGGCGAAGGCCTGGTCGAGGCGTACATCCATCCCGGCAACCGGGTGGGGGTGCTCATCGAGGTCAACTGCGAAACCGACTTCGTGGCGCGCACGCCCGAGTTCGCGGACCTGGTGCGCAATCTCGCGATGCAGGTCGCGGCCGCCGGGGCCGAGTACATTCGCCGCGACGAGGTGCCGGCCGAGCGCATCGCCAAGGAGCGCGAGATCTTCGCGGCCCAGCTCGAGGGCCAGGGCAAGCCGGCCGCGATCATCGACAAGATCGTGACCGGGAAGCTCGACAAGTTCTACTCCGAGGTGTGCCTGCTCGAGCAGCCCTACGTCCGTGACGACAAGGTCACGGTCGGGGACCTGGTGACCGCCGCGGCCTCCAAGACCGGGGAGAACCTGATCGTGCGCCGGTTCGTGCGCTTCCGGCTCGGCAAGGAGTAGCGCGGGTGGCGGCGCGCTACCAGCGCATCCTGCTCAAGCTGAGCGGCGAGCTGCTCGCCGGCGCGGCGGGACACGGCATCGACGAGCGCGTCATGGCCGATCTCGCGGAGGAGATCCGCGAGGTCCACGCGCTCGGGGTGCAGATCGGCATCGTGACCGGCGGCGGCAACATCTTCCGCGGGCTCGCGGCCAGCACCCGGGGCATGGATCGCGTGGGCGCCGACTACATGGGGATGCTGGCGACCGTCATCAACGGGCTGGCGCTCCAGCACGCGCTCGAGAAGCGCGGCCTGTTCACGCGCGTCATGTCGGCGATCGAGATGGCGCGGGTGTGCGAGCCCTACATCCGCCGCCGCGCGGTGCGCCACCTCGAGAAGGGGCGGATCGTCATCATGGCGGCGGGCACCGGGAACCCCTACTTCACCACCGACACCGCCGCGGCGCTGCGCGCGATCGAGATCGGTGCCGACGTCATCCTCAAGGCGACCAAGGTCGACGGGGTGTACAGCGGCGATCCGCTCAAGGACCCGGACGCGACCTTCTTTCCTCGCATCACCTACAAGGATATTCTCGAGCGCGGACTGGGCGTCATGGACCTGACGGCGGTCACGCTGTGCAAGGAGAACCGGCTGCCGATCCAGGTGTTCAACATCGGACGGCGGGGCAACCTGCTCAAGGTCGTCCAGGGCGAGATGATCGGGACCACGGTGGGGGAATCCTGAGCATGACGCACAAGCTGCTGGTCGAAGCGGAAGAGCGCATGAAGAAGTCGCTCGAGGGGGTGCGGCGCGAGTTCTCCGGCATCCGCTCCGGCAAGGCGTCGCCGGCCCTGCTCGACACGGTGCGGGTCGAGGCCTACGGGCAGCCGGTGCCGATCAGCCAGATCGGGTCCGTGAGCGCGCCGGAGCCGCGCCTGATCGTGGTGCAGCCCTGGGACAAGAGCCTCATCAAGGCGATCACGAAGGCGATCCAGGCCTCGGAGCTGGGCTTGAACCCGACCGACGACGGCACGGTCGTGCGGGTGCCGATTCCCTCGCTCACCGAGGAGCGCCGCCGCGACATGGTCAAGCTCATCTCGAAGCTCGCCGAGGATGGGCGGGTCCACGTGCGCCAGGTGCGGCACGACATCAACAAGGACATCAAGGCCCAGGAGCACGACGGCAAGATCCCGGAGGACGAGGCCAAGCGCCTCACCGCCGAGACCCAGAAGCTGACCGACCGCTACATCGCGCTCATCGACGATCTGCTGAAGAAGAAGACCGCGGAAGTGATGGAAGTCTAGGCCGTGCCTGAGCATGTCCCGCGAGCGCGCCGGACCGGCAACGGCCGCCGGGCGGCCGTTGCCGGTCCGGCCCTGCGGGTTGGGGGCGGCGGCGGGCCGCTCGCCGCGTCGCTCCTCCTCGGCGGGTAGAGAACCCAGCCTCGTCGTCGCTCCTTGCGATCGGCCCGCCGGCGCCCCCAACG
>JBGQIE010000110.1:0-9264 GCA_041498315.1 Candidatus Eiseniibacteriota bacterium
GCCATCTTCCAGTTCGAATCCACCGGGATGCGCGACTACCTGCGCCGGCTCAAGCCCACGGTGTTCCAGGACCTGGTGGCGATGAACGCGCTCTACCGCCCCGGTCCGATGGAGAACATCCCGTACTTCATCGACTGCAAGCACGGCCGCCAGGTCGCGCGCTACGATCACCCCGGCCTCGAGCCCATCCTCAAGGACACCTACGGCGTGTTCGTGTACCAGGAGCAGGTCATGCAGGCGGCCAACGTCCTGGCGGGGTTCTCGATGGCGCAGGCCGACGAGCTGCGGCGCGCGATGGGGAAGAAGCGCCCCGAGGAGATGGAGGCCAAGCGGCAGGAGTTCATCGAGGGCTGCGCGCACCGCAAGATTCCGGCCGCGAAGTCGGAGCGCATCTTCGCGACCATGGAGAAGTTCGCGGGCTACGGCTTCAACCGCTCGCACTCCGCGGCCTACGCCCTGCTCGCGTACCAGTGCGCCTGGCTCAAGGTGCACGCCCCGGCCGAGTTCATGGCGGCGACGCTGACGAGCGAGATGAGCGACAGCGCCCGCATCGTCACCCTGATCGAGGAGGCGCGGCGCATGGGGCTCGAGATCCTGCCGCCCGACGTCAATGGCTCGAGCTGGAAGTTCACGCTCGAGGAGGGCCGCATCCGCTTCGGCCTGGGCGCGGTGCGCAACGTCGGCCAGGCGGTGGTCGAAGCGCTGGTCGAGGCGCGCGCGGGCGCGCGCGGCGGTGGCGCCGCGGGCCCGTTCCGCGATCTCCACGACCTCGCCGCCCGGCTCGGGAGCCGATCACTCAACCGGCGCGTGCTCGAGAGCCTGATCGCCGCGGGCGCCTGCGACGCGCTGGGCGGCGAGCGCGCGGCGCTCCACGCCGCGGCGGGACGCACGCTCGAGCAGGCCGCGAGCCTCCAGCGCGAGCGCGAGAGCGGCCAGTCGTCGCTGTTCGGCGAGGGCGGCGACCACGGCGGGGCGGTGACCCTGGTCGCCCCGCCGCTGCCCGACGTGCCGCCCTGGAGCGGCCGCGATCGCAGCGCGCGCGAGAAGGAGGTGCTGGGCTTCTACTTCTCGGAGCACCCGCTCGAGCACCTGCGCGCCGAGCTCGAGCGCATTTCGACCCACACCGTCGCCGACCTGCTCCAGCAGGAGGACGGGGTCGAGGCGCGCCTCGCCGGCATCGTCCTCGAGAGCAAGAGCATCATGACCCGGGCCGGCAAGCCCATGGCGGTCGTGACGCTCGAGGACCTGAGCGGGCGCATCGAGTGCACGGCGTTCCCGGAGCTGTGGGAGAGTGCCCGCGCGGCGCTCGCGACCGATCAGATGGTGGTCGTGACCGGGCGGCTCGAGATCCGCGAGGACCGCGGCGTCAAGCTGCTGCTCGCCGAGGCGGTCGAGCTCGAGGAGGCGCGCCGCCGCTACCGCTCCTCGCTCCAGCTCAAGATCGGGGTCGAGGAGCTGACGGTCGAGCGCCTGGCCGCCATCGACGAAGTGCTGTCCGCCCATCCGGGGGCGGCCGAGGTCTACGTCTACATCGTCCACCGCGACCGGTCGCTCCAGGCGATGCGCTCGCGCCGCTATCACGTCGCGGAGGATCCCGCGGTGCTCGACCACCTCAAGGAGCGATGCACCTGGCTGGCGGCGCGCTGGGCGAAAGGGGCGTCATGACGACCTGGCTGGAGTTCGAGAAGCCGCTGCTCGAGCTGGAGCAGAAGATCCAGGATCTGCGCACCCAGGCCGGCGAGCGCGGCGCCGCCGCCGGGGACGACCTCGCGGCGCTCGAGCGCCAGGCCGACGCGTTGCGGCGCGAGATCTACGCCGGGCTCACGCCCTACCAGCGCGTCCAGCTCGCCCGCCACCCGCGGCGTCCCTACCCGCTCGACTACATCGAGCGCTGCTGCACCGGCTGGACCGAGCTGCACGGCGACCGTCACTTCGCGGACGACCCGGCCATGGTCGCGGGCCTGGCGCTCATCGAGGGGCGGCCGGTCATGGTGGCGGGGCAGCAGAAGGGGCGCGACACCAAGGAGAACCTGATGCGCCGCTTCGGCATGCCCAACCCCGAGGGCTACCGCAAGGCGCTGCGCCTGATGCAGCTGGCGGGGCGCTTCGGCGTTCCGATCCTGACGCTGGTGGACACGCCCGGCGCCTACCCGGGGCTGGGCGCCGAGGAGCGTGGGCAGGCCGAAGCCATCGCGTTCAACCTGCGCGAGATGGCGCGGCTCGAGGTGCCGATCGTGACCGTGATCGTGGGCGAGGGCGGCTCGGGCGGGGCGCTCGCCGTCGCGGTGAGCGACGTGGTCCTCATGTTCGAGAACGCGATTTACTCGGTCATCTCGCCCGAGGGTTGCGCTTCGATCCTGTGGCGGGACGGCAAGAAGGCCCCGCAGGCGGCCGAGGCGCTGCGGCTCACCGCCACCGATCTCGACCGGCTGGGCGTCATCGACGGCATCCTCCCCGAGCCGCTCGGGGGAGCCCATCGCGATCCGGCGGCCGCCGCGGCCACGCTGAAGCAGGCGGTTCTCGGGCACCTGGACCGGCTCTCCGGTGTAGTTCCCTCCGAGTTGGTCGAGCAGCGCCTGCGCAAGTTCCGCCGCATGGGAGTGTTCAGCGAGGGCGCGGCTTGAAGGCACCCACCGGGCTGATATACTCGGGGGCCCGGGATCCACCGCCAGAGGTAAGCCGGCACCATCACGCGACCCCAGAACCTCGGACTCCAGCGCCCGCGCGCGGGCTCGGCGCCCGATGCTTCCGCAGCACTGACCCTTCCCACCCCATGAGGATTCGCATGCCCGTAAGCCCCGAGTTGCTGAGCATGCTGGTGTGTCCGGTCTGCAAGGGTGACCTCGCCTACGACACGGGCGCGGAGACCCTGACCTGCCCTCGCTGCCGGCTGCGCTACAAGGTGGAGGGCGAGGTCCCCAATATGCTGGTCGAGAAGGCCGAGAAGTTCTGATCCCCGCGCCCCCGCCTCGGCCCTTGTGGTCCGCGCTCGTTCCCGGCGCGGCGGCCGTCCTCCTGCTCCTGGGCGCCGGGCGCTCGGGGGCCGCACCCGCCGCGCTGCGCCTCGTCGCGGCCGCGCCCACCGAGGTGCGCTTCGAAGTCGCCGTGCCGGAGGCGAAGCTCACGCCGCTCCCGGAGGACGCGAGCGCGCTGCTGCTCTCGATCGACGGCTACGATCCCACCGGCGCGGTCGGTGCCCCGGCCCTGCCGGGGCGCGTCGTCATGGTCGCGCTTCCCCCGACCGGCGAGGCCCGCGTGAGCGCCGTGGCGCTCGAAACCTCGACGCGCGAGGGCGTGCTCCTCGCGCCGGTGCCGGATGCGGTGCGCACCCCGGAGCGCGTGAGCCCGGTCTACGTGCGCTCGGACCAGGCCTACGCGCTGCGCGGCTCGCAGGCTCCGCTGCGCGCGCGACTCCTGGGCGTGGGCTGGCTCCGCAACCAGCGCGTGGCGCGCATCGAGCTGCTGCCGGCCGACTACGACGCCGCGGCCCGGCGGCTCACGCTCGTCCGCAAGATCGAGGTCTTGGTCACGGTGCCGGCCGTAGCCCCGGTCGTCACGCCGGCCGAGCGGCTCGACCCCTTCGAGCGCGTGTACGCGCAGCTGCTCGTCAACTACGAGCAGGGCAAGGCCTGGCGGCGCGCCGCGGGACGAGCCGGGATCGACGCGTTCACCGCCGGTGAGGCGGGAGGCGCCGGCGGACGCGTCGTGCCCTCGACCGCGGCGAGAACCGCAACCGCGATCTACGCCGGCCGGGAATGGGTGAAGCTCGCGATCTCCGAGCCCGGCTTGTACCGCGTGGACTATGGCACCCTGCGCAACCTGCGGCCCTTCCGAGGCGTGGTGGCGATCAAGAACGGCGACCTGCGCCTCTATACGTGGCGCAGCCCGCTCCCGGCCCTGCCCGAAGGCGACTACTGCGACGCCTGCAACTACGGCGAGATCCCGATCGGCACGCCGGGCGGCGACAACGTCACCTTCAGCGACGACAACCAGAACTACTTCTACTTCTTCGCCATGGGCCCCAGCGACTGGGCCAACCTCTACGACCCTAGCAATCCCGACACCGCCTTCTTCAGTCATCCGTACGAGGCCCTCAACTACTACTACCTGACGATCTCGACCCTGGATCCGATCGCGGGGACCCCCGCGCGCATCGATGCTGTCCCCGCGGACACCGACACCCAGACCGTCGTGCCGGTTCGGATGACGACGTTTCCGGAACGCGTCCACTACGAGCAGATCGCCGGAAGGACCCCCGTGTACTTCCCCGACTCGCCGCCGGTGCCGAATGGAACTCCGAACGCGAGCGGCACGCTGGACGGGCTCACCTGGACCAAGTGGTTCCAGCTCACGCTCGGGCAGGGCCAGATCGACCAGGTCAGGCTGAACTTGCCCGGAGCCGACCTCACCCAGAACGTGCGCTTGCGCATGAAGATCTGGGGCCTGGTCAAAAGCGTGGAGAAGGTGTGCGGCTTCGTCCACGACGCCCTGGACGTGTCGCTCAACGGCACTCCACTAGCGCAGGTCTACTGGAACGCCAAGGACTCGTTCACCTACGATCTATCGCTCCCCAACCCGGCGCTCACCGACAACCTGGTGTCGTTATCGGTCCCGACGCTCAACCCCTTCAACAGCTGCAGCCGCATCGGGCTCGCGTGGATCGATCTGTTCTACCAGCGCAAGCTCGAGCCGGTGGCGGACAGCCTGACCTTTTCCGCCCCCGCCGGCACCGGTCGCGCGGTCTATCGCATCGGGCCCTTCAGCAGCGCGACCCCGCCGCGGCTGTTCGACGTCACCGACGCGTTCGCCCCCATCGAGGTGACCGGGTTCACGTACCAGCCGTTCGACGCGACCCACTTCGAGCTCGACTTCGCGACCAATGGCACCGTCCTGCGGCGCTATCGCGTCGTGCCCGACAGCAAGATTCCGCGCCTGCTGGGGGCGCGCGTGTTCGAGGCGCCGCGCACCAGCCTCTACGACCTCCGCCAGCTCAAGGCCGACTACATCGTCATCTATTACGACGGCTTTGGCGCCGCCGCCGAGACGCTGGCGGCCTGGCGCCACTCCCATCTGCCGCTCCAGGGTGTCCCGGCTCCCTACGACACCGCCACGGTGCCGATCTCGGCGGTGTTCGACCAGTTCTCGGGCGGCCGCACCGACCCGCTCGCGATCCGCAACTTCCTGCGCGCCGTCTTCCTGCAGCAGGGCGGCGAAGATCCAGGCAGCACCCGCAAGCCCTCGTTCGTGACCTTCCTGGGCGACGCCTCGTACGATTTCAAGAACCTGCTCGGCAGCGCGCCGGCGGGTCAGCCCGGCTGTCTGCTGCCCACGTACGAGAACGGTTACGACGCGCCGGTGCTGGGCGGACATCAGTTCACGACCGACGACTGGCTGCTCAACGTGGACAACGCGAGCCAGATCATCCCCGATTTCTTCGGCGGCCGCATCCCGGCCGCCGACGCCGCGACCGCGATGGACGTGGTGCGAAACAAGGTGCTGTTCTACGAGCGCCAGGCGCCGTTCGGCGAGTATCGCAACCGCGTCATGCTGATTGCGGACGACAACTTCCAGTGCTCCGACAGCGACCCGATCGGGTGGGGACACCTGGCCCAGACCGCCGTCCTCGACCAGTACCACACCCCGGCCCACATCGATCGTGCCTACATCTACCTCCACACCTATCCGAGCGGCACGGCGAGCTGCACCAAGCCCGGCGCCAAGGCCGAGATCCGCAAGAACCTCGAGGACGGCGTGGTGATGTTCAACTACATCGGCCACGGCAGCCCGTTCCAGCTCGCGGACGAGACGGTCATGATCGAGACCGACGTCGGCACGCTCTCGAATGGCCCGCGTTACCCGCTGTTTGTCGCCGCCTCGTGCGACGTCGGGCTGTTCAGCGACCCGACCCAGACCAGTCTGGGCGAGAAGATGGTGACGACGCCCGGGGGCGGGGCTGTCGCCGTCATCTCCTCGACCCAGCTCGCGTTCAGCACCTCGAACGCCCAGCTCAACGGGCTCATCTACGACCAGCTCTTCAATCGCGATCCGGCGAGCGGTGGCCAGTACCATACCGGCCTCGCCGAAGCACTGCTGGTCGCCAAGGAGCAGGGTTCCGGGTTCGGGAGCCTCACGAACGACATGAAGTACCAGCTCATGGGCGATGCCGGAACCCGGCTCAACCTGCCGCGGCTGTGGGTCGAGATCGCGCTCGAGGACACACTCGGGAACCCGCTCACCCAGGTGTCGCGCGGCCAGGTCGTGCAGTTCCGCGGACAGGTGTTCGACGCCCCGCCGCCGGGCGGAAGCCCGGTGGCGCTCAACGGCACGGCGTCGATGCTGGTCGAGGAGTCGGCGCCGGTGCTCACGCCGCCGGGCGACAACACCGTCCTCTACCCCTATCGGGCGGGGGCGGTCTATCGCGCGAATGTCGCGGTCGCGGCCGGGCTGCTCAAGGGCCGCTTCGTGGTGCCGCTCGAGGCGCGCGAAGGGCCGTTGGGCCGCGCGCGCGCCTACGTGACCGGCCGGGCCCCGGCCCAGGCCGTGGACACGGACGCCGTGGGGAGCCAGACGGCCGAGATCATCGCCGGCACCGCGCCGTTGGGTGACAACGAGGGCCCGCGCATCGGGCTCGGGTTCGCCGGGGGCTCGCTCGAGGTGCCGCCGACCGCCACGCTCAACGTGGACCTCTTCGATCCGAGCGGGATCCTGATCACCGACCACGCGCCGCAGAACGGCATCATCGTGACGGTGGACGACAACTCGACCACCCGGGTGGATATCACGAGCAGCTTCCTCTACACCGCCAACTCGTATCAGGGGGGGCGGGCCACCTTCGAGCTCCCGAGCCTGCCGATCGGACCCCACCGGATCAAGGTGAGCGCCGCCGACAACCTGGCCTCGGGTTTCGCCGGCGCCGCCCACCGCTCGAGCGCGGTGATCGACTTCAAGGTCGTGGAGGCCTCGCAACTGCGCGACGCCCACGCCTACTTGATTCCGGACCCCACCAGCTCGACGGGTGCTTCCCGCGGCGGCCAGTTCGTCGTGGACGCCCCGGGCGGCCAGATCAACGTGCTGCTGCGCATCTACACGGTGTCCGGGCGGCTGGTCCGGACCCTGCGGGCCTTCGGGGGCCTCAACCAGGTCCAGCTGCCCTGGGACGGTCTCGACGACGAGCGGGAGGCGCTGGCCAACGGCGTCTACCTCTTCAAGGTCAACGTGAACGCCTGGGAGTCCGACGGCCGGAGCTCGAAGGAGCGGGTGGCCGCCGAGGGGCGTTTCGTGGTGCTGAATCGGTAGGGCGGAGGGGCTCAAAAATACCTGGATTCGCCCCGGCACCAGCGGTGTAGTATCGTTGCCCGCGAGGCAATCGGGGACCTATTTTCCGTTTCGGAGGGGTGATTACAAATGCGCTTGATTACGCGGATGTTGATGGTAGGTGCGGGTTTGGCCCTTGCGGGCACGGCATGGGCTCAGGGCACGGGCCGATCTCTGGATATCCAGCCGGGCGCGCGACAGAACGCCATGGGGGCGGCGGGCGTCGCGCTCGCCGGGGATGCGGCCGGCAGCACCTGGTGGAACCCCGCCTTCCTCGGATTCGCCAAGCACGCCGACCTCCAGCTGACCGGCGCCCAGCTCGTGCCCGGGCTCGCCACCGACGTCACCTACAACCAGGCGGCCTACCTGCAGCCCCTCGAAGGGTGGGGTGCGCTCGCGGTCGGGCTCGCCTTCCTCTCGTACGGCAGCAGCGAGGGCGTCACGGCCGCCGGGCAATCCACCGGCAAGTTCGATTCCTTCGAGTTCTCCTCGGGAGTCTCGTACGGCACCCGGCTGCTGCCCGACTTCGCGATCGGAGCGACGGTCAAGTACATCCGCATCCAGCTCGCCCCGCAGGCGCAGCAGGGCGTGGGCGCCACCTTCGGATTCGATCTCGCCGCGCTCTATCAGATCCCGGCGGCGCGGCTGCGCATCGGCGGCAACGTCCAGAACCTGGGGCCGAGCGTGGTGTTCATCAGCGAGGACCAGGCGAGCCCGCTGTCGCGCAACGTCAAGGTGGGCGCGGCCTGGGAGGCGGTCAGCAACAAGCAGTTCCTGCTGACCGTGATCTCCGACTTCAACCAGTCGCTCGTCACCAGCGACTTCCGCACCTACAACTACGGCGCGGAGCTGGTCTATGCCCAGCAGCTCGCGGGACGCATCGGCTACTACTCGGATCCGCTCGGCAACATCGGCGACATGACCTACGGCATCGGCATCAACTGGAACAACCTCACCCTGGACTGGGGAAGCATCCCTCAGGCGAAGGACGCGAGCCTGCCGAACGTGAACAAGGTCACCATCGGCTATCGGTTCTAAGACCCACGCTTGAAGTCCAAAAAGGCGTCCTTGCGCGGCCCTCTGTTCGCGATCTTGCTGAGCCTCGGCGTGGCGGCCGCCGGGAGCGCCGGGCCCGCGGCCTCCGAGCCGCTGCGCGTCCGGCCGGTCATCCCACCCGCGGCCGCGGGGAGCCCCGCGCGCACACGCCCCGCTCCGGGCGCCGCGATGAGCCCGGATGAATCTCGCGCCCAGGCCGCGCGTCTCGAGCGCTGGCGCTCGATGCCCGACATCGTGACGCCGCCCGGCATGGACTGGGCGACGATCGTGAGCCGCCGGCGGACCCGGATGGGCGCCCGCGCCGCCCGCGACCCCAGCCCACGGGTCACGGGCGAGCGGACCAAGGGGGCGGGGGCGCCGATCGCCCCACCGCACGTCAACCGGGTGGCGCTGATCCGGATCGACTTCGCGACCGACCGCGGCGGCGGCAAGTCGAGCGGCAACGGCAAGTTCAACCTCACCCCGGGCGACACGATCGACAATCCCGTCGACCGCCCGCCCCACAACCGCAGCTTCTACCAGACCCACCTCAAGGCGCTGAGCCGCTACTACGAGGCCCAGTCCTACGGGCGCGAGCAGGTCGAAGGCGACGTGTGGCCGAGCGAGGAGAGCGAGGCCTACACGGCCGGTGACATGGCGGACCTGGGCCCGTGGCTGTTCTCGCGCAACATCTACCCGGCCGCGGTCCGCATGGTGCGCCAGTTCATCTTCGCCGCCGACTCGCAGTCGATCGTGCGCAACGATCCGATCCCCTGGGAGAACTACGACTTCGTCATCCTGGTCCACGCCGGCAGCGACCTCCAGGACGACATTCGCCAGGACAGCAAGGAGGACATCCCGACCTTCACGATCGGGCTCGGTGACACCGACCGGGTGTTCTTCAAGGACGGCACC
>JBGQIE010000111.1:0-9187 GCA_041498315.1 Candidatus Eiseniibacteriota bacterium
CGTGACAATGCTACCAAGGTCACCGGCCCCATAGCCATGGGGACCATCGGGAAACAGCGTAAGGCCCTTGCCCAGTCCGGGCAACCGGGATAGAACATGACTATCAAGGGCGGAGATTTCGCATGCTGGCGCACAGTCTCATGTGCGTGGTGCAGTGCGAGTTGAGCACGGCTGAACTCGATCGTGCCGGTCGCCGGACCGCCTCAAAGATGAAGGGGGGTGAAAGAGCCGCGAGGAATATTCTCGCTGGACGGTTCCTAGGGTGAAATGCGATACTCCCCTCATTCCCCCTACGGTAACTCCCCCAGAACGTGAAGTGGCGCTGGCGAGCCAGCTACGTTGCCTGGCAGGACAGCCGGGCGAACAAGGAGATGGACGATGATGAAAAAGGCTACGAGGTGGTTGGTCGTGACCGGCATCGCCGCGCTTGCGGTAGCCGTTTCCGTGTCGGCGGCACTGGCGTTCGGCCCGCGGGTTCCGCAGGTGTTCGTCGCCGACCCGTCGCTCCAGAACTATCTGAATGCCAATGACGGCGGGATCAACGTGCACGCCGACCAGGTGGACGCCCAGGTCTGGAAGTCGTCGGTGTCGGGCAACGCGACGTTCACCCTGATGATCGAGCTGGCGGGATTCGCGCCCAACAACGACATCGGCATCTACAACTCCCTGGATCCGCCCAATCCGCCCAAATTCCTGGTGTTCCCGGGCGCGGCGCAGGCCGGCTGGTTCGCGACCTGCCACTTCGGTCCGGGCGGCGCGCTGGCGGTTCTCCTGTACGACCAGAACGCGGTCTTCCAGGGCCAGAACAACTACGCGGGCGTGAATCGCAACAGCTTCGGTTTCTACCTCGACGGTCCGGGCGGCACGTTCTATTCGCAGGACGCGCGCAATGCCGGCGGCAATGCGCAGATGCTCACGTACCTCGGCACGGATGCGAACTTCGGCGACTGGTGGGAGTGCTTCGAGGACCTGTCGGTTGCCAGTGGAAGCGATTCGGATTTCGACGACGCCATTCTTCTGCTCCAGTCGATCGCTCCGACGCCCACCCATGGCACCTCGTGGGGCAAGCTCAAGTCCCTGTACCGGTAGACCGGTAGTCCGGGAAACAAGCGAGTTTCACAGCGACCACTCCCGCCCGCGGGGGTGGTCGCTGAGCTTTATGCCCCCGGCCCGGAGGGCCCGGGCGCGGCCAGCCCGTGCCGGGGGCGGGGCGACGGTGGTACCATGGTTCGCGAGGAGGGTCCCGGCCATGGCGGTCAGCCCAGATGCTTCGAAGGTGGACGAGCTCATCCGGCGCCTCGACGGGGCCACGACCGCCCGCGACGACGCGGCCCGATGTCGTGCCGTCAAGCAGGTGCTCATCGACATCGTGAACAGCGGCGAGCAGTTCCTCAGTCCGCCCTACCTCGAGCCGGCGCCCGACCGGTACGCGCGCCGGCTCATCCATCGCGCGCCCGATGGCCGCTACAGCGTGCTGGCGATGGTGTGGGACGTGGGACAGGGCACACCGCTCCACGACCACGCCGGCACGTGGTGCGTCGAGTGCGTCTACCGCGGCAAGATCCGGGTTACCTCGTTCTCGGTCCACGGCGGGGACCCCGAGAAGGACATCGTTCGATTCGAGCAGGAGTCGGTCGTCATGGCGGGCGTGGGCGAGGCCGGTGCGCTCATCCCGCCGTTCGAGTATCACAAGATCGAGAATCCCACCGCCACCCCCGCGGTCACGATTCACGTGTACGGGGGCGAGATGACCTTCTGCCACGTCTTCGAGCCCGAGGACGGCGACGGCTATCGCCGCAAGTATCGCGAGCTGACCTACACGACCGTCTGAGGCCCGCCCCCGCCGCGCGCGGGGCGCGGCGCCTGCGCGCGGGCGCACCGCGCCACGCCCGGGACGCATCGAAAGGGTCGTGACTCCCAACGAAGACATCGCCGGCCGCCTCGACGAGGTGGCGCGCGTGCTCGCGGAGCAGGGCGCGAGCCACTGGCGCGTCCAGGCGTACCGGCGCGCGGCGAACACGCTGCGCGCGCTCGCGGCCCCGGTCCGCGACCTCTACGAGGCGCGCGGCCTCGAAGGGCTCGAAGCGCTGCCCGGCGTCGGACCGCGCATCGCCCACTCGATCCGTGACCTCCTGCTCTACGGGCGCCTGCCGATGCTCGACCGCCTGCTCGGCGAGAGCGATCCGATCGCGCTGCTCACGTCGGTGCCCGGCATCGGCGCCTCGCTCGCCTGGCGGCTCCACGACGAGCTCGGGATCGAGACGCTCGAAGGGCTCGAGCAGGCGGCGCACGACGGCCGCCTCGCGCGTGTCGAGGGCCTGGGGGCCAAGCGGCTCGCCGGCATCCGCGATTCGCTCGCTCACCGGCTCTCGCGCGTGCGCGTAGCAGCCACCCCGCGCGCGACCCCCGCACCCGAGCCGCCGGTCGCCGAGATCCTCGACGTGGATCGCGAGTACCGCGAGCAGGCCGCGGCGGGCCGGCTGCGCACCATCGCGCCGCGACGCTTCAACCCCGGGCGCGAGGCCTGGCTGCCGGTGCTCCACACCCGGCGCGGTCCGCGCCACTACACCGCGCTCTACTCGAACACGGCGCGCGCGCACGAGCTGGGCCGGACCCGCGACTGGGTCGTGATCTACTGGGACGATCCGGAGGGCGAGCGCCAGTGCACGGTCGTCACGGCCGCGCGCGGGACGCTGGCCGGGCGGCGCATCGTGCGCGGGCGCGAGGCCGAGTGCGAGGCGCTCGCCGCCCCCCGGCCCCCGGCGCGGTGCCCACGCGCGGCCCCCGGCGGGCTCGCCGCCGGAACACGGGCCCCGGCGGCGGGGGCGAAATAGCCCGAATCCTTTTCCCGCCCCGCGACTCTAATCATTTGTTCGGTTGCCGGTGGATGTATGAACGAGAGTTCTTAGCCGCCAGGTTCAATCTGGCGGCTTTTTCTTGTTATAGCCGCGGCGCCCGAAGGATCGGCCAGATGGGCCGGGCGCGGCCGCCGCGCGAAGGAGCGGCAGTGTGGGGCCGAGTGGCCCCGGTACAAAGGAGCAGCACAGTGGTTCGTGGAACGGTCAAGTGGTTCAACGAGGCGAAGGGTTTCGGCTTCATCTCCCAGCCGGAGGGCGAGGACGTGTTCGTTCACTTCTCGGCCATCGCGGGGGACGGCTTCAAGACGCTCGCCGACGGAGATGCCGTGGAGTTCGAGGTGACGCGGGGCCCGAAGGGCCTGCAGGCCCAGAACGTCCGCAAGGCTGCCTAAGGCAGTCCTTCGCATCGCTGCGAGAGGCGGGGAGTAATCCCCGCCTCTTCGCTTTTGGCGCCCGCGGCGGCGCGCCGGCGCGGTCTGATAGTGTGCGCCGCATGCCGACCCGATCGGAGCTTGCGGCCCTGGTCCCCGGACTCGCGCTCGCGGCGCTGCTGGGGGTCGCGGCGCTGTGGCTCGCCGAGCTGCCGTGGGTCAAGGGCACGCTCCATGTGAGCGCGCTGCTCCTCGTCATCCTGCTCGGCATGGCGTGGAAGTCGCTGCTCCCCGTGCCCGCCGCGGCGGAGCCGGGCATCCGGATGGCGCAACGCCCGCTGCTGCGCTGGGCGGTCGCTGGCCTCGGCTTCAGGCTCAGCCTGCTCGAGCTGTGGCGGATCGGCGTGCCCGCGCTCGCGGTCGTCACGGTCTCGACCTTCGGCGCGCTCGCCTTCGGCTGGTGGATCGCACGGCGGCTGGGCGTCGCCGAGAAGCTCGGGCTCCTGCTCGGGGTGGGCGGGGCGATCTGCGGGGCCTCGGCGGTGGTCGCGGCCGACACCGTCGTGCTGGGGGAGAAGCGGGACTCCGCGCTCGCGCTCGGCGTCATCACCCTGCTCGGCACGCTGGGGATCGTGCTCTACCCGCTCATCGGCCACGCGCTCGGCATGAGCGACTTCGTCTACGGCGTGTGGGACGGCGCCTCGCTCCACGAAATGGCGCAGGTCGTCGCGGCCGGATTCGGGATGAGCGAAGAGGCGGCGCGAGTGGCCACCGTGGTCAAGCTCGCGCGCATCTGCCTGCTCGCGCCGGTCGTGCTTTGGCTCGGCTGGTCGCTGCGCCACCGGCACCGGGCCGCCGGTCACGCCCAGGTGACGCCGGTGCCGTGGTTCCTTGCGCTGTTCGTGATCTTCGCGCTGCTCAACTCGACCGGCTGGATCCCCGCCCCGGCGCTCGACGGATTGCGCCAGGCCGACCTGTGGCTGCTGTGCGCCGGCATGGCGGGCGTGGGGCTTCAGACCGGCTTCGCCGATCTCAAGGACGCGGGACTTAGGCCGATCGCGGCCGGGGCGCTCCAGTGGGGAGTGCTCGCCACGCTGTCCTATTGGCTGGCCCGGTGGCTGTGCCGCTGACGCGCACGTGAGGGTTGGGTCCGGGAGGTCAACATGCGATTCGACGTCGTGCTCGGCGAGCTCCATCTGTTCAAGAGCCGCACCCAGGCGAGCGTGGCGATCCAGGACGGACTGGCGCTGCTCAACGGCGCGCGCGTGAAGCCGAGCCACGCGGTCGAGCCCGGCGACCGCATCACGCTCACCGGCACGCGCGGATCGCGCACGCTCGAGCTGCTCGAGCTTCCCACGCGCTCGCTCAGCAGGGAGGCGGCGAAGGCGATGGTGCGCGAAGTGGCGGGCTGAGTCCGACGCGTGGTAGTGTGCGCAACCTCGGCTACGACTCTGACCAACAGGATCGACGCGGAGGAGCCCCCGACATGGCCTCTATGCCCACCGCCCCGCGCGGGCAGGGCTACGGCGAAGGATTCGGCGCCACCGAGCGCAGCGACCTGTGGTGGTGGATCCCGGCCCTGCAGGCGCTGGGCCTCATCATCCTGATCGGCTACGCGAACTACGCGGCGTTCCTGGGGGCGGCGCACTACCACTACATCGAGGAGGGGCGCGACTACCTGTCGCCCTTCTACTCGCCCTACGTCCATCCGGCGTGGCTCCCCGCCTGGCTTTCGCCCGCGCTCCTGATCCTCGTCATCCCGCTCGGGTTCCGCGCCACCTGCTACTACTACCGCAAGGCCTACTACCGCTCGTTCTTCGCCGACCCGTTCGCCTGCGCGGTGGGCGAGGCCCGCAAGGGCTACCGCGGCGAGACCGCGTTCCCCTTCATCCTCCAGAACGCGCACCGCTATTTCCTCTACCTGGCGATCGTCATCCTCGTGATCCTGTGGATCGACGTGGTGAAGGCCTTCACCTTCGACGGGCGCTTCGGGATCGGCGGCGGCTCGCTCGCCATCCTCGCCTCGACCGCCACGCTCTCGCTCTACACCTTCTCGTGCCACTCGCTGCGGCACCTGGTGGGCGGCCAGGTCGACTGCTTCTCATGTGCCGTGGCGGGCGGACCTCGCCATCGGACCTGGGGCGTCGTGAGCATGCTCAACGAACACCACATGGGCTGGGCGTGGGTGAGCCTGTTCGCGGTGTGCGGTGCCGACCTGTACGTGCGCCTGTGCTCGATGGGCGTGCTCCACGACCCGAGGCTGTTCTGATGGAGACGCTCGAGACCCACGAGCACGACGTGCTCGTGATCGGAGCCGGCGGCGCCGGCCTGCGGGCGGCAATCGAGGCCTCGGCCCAGGGCGCCTCGGTGGGCCTGGTGTGCAAGTCGCTGCTCGGCAAGGCCCACACCGTGATGGCCGAGGGCGGCATCGCCGCGGCCCTGGCCCACGTCGATCCGCAGGACGGCTGGGAGACGCACTTCCGCGACACCATGAAGGGCGGCTCGTTCCTCAACCACTGGCGCATGGCGCAGCTCCACGCCCAGGAGTCCCCCGACCGCGTGCGCGAGCTCGAGCAGTGGGGAGCGCTGTTCGACCGCACCAGCGACGGCCGCATCCTCCAGCGCGCCTTCGGCGGCCACACCTGGAAGCGGCTCGCCCACGTCGGCGACCGCACCGGCCTCGAGATGATCCGCACGCTCCAGGATCGCGGCGTGCACCAGGGCCTCGAAGTCTACATGGAGTGCACGATCAGCCGGCTGTTCAAGGACGGTGAGCGTATCGCCGGGGCGCTCGGCTACTGGCGCCACTCCGGACAGTTCGTGCTGTTCAAGGCCCGGTCGATCGTCATCGCCACCGGCGGCGTCGGGAAGTCCTACACCATCACCTCGAATTCCTGGGAGTACACCGGCGACGGCCAGGCGCTCGCGTTCCAGTCCGGCGCCGAGCTCATCGACATGGAGTTCGTCCAGTTCCACCCCACCGGCATGGTGTGGCCCCCGGGTGTCATGGGGCTGCTGGTCACCGAGGGCGTGCGGGGCGAGGGCGGCATCCTGCGCAACAGCAAGGGTGAGCGCTTCATGTGGCGCTATCTGCCCGAGGCGCGGCGCCACGAGTACGCGGCCGACGAGGCCGAGGCGCGCCGCTGGCTCGACGCCGCGGTGGCGGGCAAGCAGACCCAGGACCGCCGCCCGCCCGAGCTCTCGACCCGCGACAACGTATCGCGCGCGATCTACACCGAGGTGCGCGAGGGGCGCGGCACTCCCCACGGCGGCGCGTTCCTCGACATCAGCTACCTGCCCGCGGAGCGGGTGATGAAGAAGCTGCCCTCGATGTATCACCAATTCAAGGAGCTCGCGGACGTCGACATCACCAAGGGGCCGATGGAGGTGGGACCGACGACCCACTACATGATGGGCGGCATCCGCGTCGATCCCGACACCGCGGCCGCGACCGTGCCGGGTCTCTACGCCGCCGGCGAGGCCGCGGCCGGGCTCCACGGCGCCAACCGGCTGGGCGGCAACTCGCTCTCGGACCTGGTCGTGTTCGGACGCCGCGCCGGGCTGGCCGCGGCCCAGTACGCGAAACAGCTCTCCGCGACGCCGCGCATCGCGAGCGCCGAGATCGAGGCCGAGCAGCGCGACCTGCTCGCTCCCTTCGATCGCACCAGCGGCGAGAGCCCGTACGAGGTCCATCGCGCGCTCCAGGAATGCATGGGCGTCAACGTCGGGATCTTCCGCGTCCAGGCGGACCTCGAGCGCGCGCTCGAGCTGCTGGTGGGACTCAAGGCGCGCGCCGCCCGGGTGCGGGTCGAGGGCTCGCGGGTGTACAACCCGGGCTGGCACATGAGCCGCGACCTGCGCAACATGCTCACGGTCTCCGAGGCCATCACGCGCTCGGCCCTGCTGCGCAAGGAGAGCCGCGGCGCCCATTCGCGCCTCGACTTCACCGCGATGGATCCGGCACTCGCCAAGGTCAACATGTGCGTGCGCCCGCGCGGCGAGGGGATGGACGTGGCACCGACGCCGCTCCCCGAGATGCCCGCCGAGCTCAAGGCGCTGTTCGAGGAGAAGCAGGAGAAGGTGGGATGAGCGCGGCCGGCGCCACGACCCCGACTCCCGGCGCGCGCGAGGCCGTCCTGCGCGTGTGGCGCGGCGACCCCACCGGGGGCCGCGAGGTCGAGTACCGGGTCCCGATCGAGACCGGCATGGTGGTGCTCGACGCCATCCACTGGATCCAGGGTCACGTGGCTCCCGACCTGGCGGTGCGCTGGAACTGCAAGGCCGCCAAGTGCGGCTCGTGCAGCGCCGAGGTCAACGGCAAGCCGGCGCTCATGTGCAAGAGCCGCATGGACCAGATGCCCGAGGGCGCGCCCATCACGGTGCGGCCCATGAAGACGTTCCCGATCATCAAGGACCTGGTCACCGACGTGTCGTGGAACTACGAGGTCAACAAGCGCATTCCGCCCTTCAAGCCCCGGCCCGGGGCCGACTGGCGCTGGCAGCAGAGCGACGTCGACCGCATCCAGGAGTTCCGGATGTGCATCGAGTGCTTCCTGTGCCAGGACGTGTGCCACGTGCTGCGCAGCCACGAGCTCAAGCACCAGTTCGCGGGGCCGCGCTTCTTCGTGCGCGTCGCCGGGCTCGAGATGCACCCCATGGACGGCGAGGACCGGCGGCGCTTCCTCAAGGACGAGGGCGGAATCGGGCTGTGCAACATCACGAAGTGCTGCAGCGAGGTGTGCCCCGAGCACATCCACATCACCGACAATGCCATCATCCCCCTCAAGGAGCGGGTCGTGGACCGGTTCTACGACCCCCTCGGGTGGCTGTGGCGGAAAATTACGGGAAAATAAGCACCCCCCGTCGCTGGCGCGAGCGCACCGCCAGACTGTAAAATCATGGTCGGCCTATTCGTACACAGCCCCCGCGTGCGGCACAGGTCGCGCGGGGCCGACATCCATCTCGCCCAGGAGCTCCCGTGGCCCCCACGTGCCCCCTGGCGCGCCGCTGGCGCGCCCCGCTGCTCGCCCTGCTCGCGGCGCTGGCCGTAGCCCCCCCGGCTCACGCCCTGCGCCTCGTCAACTACAACCTGACGAACTACCCCGGCGTGCTGGCCGGCAAGCGCTCGGGGTATTTCCAGACCATCCTCGCGCCGCTCTCGCCCGACATCATCTCGGTCCAGGAGATGACGAGCCAGGCGGGCGTGGATACGTTCCTGACCAACGTGCTGGATGCGATCGAGCCGGGCCAGTGGGCGGCGACGCCGTTCTTCAACGGCAACGACACCGACAACGCGCTCTTCTATAAGCCGGCGAAGGTGCAGTTCCTCGGGAACTGGCCCTTCTATCCCAATCCCGCCAATCTCCTGCGCTACGTCGTGTGCTATCGCCTCAAGCCGGTGGGCTATTCCGATGCGTCGACCGAGCTGCGCATCTATTCGCAGCACCTCAAGGCCTCGACTGGAACGACCAACGTCAACCAGCGTGCCGCGGAGGCGACCGGGATTCGCGACAGCATGAACGCGATACCCCCCGGAACGCACGCCATCCTGCTCGGCGATTTCAACATCTACACGACCACCGAGCCCGCCTTTCAGAAGTTCTTCGAGCTCCAGGGCGACAACGACGGCAGGCTGTACGATCCGTTCAACCTCTCGGGCACTTTCAACCAGGCGGCCTTCGCCCCCTACCACACCCAGTGCCCGTGCCTGACCTGCCCGGCGGGATCCGGGTTCTCGGGCGGCGGGCTCGATGACCGCTTCGACATGTTCCTGCCGTCGCTCAACCTGAACACCGGCACCGGGCTCTCGTTACTCACCGCGACCTACAAGCCGGTCGGAAACGACGGGCTCCACTACAACCTCAACATCATCGACCCGCCGACCATCCCCGAGGGCGCCGCGTACGCCAGCGCGCTCTGGAACGCGAGCGATCATCTGCCGATCCGGGTCGATCTCCA
>JBGQIE010000112.1:0-9136 GCA_041498315.1 Candidatus Eiseniibacteriota bacterium
AGCCTGCCCGGATCCTTGGCTCCGGCGAGCGCCAGGTGCGGCTTGCCGCCCCCAGAGCCGCCCGCGAGCTTCGCCACCGCCCGCACCAGGTCATCGGCGCGCATCTTCCCCTCGGCGACCAGATCGTCGGTCACGGCGGCGATGAACGTGAGCTTGCCCCCACCGCTCACCGCGAGCACGAGCGCGCCGCGCCCCAACGACTGGCGCAGCTTGTCGGCGGCGTCGCGCACCACGCCCGTGTCGGCCGCCGACTTGATCTCCGCGACCACCCAGTGGCCGCCCGAGCCCGAGACCGCGCTGCGCGCGAGGTCCGCCATCTCGGACTCGAGCCCGCCGCGCTGGACCGCATCGATGTCCTTGCGCAGCCGCTCGAGCTCGCCCTTGAGCTTCTCGATCTGCTCCGGCACCGCGGCGACACTCGACTGGAGGAGTGCGGCCGCGCGATGGAGCGCCTCGGTCTGGCCGCGCAGCCAGCCCAGCGCCTCGAGCCCGCACAACGCCTCGATGCGCCGCACCCCGCTCGCGATCGCGGAGTCCGAGACCAGCACGAACGCGCCGATGTCCCCGGTGCGGGAGACGTGCGTGCCGCCGCACAGCTCGCGGCTCACCGGCGGCCCGCCCGCGGGGCCCGCGACCGTGATCACCCGCACCTCGGCGCCGTACTTCTCGCCGAACAGCGCCATGGCGCCCAGCGCCTTGGCCTGCTCGAGCGGCAGCACCTGGGCGCTCACCTCGCGGTTGTCGAGCACCCAGCCGTTGACCAGCCCCTCGACCGCGGCGAGCGGCTCGCGCGCCGGGGCCTCGAAGTGGGTGTAGTCGAAGCGCAGCCGGTCCGCGGCCACGAGCGAGCCCTTCTGGTGCACGTGATCGCCCAGCACCTGGCGCAGCGCCGCGTGGAGCAGGTGGGTCGCGGTGTGGTGGCGCATGGTCGGCAGCCGGAAAGCCGGATCGACGCGGGCGCGCAGCGCGCCGCCCTGTCCGGCGGCGAGCAGCTCGTCGCGCGTTCCGGCCTCGAGCCGCACGCGGTGGACGATCGCGTCGCCCTCCTTGAAAACGTGGGTGAGCACGGCGCGCGCGCCACCCCCCTCGAGGCTGCCGCGGTCGGCGACCTGGCCGCCGGCCTCGGCGTAGCAGGGCGTGCGGTCGAGAATAAGCTCGAGCTCGTCGGCGCCGTGCTCGCGCCAGCGCCGCAGCCTGAGCCCCGGGGCCTCGAGCGCCGTGTAGCCCAGGAACTCCGAGTCCGGGCCCGCGCTCACCTCGGTCCAGCCGCCCGCGGCCTGCTCCCCGGCCTTGGTGAACTTGCTCGCCGAGCGCGCCCGCGTGCGCTGCTCCTCCATCGCGCGCTCGAAGCCCGCGCGGTCCACGGTCACCCCGCGCGCGGCCGCGATCTCGGCGGTCAGCTCGATCGGGAAGCCGTAGGTGTCGTGGAGCTCGAAGGCGTCCTCGCCCCGGATGGTCTTCTCGCCCTTGGCGAGCAGGTCGTCGAGCAGGGTGAGGCCGAGATCGCAGGTGCGGTTGAACGCCTCCTCCTCGCGCGCGATCGCGGGGCGGAACTTCGGCTTGCGCTCCGCCAGCTCCTTGTAGTGCCCGCCGAACTCGTTGACCACCACGTCCACCAGCTCGGTGAAGAACTCTGGCGCCTGGATCGCGAGCCCGAGCTTGGAGTGGCCGCGCAGCACCGCGCGCCGCAGCAGGCGACGCAGCACGTACCCCGCGCCCTCGTTGCCCGGCAGGGCGCCCTCGGCGGTCGCGAAGGTGAGGGCGCGCGCGTGATCCGAGACGATGCGCGCATCGCGCAGCGCGATCGCACGCCGCCCGGGCTCGAGGGCGGCGAGCGCCGCGTCGTTGAGCCCCGCGCGGTCGAGCACCGTGCCCACGAGCGGCTTGAACAGGTCGGTCTCGAAGATGCTCGACTTCTGCTGGAGGATGAGCGCCAGACGCTCGAGCCCCATCCCGGTGTCGATGCCCGGGCGCGCGAGCGGCTTCATGCCCCCGTCGGGCTGGGCGTCGAACTGCGGGAACACCAGGTTCCAGAACTCCATGAAGCGGTCGCCCGGGTCGCCCGGCCGCTCGCCCCAGAACGTGCCCTCGGGCAGACCGTCCGGGCGCTTCTCGCCCAGGTCGAAATAGATCTCGCTGCACGGCCCGCACGGGCCCTGGCCGCCGGCCGGGCCCCAGAAGTTGTCGGCCCGCCCGAGCGCCACGATATGATCCGGGCGCAGGCCCACCTTCTTCCACAGCCGCGCGGCCTCGTCGTCGCGCGGGAACTGGTCCTCGCCCGCGAAGATCGAGGCGTAGAGCTGGTCGGGCGGCAGGCCCAGCACGTCGATGACGAACTCCCAGGCAAAGGCGATCGCCTCCTCCTTGAAGTAGGCGCCGCGCTCGGCAGGGCCGAACGAGAAGTTGCCCAGCATCTCGAAGAACGTGTCGTGGCGCGGGGTCGAGCCCACGTTGTCGAGGTCGGTCAGGCGCAGGCATTTCTGGATCGAGACCGCGCGCGCGTAGGGCACGTCGGCCGCGGTGTAGTAGGGCTTGAACTGCACCATGCCCGCGGTCGTGAACAGCAGGCTGGGATCGTTGGGCACGAGCGGCGCCGAGGGCACGACGGTGTGACCGCGATCCTTGAAGTACCTCAGGAAGGCCTTGCGCAGCTCGTCGGCGGTCTTCTGCTGGATGGAGATCTGGGGCAGTGCCATCGGGGTCCCGGGTCCTCGCTGCGGTTGCGACCCGCGATGGGGCGCGGGCGCGGCGGCGCCATACTAGCGGAGAACGCGACAGGATAGCGACTTGGAGACAAAAATACAGGCGCAAAACGTGCCGCTTAGGCCTCGTCGTCCACCGGCGCCGCGAGTGCCGCCTCGATGGCGTCGCGATCGAAGCCGCGCCGCACGAGCAGCGCGTAGAGCCGCTGGCGCCGGGTGCGCGGATCGAGCCCCCGGTAGCGCCGGGCGGCGAGCGCCAGCACGCGCCGCGCGCCCTCGGCCTCGTCCACCGGGCCCTGCTCCTCCTCGCCGCGCTCCGCGGCGAAGCGCTTGAACGCCTGCGCGACGTCCTCGGCCGCGACCCCGCGGGTGCGCAGCTCCTGCTCGAGACGCCGGCGCCCCGAGGGGCGGCGCGCCGCGCGCCCGCGAAGGAAGGCGCACGCGTACTCCACGTCGTCCACGAGACCCACGGCGGCCAGTCGATCGAGCGTGGGCTCGACGACCTCGGCGGGGTAGCCCCGGTCGCGCAGCCGCCGCGCGAGGTCCCGGCGCGTGCGCCGGGTGCGCTCGAGCAGCCGCAGCGCCGCCTCGCGCGCGGCGTCGGGGTCGGTCCGGGGCTCCCCGCGCGCCACGCTCAATACACCCCCGGCACGAGCCGCGCGGTGCGCGCCATGTAGGCGCGGTACTCGTCGCCGAACTGCTCCACCATGAAGCGCTCCTCGGTGTTCATGCGGCTCACGAGCCCGAAGAGCATGATCGGAATCAAGGCGAGCCAGAACCAGCTGCGAAACGCCCCGGCCACCCCGATCGAGATGAGCACCACGCCCAGGTAGCTCGGGTGGCGGGCCAGACGGTAGAAGCCCGTGGTCTCAAGGGTGTGGCCCGCCTGCGCCGAAACCGTGAGCGAGAAGCGTCGGCCCAGCTCGATCATGGTGCCCACGCGGACATACGTGCCGAGCGCCAGGATCGCGACCCCGGTCCAGCGCGTCACGTCGCCGCCCGGCATCACCCAGATGCCGTGGCCCTCGAGGAAAACGGCCACGAACCACGACAGGTTGGCGGCGATGTTGAGGGCCACGAGGAAGCCGCGGCCCTCATCGGAGCGGCGCTCGTGCGACGCGTAGCCGGCCGTGAACAGGATCATCACCAGGGTGGGGAGCAGGAACAGCACGGCCGCGGCCACCCGCGCGGGGTGGGAGAAGAAGCCGGGCAGGCTGCCCCAGGCCAGCCCCATGATCAGCGGGGGCACGACGAGGTTCACGGCCAGCGCCGCGATCAGCCGCGGCATGCCGGGCTTGGTCATCAGACGCTCGGGCCGCTAGTCCGCCGCCAGACCTAGCGCTTCTTGTCGGTGCCCGTCACCAGCGCTGGCTGCGGGCGCCGAGCGCCCGGCATGCCGGCAGCACCGGGCGTGCTGGGGGCACTGGGGGCACTGGGGGCACTGGGGGCACTGGGGGCACTGGGGCCCGCCGCCCTCGCGGGACTTTCGACCGAGGGGGCCGCCGGGGCCGCGGCACCCGTCGCCGCGGCGGGCTCCCCGCCCGGCACCTTGAGGCCCATCGCCGGCAGCACCATGGCTTCGATCTTCCGGCGCACGTCGGTGTGCTCCTTGAGGAACAGGCGCGCGTTCTCGCGCCCCTGTCCGATGCGCTCGTCGCCGAACGACATCCAGGTCCCGCTCTTCTGGACCACGCCCTTTTCGACCGCGATGTCGAGCAGCTCGCCTTCGCGCGAGATGCCCTCGTTGTAGAGGATGTCGAACTCGGCCTCGCGGAAGGGCGCCGCGACCTTGTTCTTGACCACCTTGACCCGGGTGCGGTTGCCGATCGCGGTCTCGCCCTCCTTGAGGGTGGCGATGCGGCGGATGTCGAGGCGCTGGGTGGCGTAGAACTTGAGCGCGCGGCCGCCGGCCGTGGTTTCCGGCGATCCGAACATTACGCCTATCTGCATGCGGATCTGGTTGATGAAGATGACGCAGGTCTTGCTCTTCGAGATCGAGCCGGTGAGCTTGCGCAGCGCCTGGGACATGAGCCGCGCCTGGAGCCCGACGTGCGAGTCGCCCATCTCGCCCTCGATCTCGGCGCGCGGCACCAGGGCGGCGACCGAGTCGATGACGACCACGTCCACCGCGCCCGAGCGCACCAGGTGGTCGGCGATCTCGAGCGCCTCCTCGCCGGTGTCGGGCTGCGCCACGTGGAGCTCGGCGATGTCCACGCCCAGCCGCTGGGCGTAGGCGGCGTCGAGCGCGTGCTCGGCGTCGATGAACACGGCGTTGCCGCCCAGCCGCTGCGCGTTGGCGATGATCGTGAGCGCGAGCGTGGTCTTGCCGCTCGACTCGGGCCCGTAGATCTCGATGACGCGTCCGCGCGGCACCCCGCCCACGCCCAGCGCCAGGTCGAGACCGATCGAGCCGGTCGGGATGACCTCGACGGCCACGTGGGCGCTCTCCTCACCCAGCTTCATGATGGAGCCCTTGCCGAACTGCTTTTCGATCTGCTGCAGGGCGAGATCGAGTGCCTTGGTCTTTTCCTTGGCCGACGGCGTGTTGCCAATCATGGGTCGCGTCTCCTTCGCAGGGGCGTCCGTGGGGTCGTGAAAGCGCGGGGAGCTTCGCTCGGGCCTATCGTGGCAGGGCCCGCAGCACCGCGCCACAGCTTACTTTCCGGACCATACTACACATTTGGGCAGTGGAAGGAAAGCCCGCTCTTGCGGCCCCCGACTGCGCCCCGATCACCCCTTCAAAGACGCCTCCAGGCGCACGTTGTAGATCGAGCCCTGGGGCGAAAGGGTGCTCTCGACCACGGTCAGACGCTCGACGCGAAAGCGCGCCTCGGGGCCGGTGGCCGGCTGGGAGCCCGCCAGCGCGGCAGACCAGTCCGGCCCCACCTCGCGAATCCGGCCGAGCGTGAGGTGGGGCGAAAACGGATGGTCCGGCGCGGCGAAGCCGCGCGGCTTAAGCGCGCGATCGAGCGCCTGGGCGAGCGCCACGAGTGAATCGGCGCCGGCGCTCAGGCCCAGCCACAGCACGCGCGCGCGGCGCGTATTCGGGAAGGCGCCCGGCGCCCCGAGCTGGGCATCGAAGGCGGGCCGCGAGGCCGCGGCTTCGAGCGCGGCTTCGCCGACGCGGCGGGCGCCGTCCTCGCCCAGCTCGCCGAGGAAGCGCATCGTGTAGTGGAGGTTCTCCTCCTTGACCCACGAGACCCGTGCCGCCGCTTGGGCGCGCCGCAGTCCAGCCCCCGCTTCGTGCGCCGCGGCTCGGGCGCCGGGCGGCGGAAAGACGGCGATGAACAGTCGCACGGCGGTCAGTCGAGCTTGAGATCGAGCGGCAGCCCCGTGATCTGGCGCCGCAGCAGGTCGAGCGCCATCTGGGTCGAGCGCTCGCGCACCGTGCGGCGCGTGCCGGGCAGCACATAGCGCCGCGCCGCCGCGCCCTCCGGTGACTCCACCGCCACGAACACGGTGCCCACCGGCTTCGCCGCGGTGCCGCCGTCGGGGCCGGCCACACCGGTGATCGAGATGCCCACCTCCACGGCGGCGCGCTCGCGGGCGCCGTGGGCCATCTGCTGGGCGACCTGCTCGCTCACCGCGCCGTGCTGCTTGAGCGTCTCCTCGACCACGCCGAGCTGTGCCGTCTTCGCGGCATTCGAGTAGGTCACGAAGCCGCGCTCGAAGTAGCGCGAGGCGCCGGGCGTGTCGGTGAGGCGCTTGGCGAGCAGCCCCCCGGTGCACGACTCGGCGGTCGCGAGTCGCCAGCCGCGCTCGAGCAGCGCCTCGCCCACCACCTCTTCCATGCCCACGTCACCCTCGGCGTAGATCGCGGGCGCGACCCTCGCCTTGAGCTCGTCGTAGGCCCGGCCGGTGATGGCGCGCACCTGCTCGGGGTCGGTGCCGCTCACGGTGACGCGCAGGTCCACGCCGAAGTAGCTCGGCAGGTAGGCGAGCGAGGCGCCCGGCCACTCCTGCGGCATCTGGCCGATCTTCTGATGGAGCCAGGTCTCGTAGGCGCCCGCGGTGCGCAGCGTGAAGGTCTCGACCAGCCGCCCGGTGCGCTCGCGCAGGTAGGGCACGAGGAACGCGACCGCGAGCGCCTCCATCTCGGTCGGCACCCCGGGGAGCAGGATGAGCGGCTTGCCGCGCTGAAGGATGAGGATGCCGGGTGCGGTGCCGAGCGCGTTGGGCCACGCCTCGGCGCCGAGCGGAATGAGGGCCTGCGATTCGGCGGCGGGCGAGAGCTTGCGGCCGGTGCGGCGCGAGCGCTCGTGAATGTGCTGCCGCACGCGCTCGTCGAGCTGGAGCGGGCGTCCGAGCAGGGTCGAGACCGCCTTGCGCGTGAGATCGTCGGGCGTGGGACCGAGCCCGCCGGTCGCCACCACCGCGTCGGCGCGCTCGAGCGCGAGCCGCAACGCCTCGGCGATGCGCTCGCCCTGGTCGCCCACCGTCGTGTGCCAGCCCACCTGGACACTGGCCGCCTCGAGCGCGCGCGCCAGGAACACGAAGTTGGTGTCCACGGTGCGGCCCGCGAGGACCTCGTTGCCGATGGTGACGATCTCGATCTGCATGGTGGCGGCCGCGGCTTTCTCTACAGGGCGGGGCTGCGCACCTCGCGGGTCCGCTCGATCCAGAACGCCCAGGGCACGAACACCCACATGATGAGCCCCACCTTGCCGAGCGCCTCGGGGTTCGGCGGCGGCGGTCCGAAGCTGCTGGCGGCGTAAGCCAGCACCAGGAGTGCCACGAACGACCACAGCGACAGGTGACCGATCCAGCCCCGGGCGCGCGTGGTGGCGAGGTAGAGCCAGAGACCCGCGATGAACATCGCCGACTCGACGGCGAGGGTGGCGGGCACCGAGTTCCAGAGTCCGAGCCCGACCCGGACCGGGCTCCAGGGCACGATCTGCAGATCGGGCCGGTGCGAGACCCAGTCGAGCACCCAGTGGCTCGCGACCCCGATGCCGATCCAGAAGGCGCCGGCCACGTAGCCGGTGCGGGCAAGGTAGACGAGCATGAAGAGCGAGGCCCACACCAGCGACATGAGCAGGCTGTGGGTCCAGGGGTAGCTCACGAAGTCGAGCGGCGAGGCCGCGGTGATGCCCGGGGCGATGCGCACCCGCTCGATCCCGAGCACGAGCGCGATCGGCCACAGCAGATCGACCAGCATCGGCGCGGTCATGAGGAAGCCCAGCGACGCCCTGGGCGCCAGGCGCTTGCTCGCGAATCCCACCGCCACGTGTCCGAGGAACATGGTGCCTCCCGTGCGCCTAGCGCAGCCAGCCCGCCGCGCGCGCGCCCCAGACCCCGAGGTGGAAGACGCCACAGGCGGTGAGCCCGGCGATGACGTCGTCCACGACCACGCCCAGCCCGCCCGGCAGGCGCTGGGCCTCGCGCGCCCCGAGCGGCTTCCAGACGTCGAGGATGCGGAACAGCACGAACGAGGCGAGGAACGCCACCGGATCGTGCGGCACGAACAGCAGCGCCAGGCTCTGGCCCACCGCCTCGTCGGCGACGATGGGCTTGGCGTCGTGACCGAGCTGCTTTTCGGCCACACCGCAGATTCCGACGGCGAGCCACGCTCCGACCGCGATGAGCACCAGCGTCACCCACAGCGGCGGCACGGGCAGGAAATAGCCGATCACCGCGACCACCGCGCTTCCGGCCGTGGCGGGCGCCACCGGCATGTATCCCACCGGCCCGAGTGTGGCGAGCAGGCGGACGAAGACTTTCACGCCGGCTCGGTCGCGGGCGCTGGCGGGCGGGCTTCGGCGGCGGGCCGGCCGGGGTCCGGTCTGGCGGGTGAGCCGTTGGCGGGCACCGGCGTCGGCGCCAGCGCGGGCTGCGGGAACGCGAGCGATGTCTGCGCCGGCCGCGCGCCGGCGAACGGCGGGCCACCCCTGCGTCCCGCGGGACGCGGCGGGCGGCCCCACATCATGCGCGACGCGACGGGCTGAGGCGCGGCCCCGGAGGGAGCGACGACGGGCGGAGCCATCACGGAGGGAGCAACCACGGACGGAGTGCTCGCGACGTGCGGTGCGACGTGCGGCGCGGCAGGCGGCGGCGTGGCCACGGGCGGCGGCGCGGGAGCCGCGGCCACGGGCTGGGCGGTCGCGGGCGCCGGCGTCGGCGGCGCGGGTGGCCGCGCGGCGACCGGAGCCGGTGCCGCGCTCGGAGCTGCTGATGCTTGAGCCTGGCTCGCAACGGTCGGGCTCGAGATCCGCGCGGGCCACGGCCAGCGGAACAGTGGCCTCGATTGCGGCGCCGGTCGTGCCGGCGCGGGCGCCGCCACAGGCGGCGACGGCATGGGCGCGCGCGCCGGAGCCGCGATGGGCGGCGAGGGCATCGGAGCGCGCGTGGGAGCCGCGATGGGTGCTGAGGGCATCGGCGCGCGCGTGGGAGCCGCGACGGGCGGCGAGAGTATCGGCGCGCGCGTGGGAGCCGCG
>JBGQIE010000113.1:0-9120 GCA_041498315.1 Candidatus Eiseniibacteriota bacterium
AGTCAGCGAGCGTGATGAGGTCTGGGCGGGTGAAGGTCCACAGGTCGAAGCCCGAGAACAGCAACCCGCCGCTGTCCGGCCCGTGGTAGTACGTCATGCAGGCCGGGATGTAGGGCGACGGCGGCGACGGCGGATCGGGCACGCCCTGGGCCATGAAGAGCGTGTCGACCATCGAGGCGAAGTTCTCGATCCCCGGATCGGGGTCGAGATCCAAGAGGATCGCGTTGGGCTCGCTCAGATACTCGAGACTGTGAAATCGCGCCGCGGCCAGGAACTGCGCCAGGCTGCGGAACGGAGGCGTCGGATCGTTGGCGGCGGACTTCTGGCGGAGTTGGGCCGGCAGGAGCGCGTAGTTCGGAGCCCCCGGCCAGCCGCCCGCAGTACCGGTCGAGCGCGCGACCGGGATCTGCCCGTTAGAGACATAGAAGCCCGATTGCCAGTGGACGAGGTCGTACATGAATCGACCGGAACTGAGCTCGGGAGGGCGGCCCTGCACCGGGGTGCTCGAGAACTTGAGCACGCCGACGGGTGGCTGCTGGTCGTTGGCGGTGACGTTCCACGCATAGGTGGCCGCGGTGCCGGCCCCGCCTCCAGCGAGCCAGAGCTGCCCGCCCTGCTTGACGTAGGCCGCGAGGGTATTCGCGTGCCCCGCTTCGCTCATCGTGCGCAGCACGCCCTTGCCCAGGGAGGGGTTGAGCCCGGTGGCGGAGTTCTGATCGGTGATCCAGACGACGTGCCGGTACTGGTTGAGCAGCGTGAGCGCCATGAAGCCGGTGAATCGGGTGGAGACCGTGTCGAAGTGGTATCCGGCGAAGATGCCGGGCGGGCTCAGCGTGCCGTTGGGCGTCATGCGCCAGCGCACTCCCCCGCGCGCGAGCAGGAACGTGTCGAGCTCGGCCGCGCTGGGCCATCCGCTCGGCGGCGGCTGGAGGCTGTCGGGATGGGCGGGATCGAAGGGGAAGACCGCGTTATCCGGGAGCAGCCGCGTGTCGTCCACGATCAACAGCGAGTTCTCGTCCGAGAACACCCGGGGCACCACCATGAAGCGGACGATGCCGAGGCTGACGAGGCCGTTGTTGTCCTGGGCTTCGATGTAGAGGAGATGATTCTCCCGGCCATTGCCGGGTGGCTGGAAGGGGCCGATCGTGGCCGAGGTCGTCTGGAGACTGGGCTGGCTCCAGTGGTTCCAATCGGTGACCTCGTCGATTCTCGGGGTCTGATCGCCGAGGTCCGCAAGGTCGATCACCCAGCGGTACGAGCGCATTTCGGCTCCTGACAGCGGCACCGCCGACCAATTGAACTTCAGGGGCACGCTGCCCGGCACCTGCACGTTCACCACCCGCGACGGATCGGTGGAGTATCCGCCCGAGGCGTACGTGTAATCGAAGTATTCGTTGTACATTCTGATATATGGCCCGACCGCACCGGCGAAGGTCACGAGCAATTGGAGCACGTTCGTGTCGCGCGAGAACACCGGGTTGTAGTCGCCGGCCTCGTCGAAGCCGACCAGCACGAAGAGGTAGCGGCTGTCCGGCACGAGGTTCGAGTACCGCGTGTCCATCGTCTCGCCCGCCACGTTTTCCCAACCCTCGAACGCCGGCGCATAGAAACGCCGCAGGGAGTCGGGGTTGGTCCTCGCGAGATCGAACTGCTGGGTGCCGATAGGAACCCCGCCGAAGATGGCGTCCGTGTCCTTGAACAGCTTGAACTTGTACATGAGCGGCCGCTGGGTGGTCACGCCATCCGGATCATCTCCGGTCCAGAAGACGTGCAGGCTTGGGGGTATCACCTGGTAGAAGAGCCCGGATGGGTGCGGCGACAGAATCTGGACGGTCGGCGGCAGGTTCGTGAGCGCGAGCGCCCGCCATACGGGCGGCGACTCCTCGCCAGCCGCGTCCACTACGCGCAGCGCGAACACGTGCCTGGCTGGGGCTTCGGCCGCGGCGCTCGCGGGTCCGCTTCCCGCCGGCCGCCCGGCGAATCCGTAGACGCGGCGGGTCTCGCGCGTGGCCTGCCAGGCGGGATCGGTCGCATCGAGCGAGCGGGGATCGATGGCGATCAGATAGTGATCGATCCGGCGGCCGGGAGCGCTCGCAGACCACGTCAGCTCGAATGCCGCGGAGTCGGCGGACGCGGTCGGCAAGCGGACGGCGCGCAGCGACGCCACGGGAAGCGGGGCGGGCTTGAGGAGCGAGTGCAGCTTGTTGCCGCAACCGGGCGCCGCGAGCACCAACAGGCACGCACCAATTGCGAGGGCGCTTCGACCAGCGAGCGGCTTCATCTGGACCTCTCATGACCCGCCCGTTCCCTGGCGAGTATGAACCTGATCCTAGATCACGGATCAGGCGACCCCCCAGCGTAGACCCGCCTCGAGTCCACCTGCAATGCTATTTCACCAGAACTCACCCAGGATCGGCGCGTGATCAGAGGCCTCCTCCGGACCGCTCAGGCCGGTCACGGTCGAGCCCCGGCCGCCACTCCAGCCGCGGCCCGCGAGCCAGTCCAGCCGCAGCGCGGCGCGGCGCTCGGCCCAGGCCAGCGCGCGCCGGGCCGCCGCCGCGAACGGGCCGAACAGAGCGCGCGTCTCGCCCAGGCGATCGAACCGCAAGTGCAGCGTCGGCGCGTGGTCCACGAACGGCTCCCAGCTGAAGCCGGCCCCGGCGAGGGCGTCGAACAGCGGCTCGCGCGCGGGCCCGGCATCGGGGTGGAGCAGGCGGCGCGCGAGCGCGGCGTCCGGCGTGAGCGTCAAGACCGCCGCGCCGAACAGCGCGTCCCACGGGCGCCCGCGATCGAAGGTGTGGCTGTTGAAGTCCCCCGCGAGGACGATCGGGTGGCGCTCCCCGGCGAGCGCGTCGAGCAACACGCGCATCTGGGCGGCGCGGTAGGCGCGCGTGCGGTGCACCTCGAGATGCACCGTGACCATCGTGAATGGCGCCCCGGGCCGCTCGATCGTCGCGATCAGCGCGACGTGCCGCCCGGCCATGCGCTCGAGGTCGAACTGGACCGCCTCCGGGCTCGGCAGCTCGACGCGGCGCACCTCGGCGAGGGGCCAGCGCGACAGCAGCGCGATGCCGAACAGCCCCTCCTGGTTGGCACTTCCGGCGGCCAGCGCCGGATCGTCGTCGCGGCCGGTCGTGGTCTCGAGAAACAGGGCCGTCCAGGCCGAATGAAGGCCCGTGGCGCGCGCGAGATCGAAGGCCACGTCGCGGTTGCCCGCGCGCGCCATGCCCAGATCGACCTCGTTGAGCGAGACCACGTCGGCATCGCGCAGCTCGGGATGGGTCGCGAGCGCCGCTTCGATGCGCTCGTAGTGGTTTCCGTGCTCGATGTTCCACTGGACCACGGCGAGGCGCCTGGGGTCGCGCGGCGGCGCGGGAGCCGCGGCGGGCGCATGGATGCGCACGGTCGTGAGCACGCGCTCGATCCGTGCCCGCAGCTCGGGCCACGCGGGGGCAGCGTGCAGGCTCCGGAGCGTGCCAAAGCGCGCGAGCTCACGCTGGAGCGCGAGGCAATCGGCGAGCAGGGCGGGGTCGCGGCTCACAGGCGGCAGAATAGCAGGAGCCGTGCGGCCGGAGCGCGTTGCGCCCCGGAGGGGGACCCCCTAAACTTGTCCTATTCCCAGGCCGGCCCCAAGGAGAACGATCCTCATGTCGCGACCCCGCACGCTCGGGGAGCTCAAGCGCTCCGGGTACCACTCACGCTCGGTCAAGGACGAGATGCGCGCCAACCTCATCGCGCGTCTCAAGGCCCGCGAGCCGCTCTTCCCCGGCGTGGTCGGCTACGAGCACACGGTCGAGCCCCAGATCGTCAACGCCATCCTGTCGCGCCACAATTTCATCCTGCTCGGGCTGCGGGGGCAGGCCAAGACGCGGCTGCTGCGCTCGCTGGCCCAGTTCCTGGACGAGTGGACGCCCGCGATCGAGGACTGTCCGCTCAACAGCGACCCGCTGACCCCGGCGAGCCACCACGCGCGCGCGCTGGTCGAGACCCACGGGGACGAGACGCCGCTCGCCTGGATCCACCGCGACCAGCGCTACCAGGAGAAGCTCGCCACCCCGGACGTGACCATCGCCGACCTGATCGGCGACATCGACCCCATCAAGGCGGCGACGCTGCGGCTCGACTACTCCGACGAGCGCGTCATCCACTACGGCATCATCCCGCGCACCAACCGCGGCATCTTCGCGATCAACGAGCTGCCCGACCTGCAGCCGCGCATCCAGGTGGGGCTGCTCAACATCCTCGAGGAGAAGGATTTCCAGATCCGCGGCTTCCCGGTGCGCATGCCGCTCGACGTCGTCATGGTGTTCTCGGCCAACCCCGAGGACTACACCAACCGCGGCAACATCATCACGCCGCTGCGCGACCGCATCAATTCCCAGATCATGACCCACTACCCGCTCACCCGCGAAGAGGGCATCGAGATCACGGCGCAGGAGTCGTGGCTGCTGCGCGACGGCGGGATCGAGGTGGCGGTGCCCGGATTTCTGCGCGAGCTGGTCGAAGAGGTCGCGATCCAGGCGCGGCGCAGCGAGTACGTGGATCAGAACTCGGGCGTGTCGGCGCGGCTCCCGATCGCGCTCATCGAGAACCTGGTGTCGAACGCCGAGCGCCGCGGGCTCCTGACCGGCGAGACGCGGGTGGTCGCGCGGGTGTGCGACCTCCAGAACGCGGTCTCTGCCGTGAGCGGCAAGGTCGAGCTGGTGCTCGAGGGCGAGCAGGAGGGCGCACTCAACGTGGCGCGCGCGCTGCTCGGCCGCGGCGTCAAGGCGCTGTTCTCGCAGCGCTTCCCCGACGCCTACAAGCCGCGCCGCGGCCGGGGTGCGGCCGCCCAGGCGCAGAACGAGAGCGAGCTGGCGACCTCGGAGTACCGGCCGCTGCTCGAATGGTTCGCGAGCGGCAACCAGGTCATGGTGTCCGACGACCTCGCGCAGGGCGAGTACGCGAAGCGGCTGGGCTCGGTGCGCGGGCTCAAGGAGCTGGCGAGCAAGTACCTCGAGCCGGCGAACGCCGAGGAGCACGCGGTGGCGATGGAGCTGGTGCTCGAAGGCCTCCACCAGAACTCGATGCTGTCGCGCGAGCGCACCGACGGCGCGGGCACGGCGTACAAGGACATGCTCAAGAGCATGCTCTCGGGGCTGGGAACCGAGGACTGATCCTCCGCGCATGGCGATCGCGCCCAAGCGCAGCAGAGCGGGGCGGCCCGCCCCCGCCGGCTCGCCTTTCCCCGCCGCCGTCGCGACCGTGTTCACGCTCGGGCTGCTGTGCCGGCTGGTCGTCTTCAGCGGGGCGCACGTCGAGGGCGACGAGACCGTCTACCGCGCGCTCGTGTACCAGCTCGAGCTGGGACGCGGCTACACGCTCGCGGGAAGCCTGCTCATCGACCACGGCTGGCCCGCCGACCAGTACGGCCAGGCGCTCTTCTTCCACCCCCCGGGCGGGATCGCGCTGTTCTGGCTCCTCCACCGCGTCGCCGGTGAGGCCGCCTTCGCGCTCGCCCAGATCCTGAGCTACGCGCTCTTCTTCTGGAGCATGATGACGCTCGCGCGGCTCGTGCTCGCGCCGCTCGAGGGCCCGCGGCGCGTGGGGGTGGCGCTGCTCGCAGCGTTCACGCCCATCATGACCCACGTGGTCTCGCGCTACTGGATCGATGGACCCATGCTCGCGTTCACGGCGCTCGCGGGCGCGCTGTTCATCGGCGGGGCGCGGCGCAGCGAGCTGGCCCGCACGCTGCTCGCGGCACTCGTCATGGCGTACGCGTGCTGGATCAAGACCGCCGCGATCCTGGCGCTCCCCGGGCTGGTGGCGCTGGCGTGGGCGCTCGCCCCCTCCGGGTCGCGGCGCCAGGCGCTCCGTCACGGGGCCGCGTTCGTGGGGGTCGCCTTGGCGCTCCACCTGCCCTGGGAGCTGTGGCAGTGGCAGGCGGTGGGCAATCCGTTCCCGGCCTGGGCGGGCAAGCCCTCGCCCGGACTCATTGCGGGCAACGACTACGTGTACGCGCTCACCCTGGTGCGCAAGCCCTGGGCCTACCTCACGCTGCTGCCGCGCGCGACCTGGACGCTGGTCCCCGCGATCGCATGCCTGGCCCTCTTGCCCCTGGAGGCGCGTGCGCGGCGCATCGCTCTGGCGCTCGTCGCGTGGATCGCGGTCGTGCTGGTCGTCGTCATGGCGCTGGGCGCGATCGGCTACTCGAAGCTCCTGCGCTACGCCATCCTGGTCACGCCCGCCACCGTGCTCTTGGCCGGACTGGCGGCCGGCGAGGCGATGCGCGTGCTCCGCGATCCGGCGGGCCCCATCGCCGTGCGCGCGCGCGCACGCGCCCTGCTCGCGCTGCTCACGGTCGGCCTCGCGCTCGAGGTTGCCCAGGGCCTGTACACTCCGCTGCTGGACCGCTCGCGGGACCTGGTCGTGCCGCTCCTGTGGCCCGCCGGCGGCAACCTCTAGCGCGCAGGAGACCGATGTACCGGGACAAGAAGATCGTCGTCATCATGCCCGCCTACAACGCGGCCCGGACGCTTGAGCGCACCCACGACGAGGTGATGGCGCAGGAGATCGTGGACGAAGTGATCGTCGTGGACGACGGCAGCCACGACGAGACGGTCGCGATCGCGCGCCGGCTGCCCCGCACCCGGGTCGAGATCCATGCCCGCAACCTGGGCTACGGCGCGAATCAGAAAACCGCCTACCGGCTCGCGCTCGCGGCGGGCGCCGACATCGTCATCATGGTTCATCCCGACTACCAGTACACGCCCCGGCTCATCCCGGCGATGGCCTGCCTGATCGGCGGCGGGCTCTACCCGTGCGTGCTGGGCTCGCGCATCCTGGGCGGGCACGCGCGCCGCGGCGGCATGCCGCTGTGGCGCTACATCGGCAACCGCGCGCTCACGCTGGCCGAGAACCTGCTGCTGGGCTCGAAGCTCTCGGAGTTCCACACCGGCTACCGGGCCTACGCGCGCGAGCTGCTCGAGCGCCTGCCGCTCGATCGCAACTCCGACGACTTCGTGTTCGACAACCAGATCCTGGCCGAGATCCTGTGGCTGGACGAGACCATCGCCGAGGTCTCGTGCCCGACGAGCTATTTCGAGGAGGCCTCCGGGATCAGCTTCCGGCGCAGCATCGTGTACGGCTTCGGCTGCCTGTGGACCGGGCTCACCTACCGGCTCGCCCGGCTCGGGCTCATCGCCTCGCCGCTGTTTCCGCGCCCGCCGGCGCGGTGATAGAATTCGCCCACGATGCGCTTCAGCTATGGCAAGTGGCAGGGCCCCCGCCCCGACGACCTCCAGTTCATCAAGCAGCTCATGGAGATCTACCGCAACCTGATGCTCCAGACCGGCGGTGACGCCGACGAGGCGCTGCGCTGGATGGAGCACTTCGGCGAGCAGTACGGATTCTTCAACGAGAAGTTCACGTTCGAGGACTTCAAGAAGCTGCTCGAGAAATCGGGCGAGGTCGAGCGCACCCCGCGTGGCTTCCAGGTGACGCCCAAGGGCGAGCGCCGCATCCGCCAGGATTCGCTCAACGAGATCTTCTCGACGCTCGAGAAGGGCGGCACCGGCGATCACCGCACCCCGACCGCCGGCCAGGGCGGCGAGCGGCTCTCCGAGACCCGGCCCTACCAGTTCGGCGACAACCTGTCCGACTTGGACGCCCTCACCTCGATGAGCAACGCGGTGCGCGCCCACGGCGTGGACGACCTCACGCTCACCGAGGAGGACCTCGAGGTGTTCGACTCCGAGCACCTGTCGGCGTGCGCGACCGTGCTCATGGTGGACATCAGCCACAGCATGATCCTGTACGGCGAGGACCGCATCACGCCCGCGAAGAAGATCGCGCTCGCGCTCACCCAGCTCATCCAGACCCGCTACCCCAAGGACACGCTCGACGTCGTGCTGTTCGGGGACGACGCGGTCCAGGTGCCGCTGCGGGACCTCATGAAGATCCAGGCCGGGCCCTACCACACCAACACCAAGGCCGGGCTCCAGATGGCGCAGCGCATCCTCGCCAGCCGCAAGGGGGTCAACAAGCAGATCTTCATGGTCACCGACGGCAAGCCCTCGGCGATCCGCGAGTTCGGCCGGCTCTACAAGAACCCCTTCGGGCTCGATCCCAAGATCGTGAACAAGACGCTCGAGGAAGCGAGCTACTGCCGCAAGAAGCGCATCACGATCACGACCTTCATGCTCGCCACGGACGCGCCGCTGCTCGACTTCGTGCGCAAGCTGACCGAGCTGAACCACGGGCGCATCTACGAGACCGACCCCAACAACCTCGGGGCCTACGTGTTCCGTGACTTCGTGCGGAATCGGAGGAAGCGGCTCCACTAGCGGCCGGATCAGCCGGCGGAGGTGAACCCATGCCCATCACTCAAACCACGTACCTGAGCCTGCTCTCGGGCCTGCCGAAGACCGGCTGGATCGATGCGCTGGGCAAGCAACTTGCCACGCTATGGGCCGACGACTACGAGGCGTCTAACCCCCTGGCCGAGCTGCTCGAAACGACGCTCGCCCAGGCGACCTACCTGTTCGACACGGAGGAGGAGCGTCTGGTCGGCATGTACGGGCAGCCGCAGCCGGCTGGCCACAAGCGCGACGCCTCGCGCATGAAGGGGCACCCGCTCTCCGAGGGGCCGGGATATCACCGCGGGCACATGATGGCCCATACGCTCGGCGGCGGAACCGACATCAACCTGGTGCCCCAGCTCGGCTCGATGAACGTGGGCGCGTTCCGAGAGCTGGAGCGGCTGGCGCAGGCCTCCAGCAACTGCCTGTACTTCGTCCGGCCGATCTACGCGCCGGGCAACGACGGTGACACGCCGGACCAGCTCGAGCAGGGGCTCGTGCTCTCCGGGCGGAGCCTGCAGTACCGGTTGCTCAACAACCGGTGATGGGAGCGGGCCCGAGCAAACCGCGCCGGGCTCACGGGCCCGCCTCGAGGTCAGATTCCGGCTGCGGGTCGCGTCGTCCGGGACAGGGCTTCGAACCCCGGCGCGTTGAAGCGCCCGGTGAATCGGTAGGTGAGACCCAGCGTGACGGACTGATCGTGTGTATAGCGCCGTGGGACTGGAGGTCCGGAGCCGGGCTCGCGAACGCCAGTCTGCTGGTCCAGTAGGCTGAGCTGGAT